>WGCY01000011.1 GCA_015493525.1 Bacteroidales bacterium
CTGGTATTGAGGAAATGAAAAACGTAGCCTACCTGATGAAAAGAAACATGGGACAGATCATCAATTACTTTATTGCCAAAGAAACTAACGCAAAAGCAGAAGCCTTAAATCAAAATTTACAACGTTTTATTAACGTCAATTACGGGGCACGGAACTCCAACTTTTTCCTCTTTAGGGTCAAAGTCCATTTTGCATAGCACCTCAAAATAGGAATTAGCCAACAAAAACAATAAATATATAAAATTTTGCACTATTTAATATGCAATATACTATTTTTTTCTGCTTAGCATTAACGTTAAACAAATTCGCCGGTAACCCTTTCCGGCACAAAACTGTTCACTAACGAACAAAGGTGTCCTGTTACCAAACATTCATCGTTTGGCATGTAATATTGAAATACACTATAAAACATTGATATATAATTAAATATAATTTATGGCACGCTTATGGATAGACTTAAGGATATAACTAAAAAATAATAAATCATGAAAACAATAAAAACATATTTACCGGTACTTTTGGTTCTCCTTTTTACGGGAATCGGTATCCTGGGTGCCCAGCCTGAGAACAACCAGGACAAGAACCTGACCACCCTTTTACGTACGGATGAGGGGGAAAATCTAAATGATATCCCGCTCAGCGCAACAACAGTTTCTTCGGAAGCCCTGTTTCAGAAACTTATTCATACCACTTTTTCGGCTGATGGAGAAGAACAGGTAAACGATATCCCTTCAAACATCCTGGAAATTGGCGAACAGCACCTTTCCCGGCAAGCTTATAAGTCGATTTTTGTTGAGGAAGACGAAGCAACAGTGGATGATATTCCCGCGGCTGTTTTAAAAGAGATGAAAGCCTGTCAGCAGAAACAGCTTGCAAACACAACACGGAAATAAGAACGAACATAATTGATAATTCTGGTTGAATTAACATTTTCTGATTGCCCCGCTGTGAAGCGGGGCTTTTTTTTGAATAACAGGCTTGTGCTTTATCTGTTATCATCCCTACTTTCGTACCTTTGCACCCTTAAAAAATTGATTTAAAAAACTTTTTATGATCTCTTTCGATCGTTTCAAACTGGACAACGGACTGCAAGTGCTGGTACACCGCGACACCACCACACCCATTGTGGCCATGAACATACTCTACCGTGTGGGGGCACGCGATGAAGATCCGGACAAAACCGGTTTTGCCCACCTGTTTGAGCACCTTATGTTTGGCGGCTCGGTAAACATCCCGAAATATGATGAACCGTTGCAAAAAGCAGGGGGCCAAAACAATGCCTTTACCAACAGCGACTTTACCAATTATTACCTCACCCTGCCCAAGACCAGCCTGGAAATGGCTTTCTGGCTTGAATCGGACCGCATGCTTTCTCTTGCTTTCAGCCCGAAAAGCCTGGAGGTACAACGGCAGGTGGTCATCGAGGAGTTTAAACAGAATTATCTGAACCAGCCTTACGGCGATGTGTACCTGTTGCTGAAGCCACTGGTTTACAAAAAACACCCCTACCGCTGGAATACCATTGGGAAAGATATCAGCCACATTGAAAAAGCCACCATGCAGGATGTGAAAGCGTTTTATGGGAAATACTACAATCCCGATAATGCCATTCTCTGTGTGGCCGGTGATGTGAAGACCGAAGAAGTCAAACAGCTGACAGAAAAATGGTTTGGCGAAATCCCTTCCGGAGAAAAGCTTTTGCGCAGCTATCCGGCAGAGCCGGAACAAACAGAAGCCCGCTCACTCACGGTAGAACGCGATGTGCCACAGGATGCTTTTTACATGGCGTGGAAAATGCCCAAACGAACAGACAAAGATTATTACGCCTGCGATTTGCTCAGCGATATCCTTTCTAACGGCAATTCTTCCCGTCTTTTCCAACAGCTGGTGAAGGAGAAACAGCTCCTTTCGGAGGTCAACGCCTACCTCACCGGCGATTTGGATGGGGGTATGTTTCTCATTACCGGGAAACTCTATCCGCAGGTAACTTTTGCGGAAACCGAAGAAGCTGTTATGGCGATATTGAACAAATTAACAACGGAAAATGTCCGGGACGAGGAGTTGCAGAAAGTGAAAAACAAAGCGGAAGCCGCATTGGTTTTTTCAGAAATCTCAGTGCCGGGAAAAGCCATGGCACTATGCTATTACGAAATGCTCGGCGATGCGGCTATGTTCAATTCCGAACCGGGGCATTACCGTGCCGTACAAGCGGACGACATTCGCCAAATGGCTGTCTGTCTGTTTGATCCTGCCAAAAAGAATGTGTTGTATTACAAAGCCAAAAAGAAATCATGAATAAAATAATACATCTGGACAGAACCGTTATGCCGCAACCGGCCGGTTTTGAAACGCTCCACATTGCCATGCCGGAGAAAATCACACTGGACAACGGGGTAAAGGTTTATCTTATCCCCGATGAAAACCAGGAAGTTACCCGGTTAGATATCGTTTTCAATGCCGGCACCTCTTTTCAGGACAAAAAACTCCAGGCATCCGCTGTCAACGACCTGCTCGCCGAAGGGACCAGCCGCCATTCTTCCTACCAAATTGCCGAAATACTGGATTTCCACGGTGCTTATACCGATTATTTCCTTACCAAAGATACGGCAGGCATCACCCTCTACAGCCTCACGAAATATTACGACCGCCTGCTGCCGCTCATGGGCGAGCTGATAACGGATGCACTCTTTCCAGAAGAAGAATTCAATATTTATACCGACCGGAAAAGACAGGAGTATCAGGTGAACAGCCAAAAGGTAAACTTTTTGGCTTCACGGGCTTTTAACAAACTGGTTTTTGGAGAGAAATCGGCTTACGGACAAGTGCTGGAAGCGGATGATTTCGGGAAACTTACACGACAAAACCTGTTGGATTTTTACCACAAACGCTATGCTGATTTTTATGTTATCCTGAGTGGGAAAACAGATAAAACAGTGTTGCAAAACCTCAACCGGATATTGGGAACTGTTCCGCAACAGAAACAAAAACCGGATGCTTTAAACAGAGATTTTATTCTTCCCGAAGAGCAGCAGGAGCTGTTTATCGAAAAAGAAAACGCCCTGCAGTCTGCTTTGCGTATAGGAACGTTAAGTATTCCGCGCCTGCATCCCGATTTTCCCGGCCTTAGCCTTTTGAATACGGTGCTGGGCGGCTATTTCGGTTCGCGGCTTATGAGCAGTGTAAGGGAAGAAAAAGGTTATACTTACGGCATTTTTTCCGTTCTTCAAAGCCATCGCCATGCCAGCATGTTTGCCGTGGCTACCGAGGTAAATGCCCGTCATACTGCTGCTGCCCTGGAGGAAATCAAATTTCAAATGCATCAGTTGTGTGAGGATAAAATTGGCGATGTTGAGTTGCAAACGGTAAAAAATTACCTGTACGGTACTTATCTCCGTAATTTTGATGGGACTTTTCAGCTGGCCGAGCGGTTCCGAAAAAGTACCGAACTGGAGGTTCCTTTTTCATTTTACAAAAAAAGCCTGGAGCAGATGATGCAACTCACTTCGGATGATTTACTTCCCCTTGCCGGAAAATACCTGAATCCGGACAAAATGAAAACGCTCGTTGCGGGCAATGTGTCGGAATTTTTGTAACCGGTACCTGTTGCAAACCGGTTCAGCCATTCGCGTTTGGACCATTGTTTTTTCTACTTTTGCACCCTCAAAAATTTTACATGATCAATAAAAAAGAGATAGCCCGCCGACGTACTTTTGCCATTGTCAGCCACCCGGATGCAGGGAAAACCACCCTGACGGAAAAGTTGCTGCTTTACGGCGGGGCCATCCAGGTTGCCGGTGCGGTAAAATCCAACAAAATCAAGAAAACGGCCACCTCCGACTGGATGGAAATTGAACGGCAGCGCGGAATTTCCGTTGCCACTTCCGTCATGGGTTTTGAATATCTTGAAACGAAAATAAATATCCTGGATACGCCCGGCCACCAGGATTTTGCAGAAGACACTTTCCGGACACTCACCGCTGTGGACAGTGTGATTGTGGTGATTGACGTGGCCAAGGGCGTTGAACCGCAAACCGAAAAACTGGTCAAAGTCTGCCGTATGCGCAAGACACCCATCATGGTGTTTATCAACAAAATGGATCGTGAAGGAAAGGATGCTTTCGAGCTTCTCGATGAGATTGAACAGAAACTGAACCTGAAAGTTACCCCGCTCAGCTGGCCCATTGGCATGGGAAGCACTTTTAAGGGCGTTTACAATATTTATTACAAAAACCTGCATCTGTTTTCTCCCGGCAAACAGACCATTGAGGAGAGCATCCGGTTTGATGACATGAACAATCCGGAGCTGGAAAATTATCTTGAACAAGATGCTGAAATTTTACGTGAGGAGCTGGAACTGGTACAGGGCGTATATCCGCCATTTCAGAAAACGGATTACCTTTCGGGAGAGATTTCTCCGGTATTTTTCGGCAGTGCGCTGAATAATTTCGGGGTGAAAGAGCTGTTGGATGTCTTTACCGAGATTGCGCCCGCTCCACTGGGGCGCGAAAGTGATGTGCGTTTCATAAAACCGGAAGAAGAGCCGTTTACCGGATTTGTATTTAAAATCCATGCCAATATGGACCCGAAACATCGCGACCGCATAGCTTTTGTGCGGGTTGTTTCGGGAGTTTTCAGGCGCAACACCAACTACCTGCATGTACGCCAAAACAGAATGTTGAAATTCTCCAGCCCCACGGCGTTTATGGCACAGAAAAAATCGGTGGTGGAAGCTGTTTATCCCGGTGATATTGTGGGGTTACACGATACCGGCAATTTCAAAATCGGCGACACGCTCACCGAAGGCGAAGTATTGCATTTTAAAGGAATTCCCAGTTTCTCACCGGAACTTTTCCGCTATGTGGTCAATGCCGATCCCATGCGTTCCAAACAGCTGGCAAAAGGGATAGACCAGCTCATGGATGAAGGGGTGGCCCAGCTTTTTACCGGAAAACAAAGCGGGCGAAAAATTATCGGGACCGTAGGGGCTTTGCAGTTTGAAGTTATCCAGTACCGGCTGGAACACGAGTACAATGCCAAATGTCGTTATGAGCCGATTACCCTGTATAAAACAGCCTGGTTTGTCAGCGATAACAAAGCACAACTGGAAGATTTCAGGGCACGTAAACGCGGCCAGATTGCCGTTGACAAAGAGGGACGGGAAGTGTTTCTGGCCGACTCCCTTTTTTCCTTACAAATGGCACAGGAAAAATATCCGGATATCCGGTTTTATTTTACCTCGGAATTTTAGTTTTTGTCTCTTACTCCAGAAGAAAAATATTTTCCTATTTTCCGGTATGTTCATTTAATGCTTAATCTTCATATTTACAACGATTTGCGGTATGCACTATGAGCCATTGTTATGCTGTGTACATTCGTACTTTATCTGTCATAATGATATTTACAACTGTATATTAATATCTCTTGGTCAATAACCTGGTACACAAGTCTGTGTTCCCGGTCAATCCGTCTCGACCAAAAACCGGCTAAGTCATATTTCAATGGTTCAGGGTTGCCAATTCCTTGAAAAGGCGTTCTTTGAATGTCCTTAATCAATTGATTAATTCTTTTCAATACTTTTTTGTCTTCTTTCTGCCATGAAATATAATCTTCCCATGAATTTTTTGAAAAAGTAATTTTCATTAATCTTCGATTAAGTCATGGTTCACGGTTTCTCCCTTTTTCATTTGCCGAATTGACTCATAAAGTCTGTCAGCATTTGCTTTTGAGCTCAATAAATGTACAGTTTCCATAATTGAGTTGTATTCGTCCAATGAAATCATGACAGCTCCTTTTCCGGATTTTCTTTTTATCACTAACGTCTCATGATTATTTTCAACGTTATCAAGAAACTTTTTTAAGCCAGTCCTAAATTCTGTGAAGTTTGCAGCAATCATTGTTTTTTATTTTAAGTTATTAATTAGGTACAAATATAGGTACTTATTTTGATTTTCGCAAATTTTTTTCTAAAATTTTATTGTATCTCTCCGTATGCGGCATAACGGTTCAGGCTATGGTGCGTGCCGCAATTTCAATGTTATATTTTTCTATTTCCCGGTAACTTCATTTAATGCTTAATCTTCATATTTACAACTAATTGCGGCATGCACTATGAGCCATTGTTAGGCTTTCGTGCTTTATATTTTTTTCCTTTTAAGCAGTTTGGAAGCATTGATAAAAATCCTAAGCAATTATCATAATCAAGCTCGTAATAATTTACTCCCAAATCCAATGTTTTGTAATATTCTTCTTGATGTGTTTTATAATATTCTTCAGAGGGAATTTTCCAGTATTTTTCTTCAAGTTTTTCAGTGATAAACCATTTTTCTATTAATCTGGCCACTCGCCCATTTCCGTCTCTGAAAGGGTGAATATGTACTAGGACTAAATGTATTAATGAGGCGAAATAAAATACTTCTGAAATTGTTAAATTTTCTTTTATGAGTTTTGAAATGTCTGAAAATAATTGTTTCATTTCCCGTTCAACAAATTCCGGTTCAATTGCTAAATAGGTAAGTCCTGATTTACCGAAAACACCAACTTGTTCTATTCTGTATTTTCCTTGTTTGCTTTTAATTAATAGCGTTTTTGATAAAAATTTATGGCAAGTTAAAAAATTTGTTTCGTTCAGTTCGTTTTGTTGAGCAAATTCATAAGCTGTAACAAGGTTTTCTATTTCTTCAATTTCTTTTCCTGGCTTGAATTTTTCTTTGCTTAACTCATAATTCATGAAAGAATTAAGGTCAATGCTGTTTCCTTCAATATTTGAAGAGTAAACAGCGGATGCTTTCGTTAAGTATTCAAAATTTCCATTGCCTTCTGAAAAATTAAATTTCTTAATTAGCGCAGGGATTTTGTTCCCTATAACTTTTAAATATTCCGGAAGATATTTTCTTTCTTGTATTCTCATTTTGAATTTAGAGCTTATGTATTCCAAAGATAAGCATTTTCATAACTGCTTTAATTTTTCTATCTGTTTTTCTCCCGCATGAAGCCTAACTTCTTATATCCACACCAAATGTATAACTTATTTTAAACCGAGGGCAGGATAACAGCCTGTTTGGATAGGCCAAACGCATCCTTATTTTTGATAACAGAATAGATTCTGGGAATTTGTAACAGTCTTCTACTTCTTCAACCTCTCCGGATGGTCTTTCAGAAATCCCGACCAGTTGTTGTAATGCGCGGAGGTTGCAGCGTTGTCTCCCTGAAAAAAGTGACAGACAGCG
Organism: Bacteroidales bacterium; assembly: GCA_015493525.1. Classification (GTDB taxonomy): domain Bacteria; phylum Bacteroidota; class Bacteroidia; order Bacteroidales; family F082; genus Sulfidibacterium. Next base: position 7,227 of record WGCY01000011.1, read on the forward strand.
GCGGCAAGGCCATCCGTGGCATCCAGTTTGTCCGGTAATTCTTTAAAATTCAGAATAGATTTTAGCATTCCCGCCACCTGCTCTTTGGAGGCGTTACCGTTTCCGGTGATGGATTGTTTGATCTTTTTGGGCGAATATTCAAAAATGGGCAGGTCTTTGTACAACGCGGCTGCCATGGCAACACCCTGGGCACGTCCAAGTTTCAACATTGACTGAACGTTTTTACCATAAAATGGGGCTTCAATGGCCAGTTCATCCGGTTGATATTCTTCTACCATGGCCAATGTTCGTTCAAAAATCTTTTTTAATTTTAGCGCATGGTTATTGTACTGCGACAGCTTGAGGATTCCCATGGTAATCATGTGGATTTTATTCCCTGTCTGTTGTATTAACCCGTAACCCATAATGTTGGTACCCGGGTCAATACCTAATATTATTCTCTCTTTAGCCAAATGAAACGTTTATGGCAAAATTAAGCAAAACATACAACATACTTATCCGGTTTGTCATATTGGTATTTACTTTTTACTTTTTGTACAGGCAGCTTTTCTTCAAGCATGATTTGTCCGCGTTGTTAAATAGTTTTGAGGCGGTAACAAAAGCTCCCCATTTTTTCTTGTTTCTGGCAATAGTGATAGTATTATTATTTGTCAACCTGCTGTTGGAAAGCCGCAAATGGCAGTTCCTCATGCAGAAGCTGGAAACAGTTTCTTTGCCACAGGCTTTTAAGGCGGTTCTTGCCGGTATTTCGGTCAGCGTGTTTCTCCCTAACCGTGTTGGCGATTACCTGGGGCGGGTTTTTGTTTTACGAAAAGCTGACCGGCTGCAGGCTACGCTGGCTACTATTTTGGGAAGCATGGCCCAATTATTAACAACCATTTTGTTTGGGTTTGTTTCGGTGTCATTTTTTCTCTTTCGCTGGATAAAACCTGACAGTTCTTTTAACCGATGGGCTTTTGCCGGCATGCTGTTCAGCCTTCTTTTTGTTGCTGCCATATTGGTGTTTGCTTTTCTTAATTTTAGTGTTTTCTCTGTTTTGTTAAAGAAAATCAGTGGCCGTGTTTACAATAAAGTTGCACGTTATACCGAGGTTTTTTCCTGGTATCAGGCACATGAGCTTTTTTACGTCCTTGTTATCAGTATACTTCGTTACCTTGTTTTTTCGATGCAGTTTTTTCTTTTGCTCAGGATTTTCCAGGTACAGATGGGTTACCTGAATGCCATGATGGTTATCGGGTTGATTTATCTGCTGATGAGTGTTATTCCAACCATTGCGCTTTCCGAAATAGGCGTTCGCGGTTCGGTAAGTATCTATGCCTTTGGCCTCTATTTTGGTGCCCTTCATTCGGAAGTAACGGATGGACATATTGTGGCTGCTTCATCGGCTTTGTGGCTGCTTAACCTAGCAATACCTGCATTGTCAGGATTATTTTTTATCTTTAGGCTTCGGTTTTTCCGCAACAACAAAAGCCATGACAAGTAAAATTATTCTTTTCCTGCTTTCCGTTTCTGCCGTACTTTACATACTGGTTATCCTTACTTTCACGGCAGGGTGGAACAGCCTGAAAAATTATTCCTTTTCGCACAGAAATCCACAGACTTCGCTCAGCGTGGTGGTGGCATTTCGAAATGAAGCGGGATTTCTGGAAAATTTGCTCACAGTCCTTTTACACCAGACTTATCCCGATTCCCTGCTCGAATTTATCTTTGTCAATGACCATTCCACCGATGGGGGCGACCAAATAATAGAGAAATTTATTGCTGCCAACAAAAAGCGAAATATCCGGTTACTTGATTCTGACGAAAAAGGAAAAAAAGCCGCTTTGCGCAAAGGAATTGCATCGGCTGACGGTACACTTATTGTTACTACGGATGCCGACTGCCTGCCCAAAAAAAGCTGGCTTGCAGAGATAGCTGTTTTGTATGAAGAGAAACAGCCCAGGCTTATTTTAGGCCCGGTGATTTATCACAAAGAAACCTCTTTTTTACAAAAGCTCTTCTCCCTTGATTTTATCAGTCTGGTGGCTTCGGGGGCGGGTTCTGCTGAAATAGGTCTTCCTTTTATGGGAAATGCAGCCAACATGGCCTTTGAAAAAAAAATATTCGCTGAAGCGGAATCGGATGCTTTGCATACCGGATTTACTTCAGGGGACGATGTCTTTTTTATTCATTATGTGAGAAAAAAATTTGGCAGAAAAGCCATTGCCTTTATTAAAAATGAGGAGGCCATCGTGCAAACACCGGCACCGGAGGATTTGAAAATGTTTTTCGCGCAACGTATCCGCTGGGGTTCCAAGGCCAGGGCATATTCCCAACCATGGGCATTGGCTGTCTCATACATTATTTTCTTTTTTAATTTTCTGCTGACGGCTATTTTGGTCTTCTGTTTGTTTACCAGCCATTGGTTTGCTGCCATCTACCTGCTTTTTATTATCCTAAAGACAGTTGTTGATTTCCCGTTGCTTTATGCTTTTAGCCGTTTTGCCGGTAAACGGTATTTGTTGCCCTTTGTTTTTCCTTTCGAAATGGTCTATCCGGTTTATATCTCTTATGTGGCTATACGCGGGCTGTTTCCATACCAATGGAAAGGGCGAAAAGTGAGCAGGTGATTTTGGTCAATCTTCCTGGCGGGAAGCCAATACGGTTTCCACGTATCCCAGGTCGCCGGGATGGGTAACTTTGATGTTTTCCACATTTCCATCTACCAAATGCAGGGGCTGTCCCGAGTTTTCTACTACGGAAGCTTCATCTGTAAAATCGCTGCGGTATCCCTGCAGGTAAGCTTTTTTGAGAATTTCGGAGCGGAAAACCTGTGGCGTTTGTACCATCCTGAACTTATCACGTTCAACAGACCGGCTGATACCGTTCTCTACCCGGCGTAATGAATTGGTTACCGGAATTACCGGAATGGCTGACCCGTAAATACCTGCTACCCGCAAACATTCTGTAATTGTTTCATTGCTTACCAACGGGCGAACTGCATCATGGACAAATACCAGGCTTTTCTCTTCGACCTGTGCCAGGGCGTTTTTGACGGAGTGGTAACGTGTAGGCCCGCCCTCCACAATCTGATGCTGAACAGAGAAATTATAATCCACACAAAGATGTTTCCAGCGTCCTATTTCCATTTCGGGAAGCACAAGGAGAAATTGTGCTTTTCCGTAAAATGAAGAAAAAGCATCAAAAGTGTGCATCACCAACGGCCTGCCACCGACCAAGTGAAATTGTTTGGGGGTTGCGTTATCCAAACGTTTGCCCATCCCGCCGGCTACCAGTATGACATAAATCTTAGAGTTCATAATATTTGGCTAAAATAAGGAATTAATACCGTACAAAAAACCCGGAGACAAACGCATCCGGGCTTCGTAGTTTCAACCCACAAATGCGACAAATCAGGTTACTAAACTAAAGAAAATATCTTTAGGGGATTTGAACCCCAGTTTTTCTCTTGGTCTTCGGTTTATTTTATGTTGAACATCAGCAATATATCTATCGTCAAAGTTTTCAAATTC
>WGCY01000012.1 GCA_015493525.1 Bacteroidales bacterium
AATTTGAAAACTTTGACGATAGATATATTGCTGATGTTCAACATAAAATAAACCGAAGACCAAGAGAAAAACTGGGGTTCAAATCCCCTAAAGATATTTTCTTTAGTTTAGTAACCTGATTTGTCGCATTTGTGGGTTGAAACTACGAATTCAGGTTAGTAACAAAAAAAGTTGTACAAAAGAAAATTTATTTATAACTTTGGCACTTGTTGAGGAAGATAAAACGGAAAAATATAATTAAGTACACAACAATATCTGTGAAAGATGTAAAAAGTGTTTACCAATTTTAATATTTACGATTATGAAACGGACAAAACTATTTTTTATGGCCATCGCAATGATGGCAGGTTTCTCGCTTAGCGCACAGGTTGCGATTAATACAGATGGGTCTAATCCTAATTCAAGTGCAATGCTTGATGTAAAAAGTACCGACAAGGGTTTTTTGCCCCCGCGGATGACATCGGCACAAAGGGATGCCATAAGTGCACCGGCAGATGGGCTTATTATTTTCAATACTAATAGTGGCTACTTAAACTATTATGTCGGTGGACACTGGTATGAAATATCTCGCACCATTGTTCAATACTCGGTTACTAACCCTGGTACAGGAAAAACATGGATGGACCGCAACCTTGGTGCTTCGCAGGTAGCAACCAGCAGCACCGATGCCGCTTCTTACGGCGATTTATATCAATGGGGGCGTGGTGCAGACGGGCATCAAAGCCGTACTTCCGGCACCACCACTACCTTATCATCAACCGACAATCCGGGGTATTCTAATTTTATAACCACTAATAGCAGCCCATTCGACTGGCGAAGCCCGCAAAACGATAATCTGTGGCAGGGTGTAAGCGGCATTAACAACCCTTGTCCAAGTGGTTACCGCCTGCCCACCAGCTCCGACCTGGACAATGAACGCGTTACATGGAACAGCAACAATGCATCTGGAGCTTATAGCTCACCGCTTAAATTGTCCGAAGCAGGCTTCCGCGACGTTGTCGATGGTTCGCTCGTAGACGCTGGCACCCACGGCCGCTACTGGTCGAGTACTGTTGATGGTACCAACTCGAAATTCCTGTACTTTAATGGTAGCAATGCCGTCATACAAAACGGCAACCGTGGCTACGGGTATTCTGTACGATGTATTAAGGATTAACCCTGTGGAATAATTTTAAATTTTTATAACTTTGCAATTGTTAAGGTATGTGATAAAACGGAAAATATAATAAAGTTCACAATAATGTCTGTGAGAATATAAAAAGTGTTTATCAATTTAAGATTTACAGCTATGAAACAGGCAAAACTATTTTTAATGGCCATTGCAATGATGGCAGGTTTCTCGCTAAGTGCACAGGTTGCGGTTAACGCAGATGGCAATGCTCCTAATCCCAGTGCAATGCTTGATGTAAAAAGCACCGACAAGGGCTTTTTGCCACCACGGATGACATCGGCACAAAGGGATGCCATAAGTGCACCGGCAGATGGGCTTATTATTTTTAATACTACTACAAGCCGCTTAAACATTTATGCCGGGGGACACTGGTATGAAATATCTGGCAGCATTGTTGTACACTCGGTTACTTCTACCACAGGAAAAACATGGATGGACCGCAACCTCGGTGCTTCGCAGGTGGCAACCAGTAGTACCGATGCCGCTTCTTACGGATATTTATACCAGTGGGGACGTGCTGCCGATGGGCACCAATTCCGTACTTCCGGTACGACCTCTACTTTAGCAACAAGCGATACCCCCGGGCATGCTAATTTTATAACCACTAGCAGCAGCCCTTACGACTGGCGCAGCCCGCAAAACGACAATTTGTGGCAGGGCGTAAATGGCATTAACAACCCCTGTCCGGGTGGTTACCGCCTCCCCACCGAAACCGAGTTGGACAATGAACGCAAAAGCTGGAGCAGCAACAATGCAGCGGGGGCTTTTGCCTCACCACTTAAATTGCCCATGGCAGGCGGCCGCTACTACAACAGTGGTTCGCTCTTCAGTGAGGGTTCCTTTGGCAACTACTGGTCGAGTACAATCTATGGTGGCTCCTCGCGGGGCCTGGGATTTAGTAGCAGCAATGCCACCATGGGCAGTGCCTACCGTGCCTACGGCTTGTCTGTTCGTTGCATTAAGGATTAGCTCTGTGGAATACGATTTGAACAGCACCAAGATGGAAAAGTAGAATCTACATGTTATCGTCGGCTATTAAAGCTAGTCTATTTTGAAGCCTACCTAAATCATCAAGATACCTTAAAGTGTGAAACCCACTTTTTGAACCGCTTCATAATTCGTTAAATAACAAATGGAATCTCCTGTTGAACGCGGGTATGCCTTATTTATTTCAGCCCCAGTTCCCGTATAATAGAATCGATTTTTTCCTCCAGCTCCCGGTTCACCTTTTCAAAATCTTCTTTGTTTTTCAATATCCCTTTGAGTCCGAAATAGAATTTTATTTTCGGTTCGGTGCCCGAAGGACGTACACTCACCTTGGAACCGTTTTCTGTAAAGAATTGTAACACATTCGATTTGGGCAGGTCGATGGGCATTTTGTCGCCTGTTGCCAAATCATGGTTTATGCTGCTTTCGTAATCTTTGATACGCACTACCCTGGAACCTCCCAGTGTTTTGGGCGGGTGGGTTCGGAAGTCATCCATGATTTTCTGTATTTCTTCGGCCCCCGCTTTTCCTTTTCTGACGATGGAAACCAGTTTCTCCTTGTAAAAGCCAAATTCCACATACAGCTCTTTCAGCATTTCGTACATGGTAGTCCCTTTGTCTGCAACCCAGGCGGCTGTCTCGGCAATCAAGGAACAGGAGATAACGGCATCTTTGTCGCGGACAAAATCGCCTGCAAGGTAACCGTAACTCTCTTCACCACCACCGATAAAAGTCTTTTCTCCTTCGTAGCGTTTGATGATATCGGCAATGTATTTAAATCCGGTGAGTACGTCAAAATGTTGTACATGAAATTTCTCAGCGAGATTAAACAACAATTCGGAAGTAACAATGGTTTTAACGATAAATTCATTTCCGGTAAGCTTGCCGTTTTCCGACCATTTGGTAAGCAGGTAAAGGATAAGCAGTGAAGCGGTTTGGTTGCCGTTGAGCAAAACGAAATCGTCCCCGTGGCGCACGGCAACCCCTACACGGTCGCAGTCCGGGTCGGTGCCCATAACCATATCGGCCCCGAGGGATTTGGCTTCCTCAATGGCCAGTTTCAAGGCTGCCGGTTCTTCGGGATTGGGAGATTTTACGGTAGGAAAATTTCCATCGGGAACAGCCTGTTTGTCAATTATGTGCACGTTAGTAAAACCAAAGTTTTTCAATGACTGCGGAACCAGCTTAATACCTGTTCCGTGCAGTGATGTGTAAACAATGCTGAGGTTTTTTTGGCGATGGACAATTTCCGGAGACAGGGAAAGGGCCTTAACTTTTTTGAGGTACGCTTTGTCCACTTCTTCCCCAATGATCTCTATCAAAGCAGGGTTCCCTGTAAAATTGATTTCGTTGATACCCCCAATTTTTTCCACTTCGGCAATCACATTTTTGTCATGCGGACTAATGAGCTGCCCGCCATCTTCCCAGTATGCCTTGTAGCCGTTGTATTCTTTGGGGTTGTGGGAGGCAGTAATCATAATTCCGCCCTGGCATTTTAAATGGCGGATGGAAAACGAAAGCTCCGGCACAGGGCGCAGGTCATCAAAAAGATAAACTTTAATACCGTTTGCCGAGAAAATATCGGCAGCTACTTTGGCGAACCCGGCACTGTTGTTTCTGGAGTCATGGGCAATGGCAACGCTGATTTGTTTTTTGTCAGGGAAATTGATCTTCAGGTAGTTGCTAAATCCCTGCGTGGCCATGCCCACGGTGTATTTGTTCATCCGGTTGGAGCCAACGCCCATGATGCCGCGCAGGCCTCCGGTGCCGAATTCCAGATCGCGGTAAAAAGCATCGGTAAGTTCCTGCGGATTGTTTTCCATCATGCGGCGAACAGCTTGTTTGGTTTCTTCGTCGTAAGCACCTTTTAGCCAGCTGTTGGCTTTTTCCAGAACATTTTTGTCAATTTTAGTTTCCATGTTATTTGTCCTTTAATTGTTTCAGCATATATCTCAGGCTGTCGAGCCAGTAAGGAACTTTCAGCCCGAAATCGTTTTTTATCTTTGCTTTGCTCAGCACACTGTAAAACGGGCGGTTGGCTTTGGCCGGGAAGTCTTTGGATTCGATGGCGTTTATTTTGCATTCCGTTCCCGATGCGCGCATGATGGCCTGTGCAAAGTCGTACCAGCTGATAACGCCTTCGTTGCTGTAATGATAAATTTCGATACCCTCCTGAAGATTTTCTCCGGAAAGAATAGCTAAAATGGCCCGTGCCAAATCGCCGGCATAAGTAGGTGTTCCGATTTGGTCGGCCACCACGCCAAGAGACTCCCGCTCTCTTCCCAGCCGGAGCATGGTTTTTACAAAATTGTTTCCAAAAGCGGAGTAGAGCCAGGATGTGCGGATGATAATCCCGTTACGGGTCAGCTTTTTCATGGCTTTTTCGCCTTCTAATTTTGTCAGCCCGTAATAGGAATCGGGCGATGGCGGGTCGGTTTCCGTGTAAGGCCTGTAATTGGTCCCGTCAAAAACGTAATCGGTGGAGATATGCACGAGAAAAGTGCCGTGTCCAGAGCAGGCTTTGGCCAGATATTCCACTGCCGTAACATTGATGCGCCTGGCCAAATCGCGGTCATCTTCGGCTTTGTCCACAGCGGTGTAGGCAGCACAGTTAATGCAAAAGTCGAAAGTGTTGTTTCCAAAGAAATGATTAACCGCTTTTTCATCGGTGAGGTCCAGCTCGTCCACATCGGTGTAGGTAAAAATAAAACCCGGATACTGTTTTTCCAGCTGTCTGATTTCTGACCCGAGTTGTCCGTTGCTGCCGGTAACAAGAATGTTCTTCATCATTAGATGCTCTTATCTTCGCGAATCAGGTTTTCAAAATAGGCAATGGTTTTCTTCAGTCCTTCTTCGAGATGGACTTTTGGTTCCCAACCCAGCTTCTCTTTGGCCAGTGTGATGTCCGGTTTGCGTTGCATGGGATCGTCAGCAGGCAGTGGCTGATAGACAATTTTGGATTTACTTCCCGTCATGCCAATCACTTTTTCTGCCAGCTCCAGGATGGTAAACTCTCCCGGGTTTCCAATGTTCACGGGGCCAATGAAATCATCACCGGTAGCCATCATTTTCAGCATGCCTTCTACCAGATCATCCACATACTGAAAGCTGCGGGTTTGCTGTCCGTCGCCATAAATGGTGATGTCCTGTCCGCGTAAAGCCTGCATGATAAAATTGGAAACCACGCGGCCATCATGTGGGTGCATGTTGGGGCCGTAGGTGTTGAATATCCGGATAATTTTAATCTTTACCTCATTTTGCTGATGGTAGTTCATAAACAGTGTTTCCGAAACCCGTTTTCCTTCATCGTAGCATGAGCGCAGGCCAATGGGGTTCACATGTCCCCAGTAGTCTTCGGTTTGCGGATGTACCAGCGGATCGCCATAGACCTCGCTGGTGGAGGCTTGCAGGATTTTGGCACGGACTCTCTTGGCCAGCCCCAGCATGTTGATGGCCCCCATAACGGAAGTTTTCACGGTTTTAATGGGGTTGTATTGATAGTGGACAGGCGAGGCGGGACAAGCGAGGTTGAAGATCTGATCGACTTCCACAAAGTAGGGGCTGGTTACATCGTGGCGGACTACCTCGAAATAGGGGTTATTGAGGAGCGGGACAATGTTTCTTTTCTGCCCGGTAAAATAATTATCCAGTGAAATAACTTCATTTCCCTCATCCAGAAGACGTTTGCAAAGATGGGAGCCAATAAAACCGGCCCCTCCCGTAACAAGAATTCGACTCATAACCCGTATTTTAAAGAAATTCCCGAACTTGTATCGTCCGGAAATTTAAAGTTTATATTTATTTTCTTTTGTTGTTCCGTCCGATACCAAAATAGTCAAAACCGGCTTCGGCAAGTTCTTCGGGGTTGTAAATATTACGTCCGTCAAAAACAACTTTTCCTTTCAGCAGCTTTTCCAGAATTTTCAGGTTGGGGAATTTGAATTCCGGCCATTCGGTAATAACAAACAGGCCATCGGCATCAATCAGCACTTCGTGTTGGTCGTCAATAAGTTCCACCGAATTGCCCAAAATTCTTTTTGCCTCATTCATGGCCACCGGGTCGTAAGCTTTTACTTTGGCCCCGGCATCCAGGAGTTTTTTGATAATAACGAGTGAGGGTGCTTCGCGCATGTCATCGGTTTGCGGTTTGAAAGCCAGTCCCCATATGGCAAATGTCTTCCCTTTCAGGTCGCCGTCAAAATAGTTCATAGCTTTTCCAAAAAGGACACTTTTTTGTCGTTCGTTTACGTTTTCCACTGCTTTCAGCACTTCCATGTCGTAACCGTTTTTGTCGGCTGTCATAATGAGTGCTTTCACATCTTTCGGGAAACAGGAACCGCCATAACCTGTGCCGGGATAGATAAAATAGGGGCCGATGCGCCGGTCGGAGCCAATACCTTTTCTGACGGAATTGACATCGGCACCAACAATCTCACACAGGTTGGCAATGTCGTTCATAAAACTGATTTTGGTCGCCAGCATAGAGTTTGCAGCATATTTCGTCATCTCGGCAGAAATGATGTCCATAAAAATGACCGGATGACCGTTCATGGTAAAAGGTTTGTAAAGCCGGCCCATGATTTTTTCTGCCCTTTCAGAATCGGTTCCGACCACAATACGGTCCGGTTTCAGAAAGTCGTCCACGGCGGCCCCTTCTTTCAGAAATTCGGGATTGGAAGCCACATCGAAAGGGATGTCAACCCCTCTTTTGTCCAGCTCTTCCTGAATGGCAGCCCTCACTTTCTCGGCAGTTCCCACAGGAACAGTGCTTTTGGTAACCATAAGCAGGTAATCGTTCATATTTTGTCCCACTTCGTGTGCCACACCCAAAACATATTTCAAATCGGCACTGCCATCTTCATCGGGAGGGGTTCCCACGGCACCAAAAACCACATCCACACCTTTCAGGTTGTCGGATAATTTTGTACTGAATTTCAGCCGCTCTTTTTCATAGTTTCTTTTGACCATTTTCTCGAGGCCCGGTTCGTAAATGGGCAGGATTCCCTTTTTCAGGTTTTCTATTTTTTGTTTATCGATGTCAACACAAGTTACTTCAATGCCTACTTCGGCAAAACAGGAACCGGTTACTAAACCTACATATCCGGTACCGACCATCGTTATTTTCATATTTTATTTTTTTTGTTCAAAATATTTTCAAAGATAAGGGAATTTCAAAGGCTGTTGTTTATTTAATGAATGTTGTATAAGAAACTGATGCCCAATGATTGTTTCCATTGAAGTTTGCTCTTTTCCAAAGTAACAGGGCTATTGTTGCCCGGATTATCATTTACCGGGAATAAGGCATCGGGGTCATATTTCATCTGGACAAGTAGTATGGTGGAAAAATATTTGTTGATTTTAAATGAGAGTTCATTGTTCCAGTCCATGTCAATTTGCCACCGTTTTTCCGGTTCCTCTTCAAGGTAATTGTTATAAAGATTGATGCGTGTCCTGAAAAGGACATTCTTCATGATATTTGCCTCGTAGCTGCTTAAAATGTTAACCCCCAGTTGCCCTGTCATATTTTCGCCGGCAACGAGAATATTTCCAAGTGAATCGGTTATTGCTTTTTTAACACCGAAGGCTCCCCGGTTAGCAAGATATTGGTTAAGGACAAAAGTAATTTTTCCAGCCAAAGGGCTCATGAAAATTTCAAAGTGTTTTTCTGCTTTGTAACGAAAACCAATGGAAACAGTCAGATAAGCGGGTGCCATAAAATCTGAAATTTCATGGCTGAAGTCCGGATTTTTATACCCTTTTGAGAATTGTGTTTTAAAAGTAGCCAGGCTTGTAAAATACCATTTTTTGGAGAATTGCCTGGATAGGGCAAACAACAAATCAATTTTGTCATCTGTTTTTTGGATATGTTTATGTAAATAGCCAACCATCCCATAAGCAATGTGCGCCGTATGGTCAAAAGAAAACTCTTCTTTTTTATACCGGAGGTGATAATCTACCGAGACACGCCCTGACAAAGAACTCTCGCCGCCAGATGCCCAGTTTTTAAAGCTTATCTGGTTGAGCATGACGGCATATTTTCCATTATAAGACCACGGGCCGGTAGTGTCTGCTTTTTTTTGTGGAATAGAATCAACAGGCATTCCGGCGGTTACGCCCAAAGAAGAAAGTAAAAACAAACACAATAAAATACGAAATCGAAACCTCATAGATATGTTTACATTTTGTTTACAGGCTTCCGCCTGCCCGTTTGAAATATTTTATGTTAAAACAACGAAACGCCGGGAACTTTATTTTAACCATTTGTCTAGCCAGTTAAAAAAGGTACGTTGCCATAAAATGCCATTTTGCGGTTTCAGTACCCAATGGCTTTCATCGGGGAAATAGAGAAATTCTGCCGGAACATGGCGCAAAACGGCCGCATCGAAAGCCTGCATGCCTTCGGTTACCGGAATACGGTAATCCAACTGGGAATGAATAACAAGAATGGGAGTATTCCAGTTTTGAACGAAATTACTTGGGGATGCCGTGGCATAAGAGTGTTGGGCTTCTTTGTTGGTTTTGTCCCAGAACGGGCCCCCAATATCCCAGTTGACAAACCACATCTCATCGGTTTCGAGGTACATCGATTTCAGGTTGAACATACCGTCGTGGGCGATAAAAGCTTTGAACCGGTGGTTGAGGTTATGGCCGGCAATCCAGTAAATGGAAAATCCGCCGAAGGAAGCCCCCACAGCACCCAGCCTGTTTTCGTCGATATAAGGCTCCTTTTTCAGTGAGTCGATGGCACTGAAATAGTCGCGCATGGGCTGTCCGCCATAGTCGCCGCTGATTTCTTCGTTCCATTTGGTACCAAAGCCCGGAAGTCCGCGCCGGTTAGGTGCTACGATAATGTATCCGTTGGCAGCCATCATTTGAAAATTCCAGCGATACGACCAAAACTGGCTTACCGTACTTTGCGGGCCGCCCTGGCAATAGAGCAGGGCGGGATATTTTTTGTTAGGATTAAAATGTGGCGGATAGATGACCCAGGTGAGTTCCTGTTTGCCATCCGTGGTCTTAACCCAGAATTTTTTCACATTTCCCATGGTAAGCTGGCCCATCAGGTCTTTGTTGGTTGTGGTAACCTGGCGGGCATTGCCGTTTTTGGCATTGACGGCATAAATTTCCATGGGCATGGACATGCTCATACGGGTGGCATACAGCATTTTACCTGCCGGAATGACACCGGTATAATCATGAATGCCTTCGGTAACTTTTGTTATTTTATCTTTCCTGACATCTAACCGGTAAATATCGTCGGAAGCGTGCCGGTCGCTGATAAAATAGACTTGCTTCCCGTCGGCACTCCATTCCAGGCCATGCGCATTCTGGTCAAAATTCTTGGTGTAATCGGCTTTTTCACCGGTTTTAAGGTTCATAATGAAAAGGCGGTTTTTATCCGATTCGTAGCCGTCATGTTTCATGCTTTCCCATGCCATATATTCGCCGTTGGGCGAAAAGACAGGTGCCACATCATAACCCATCATGCCTTTGGTCATGTCTTTGGTGGTTTTATCGGCAAGGTTGTAAAAATAGATATCTGCGTTGGTGGAAAGTGTGTAAGCCAGGCCCTTGAGTTTTCGGCAGGTGTAGGCAATGGTTTTTGAATCAGGTGTCCAGTTGATTTGCTCCATGCCGCCAAAAGGTTGTAACGGAGATTGGTAAGGTTCCCCTTTCATAATATCGGTGATGTTTTTCAGCGAATGGCCATCATAGCCGGCAACAAATACATGGCTGTAACTGTCCACCCATTTGTCCCAGTGGCGGTACATCATGTCGGTATAAATACGTCCTGTGGTTTTGGGCAGGTCGGGATAAACATCGCGGGGCGTTTTGTCCAACTTCACTTCTGCCGTAAAAAGGATTTTTTTCCCGTCGGGTGAATATTTAAAGCCGGTGATGCCCTCTTTAAAATGTGAAATCTGGACGGGGCCGGAGCCATCGGGGTTCATTTCCCAGATTTGCATAGAACCGTTGCGTGCCGAAAGAAAGCCGATTTTCTTCCCGTCAGGCCGCCACACCGCGTTGTATTCCCCGCCGGGAGTGTGTGTGAGCTGTTTCAGGTTATGGCCATCCACATCAATGCGGTAAAGCTCCCGGTTTCCTTTGTTTTGCTTTTTGCTATAGTAAGATACCCCGTAAACCAGCGTTTTGCCATCGGGAGAAAGCTGCGGGTCGCTCAACCGTCCGAATGACCAGAGTACTTCGGGGGTCATAACATCACTTTTCAGCTTTAAATGGGGTTTCTCAATAAGCTCGGGATGGTTTTGGCTGAAAACGGGAAACCCCAGCATAATTGAAAGTAAAATGACGATGTATTTTTTCATGGTTTTGTTTGATTTTGTTTGTGCCACAAAAATAAGGAATCGTGAGAAACAGTTTGCCCTTTTCCCGAACGAAAAAGGTAAAATCAGCCGGTTATTTAGGCGGAAAAATCAACATGTACTTCAAACGCTTATCATTTCTTCTATTTTTGCAGGAAATGGAGGCCATGCAATTTGTTTTAAATAAATACGGGGAGTTGTCATCTACCAATGAGGAGGCTTTGCGCCGGATAGCCGAAGGCAGGGCCGGAGAGGGCATGGTGTTTATAACCCATCATCAGCTGCACGGCAAGGGGGCCGGAAAAAACCATTGGGAGAGTGAGCCGGGCAAAAACCTGACTTTTAGCCTGGTTTTGGAACCCCGTTTTATGGAACCTTCGGCGCAGTTTGTGATAACGGAGATGGTTTCGCTAGCCTTGTTTGATGTGGTCAAGCAGAGCCTTGGGGAGGAACATTTATCAATAAAATGGCCCAATGACCTGTACTATAAGGACAAAAAACTGGCTGGTATTTTGATCCAAAACAGGGTGGTGGGGAACCAAATTGATTTCTCGGTCATCGGAGTAGGATTGAATGTTAACCAGAAGGTTTTTTATTCAGATGCCCCGAATCCCGTTTCCATGGCGAATATTTCGGGGAAGGAAGAAAACCTTACCGGCTTGTTGCACGAACTTCTGGAACATTTTAGCCATTATTACGAGAAAATAAAAAAGGATATCCGTGCCCTTGAAGCTGCCTATCTTTCACACCTTTATCATTTCGATGAATGGCATGTTTACAAAGAGGCTGCCGGAGAATTTACTGCAAAAATTACGGGAATTGATGCGTATGGAAGGCTGCTTTTGACTGACGATAAGGGAAACCGGCGTAAATATGGATTTAAAGAGGTTACTTTTCTCCCTTTTTGAAATGTTTTGGCCTACTGCCCAATGAACACCTTTTGTGTAAACAGATGGCCGTTTTCTTCCAACCGGACAAAGTAAATGCCTGCTTTCCGGTTTATCCTGATTTGCTGACGGGCAGCCCCATTGAGCAAGCCCTCGTAAACTTTTTGTCCCAGTGTGTTGAAAACAGAGACTTTCCCGTTGAGCCTGTCCTGTCCGTGCAGATAGAGCGTGCTACCGTAAGCAAATACCTGAATGCCACCGGTTTCGTTTACGGTGGGAACGGCTGTAACATCGTTTATATGCAGCACAAAACGGTTAACGTCATCGTCTTTCGTTGCACTGAAATCGTAACTGTCGGTATGGTTTAAATCAATTTTTTTACCGGTTTGTAAATCTTCGAGCACCAGCCCTGTGTTGTCAAAGCTGTCGGCCCCTTTGATGGTCAAATGATAAACCGTGCTTACACCGGGCTTAAAGTGCAAAGGTACATCGTAAGCGGTGGTGGCTTCGGGCAGGTAGTTTGTGGAAAAATCTTCTCCGTTGCTCACTGTCCACAGGGAAGGGGCCGTTGAGACAATACTAAACAGTTTGTGTGAGTCAAAAGCATTATCACATCCTTTGGTGGCATCGGCTTTGAACCCTAAGGTACATTCATCATAATAATGGTTGGCATCGTTGGTAACTTTAAATTTTAAAGTCTCCTTTTGGGTCGAAAGTGTGCTTTTATAATTTTTTTGGGTGTTGTGGACACGGTCGGCGGCAGGGATGGTAAGCGAGTTGCTTCCGGAAGTAACCTGAACAAAAAAACCGTTGGTGGAAGGAATAATCCCGCCGGATAAAACGTCGGTATAATTTCCCTTGTTCTCATCCCATACATCAGCGGTACCATTCACATGGTCAAGGTGCCAGTTGCCATCTCCCCAGGTCAAGGCCGAAGGATAGGGGTTTCCCAATAAATGCCAGCCATGGCCTTTGGAAGAATGGGACAGGTTTGAGGTGTCAATACTTCCTGTATTTAAGCTTCCTGTAAAGCTCTTTGTAGCGGTTGTTTCGTAAGCTGCCAAATAACCTTTCCCGTTATTGAAATGGGTGATGTTGTGTGCAGCGACTTTGTAATTATACCATTGGTTACTGTTTTCGTTCCATGCATAGAGGTCATCCAAATGAGGTGTGGCAGTTCCCGGTGCGAAATCTGAGCCGGAAATAGCCATATTGTTAACCGGGGAACTGATTTCGTGCCAGCCGTTTTTTTCGGACGTATAGGCGGCAATGTAGCGTTGTACGGTGGCATTGCCGGTTGTTGACCCGTTCACAATCAGTGAGCCGTTTCCGTTATCGTTTGATTTAATAACCAGACCGGATGCTGAGGCAGCATTGCTTAAATCGCCATGGACGGTAAGTGCCTTGTTGACAGGAATGGTTAACGAAGCCCCTGATTCAACAGACAGGTTATTACAGGATGCTGGGGTGGTGGCAGTACCATCTACGGATGGGAAATGGGAAAGGTTACCGGGAATAATAACGTTGTCCGTTGAGGCGGGTTTTATGCCCGGATCCCAGTTTGCCCCGTTCGACCATGTGGCAGAAGCAGTTCCATTCCATACATAGCGGTTGTCAAGTGGCAGGCTGTGGCCTTTTTCATACCTCCACGTCCTCCAGGTTGGGACTGCCCCATCTCCTGTTGTGCCTCCCAGTGTGGCATCATTTCCACTGGCCTCGCTCATTGTAGTAGTACCTGTCCCTTCATTAAAATGAAACAAAGCGGCTGTATGACTATCTGTTGTGTACTCGTTATCAGTAATTTTGGCTTGTAAATCGGAAGGGCTTACAGCCTCGTCTTTTAAGCGGATTTCATCGATATTTCCATAAAAGTAGCCTGTGCCATCACCTGCTTCACCAATGTATAAGTGATCGTTTGTCCGCGTTGATAGAGTAACAGCAGTATATGTCCCATCAGTTACATCTACGCCGTTAACATACAATTTTATGGTATTATTTGTAGCATTACAAATAACGGCAACATGGTTCCATGCGTTTAAAGTAAGGGTAGCATCCCCTGTCGTATTTACACTGTGCCATGCTGAGTTGTGGTAATACCTGAAATACCAGTCTTCCACTTTGCCATCGTTGTTGCCATCCCACATGACGAGGGCAAACGAAAAAACTTGTTGTAGAATTCTGTCATTTTTTTGTAACTCTGCGCCACTTTTGGGAAATATCCAGGCTTCGATGGTGAAGCTGGTGGCTCCGCTCATCCTGTCGAGTGTGGCATCGTCAACGTATTTTACATAATCATTTCCGTCAAAAGATAAGAAATTCCGGTTCTGTGCATGCAATGTCAGTCCTGAAAATAACATTACAAGAACCCAGATAAACATCAGCTTTTTCAATAAGTAACTTTTTTGCATAGCAGGTGTTAAAAAATTCTTATTTAGCAAAAATAGAAAAAATAAATAATGAAATCGTTTAAACTTCAAACAACTTCTAAAAAAGAGAATTATCCCTATCTTGACTCTGGGAAAATCAACAAAAACACAAAAGTAAAGTGTTACCAGTCCTTCTTCATCTTTTATATCCCGTTCAAATATTTTTACTCCTCGTCATTATAAACCTTTTCATCAGGCAAATCAGCACCCTCTGCATCAGCCTCTGTGTCGCGGCTTTTCATTTTCTGCGTCAGAAAGTCTTTATAAAACTCGTGCTGGATGACCAAATCCATGATTTCGTTGGTACCTGTCCAGATGGTAATCAGCCGGATGTCGCGCAACATTTTTTCCACCGGATAAATGTTGGTGTAACCAATACCCCCCATCATTTGCATGGCGTGGTTGACCACTTTCCAGGCTGATTCGGTAGAAAACTTCTTGGCTTCGGAAACCACCTGGCGGATTTGTCCTGCCGGCACCGGCGCATCGGCGGTTTTGGCTGCCATATAATTGATGGCCCTGGAGGCATCCAGCAATGTAAGGCTGTCGGATATTTTGGCACTAACTGCTTCAAAAGCCCTGATTTTCCGGCCAAAAGCTTTTCGTTTGTCGGCATAACGGGCAGCCACCTCAAAAGCACCACGGGCCATTCCCACAGCACCGCCGGCAGAGGTAAGCCGTTCGGGTACCATCATCTGGTGAAACACGCGGGTTCCGTTGCCGACGCCCGCTTCACCGCCAAGAACATTTTCCACGGGGACAATGGCATTTTTAAACACCAGCCGTCCCGTTCCGCCACCACGGGTTCCCATCAGCCCATAGACATGCTCTACCTCCACACCCGGGCCCCGTTCGACCAAAAAAGCAGTCATAGACTTCCTGGCATCATCAATACCATCTACCTTGGCATAAACGAGAATCAGGTCGGCACCTTCGGCACCTACCACAAAACGTTTCTGTCCATTCAGATAAAACTTATCCCCTTTGCGGATGGCTTTGGTGGTGGCAGCAAAAAAGTCTGAGCCGCCACGGGGTTCTGTAAGGCCCTCTGCCACACCAATTTCCCCTTTTAGCATCGGTACCAGGAAACGTTGTTTTTGTTCTTCGGTGCCAAAAACATGAAGGGCTTCGCCCACAATGGAAAACAGCGAATAAAGGCATCCCAGTGATGTTCCCAGCACACCTATTTCCTCAAGGGCGACCATTTCGCTGGTCCAGGGCATGCCCGAACCGCCCCATTTTTTATCGAACCGCAATCCCAGCAGGTTTCGTTTTCCCGCTTCCCGGATAAATTCCATGGGATAGCGTACTTTGTCTGCATCCATATCCAGCAAAAGCTGACGTGGAACCCATTTTACAAAATCCTGTACTTTTTCGCGCAGGGCAATTTCTTCTTTGGTTAATAACTGGTTCATTGACATGACACTCTGTTTTGTTGAAATATTTTATTTCACACATTGAAGTTGTTTACAGCTTTAATGCATTTCAATTTACAAAGTTAACCTTAAAAACCTTAAATATCTTTATTTGAATGCCCAATTTATTGAATAAATACTTTGTTTGTAAACAGATGGCCGTTTTCTTCCAACCGGACAAAGTAAATGCCTGCTTTTTGCCTTATCCTGATTTGCTGGCGGGCAGCCCCATTGAGCAAGCCCTCGTAAACTTTTTGTCCCAGCGTGTTGAAAACAGAGACTTTCCCGTTGAGCCTGTCCTGTCCGTGCAGATAGAGCGTGCTACCGTAAGCAAATACCTGAATTCCACCGGCTTCGTTTACGGTGGGAACGGCTGTAACACCGTTTATATGCAGCACAAAACGGTTAACGTCATCGTCTTTCGTGTCACTGAAATCGTAACTGTCGGTATGGTTTAAATCAATCTTTTTACCGGTTTGTAAATCTTCGAGCACCAGCCCTGTGTTGTCAAAGCTGTCGGCCCCTTTTATGGTCAGGTGATAAACCGAATTGACCCCTGCACGAAAATGTAATGGCACATCGTAAGCCGTGGCAGTTTCGGGGAGATAGTTTGTGGAAAAATCTTCTCCGTTGCTCACTGTCCACAGGGAGGGGGCCGTTGAGACAATACTAAACAGTTTGTGTGAGTCAAAAGCATTATCACATCCTTCGGTGGCATCGGCTTTGAACCCTAAGGTACATTCATCATAATAGTGGTTGGCATCGTTGGTAACTTTAAATCTTAAGGTCTCTTTTTGGGTCGAAAGTGTGTTTTTATAATTATTTTGGGTTTTGTGGACACGGTCGGCAGCAGGGATGGTAAGCGAGTTGGTACCGGAAGTAACCTGAACAAAAAAACCGTTGGTGGAAGGAATAATCCCGCCGGAGGAAACATCGGTATAATTTCCCCTGTTTTCATCCCAAATTTTGGCGTTACCCATCACATGGTCAAGTTGCCAGTTGCCATCTCCCCAGGTCAAGGCCGAAGGATAGGGGTTTCCCAATAAATGCCAGCCATTTTTGCTTTTGCTTAAGTCTGTAAAAGGGAGATTGTCATTTTTCAGAGTGCCTGTAAAAACATGGGTTAAGTCTTCATCATTGGCCACAAGGTAGCCCTTGTCATCAGTAAAATCAAAAGCAGTATTTCGGTAATTTTTCCATTTGTTTTCAGTTTCACTCCAGTAATAGAGATCGTTTTTCGTTCCTGTATATGTCGGGTCCCAGTCGGTTTTGTCTATCGGCATGCTGGTTACCGGACAGCCGATTTCGTGCCAGCCATTCCCCGGTGAATTTACATCGTTGGAAGTGAATTTTTTGATATAACGTTGTACGGTTACATTTCCCGAGGTTGTTCCGCTTACAATGAATGAACCGTTGCCGGTGGAATCAGAAGCAATTGTCAATTGTGCTCCCGTAGCGATGACCAGGTTGTGGCAATCTGCGTTTGTAGTTACGGAAATAACAGGGTAATCAGAAAGGCCGGAAGGGACGATAACATCGTCAGAGCTGGTAGGAATTTCACCATCCCAATTATCTGCAGTTGCCCAGCCGGTACCTGTTTTTCCTGCCCATTCATGTGCGAGGGGAAGGTGCTCATTACTGCTTATGGCATTCCATTTTATCCATAATGGTTCGGCATCATCACCTGCAGCAGTTTCGCCCAGCCTTGCATCCAGGTTAGTTGCTTCATTTTTTGTGTACTGCCCCGATTCTTCGTTGAAATGAAACAAAGCTGCCGTATGGCCATCCGGAATATACTGATTATCTGTGCGGCCGGAATGTAAATCGGAGGGACTTATTGCCACATTTTCCAACCGGATCTCATCAATATATACTTTTAGGTAGTGCCCTTTGTTGCCATCATCGCCAATATAAAGGTTCTTGGTATTTGAAGAAACCAATGCATAGCCTTTTTTACTGGCAGAGATTTGGTCAACCCCATCCACATACATATGTAAATAAGGGGCCTTTGAGTTGTCCCTGACGATGGCAATATGATGCCATGTGTCGTTTGTCAGTACATTATCTTTCGATTGATAATAATAATATTTTTCATCATTTTTGTAGTAAATGCCAATTGCCAACCGGTTGTTTGTGCTGAAATAAATCACAAACTGATGTGTCCGGCGAAAGAAGTTTCCCCCTGCAGTTGCTCCGGTGGGAACGTAAACCCATGCCTCCAGCGTGTAATTTCTGGCCCCGTTCAATGTTTCCAGTGTAGCATCTGCCGGATATCGGGCATAGTCATTGGTGCCATCAAAAGAGAGAAACGACTTGTTCTGTGCTGATAACATGTACCCTGCCAGTAAAAAAGAGAGTAGAAAGATACTTCTTGACATTATCGAAGAAAAAGTGTTTTTCATGGTTATTAGCTTCTTTCTTCCTCAAAAGTAGGTTATTTTATAAAGCAATGTGCTGTACAGGAAATAAAAAATTCAGGGGCAAACCGGTAAGAGATACCGGTTTGCCCCTGATGCATGCTGCCGACGGGTTATTCCTTCTCCGGCAGCGATTTGTTTCGGTCAAACATTTTCTTGCCGCCATAGGCAATGCCCATTCCGGCAAGGATAAGCAATCCCCCGCCTATGGGGGCACCACCGCCCTGCTGGTTCCCGGTTACACCGTGGTTGGCCGGCGGGTCAGCCTGTGCAAAGGTGTTGTTGCTCCAAAACATAAGTCCGAATACCAAGCTGAATATGATGAGAAACTTTTTCATTTTATCTTATTTTTTATGTTACAATTTTATTGAATAAACACTTTTTTGGTAAACACGTGGTTGTTTTCTTCCACCCGTACAAAGTAGATGCCTTCGTGCTGGTTGACCCGGATTTGCTGTTTGGCAGCAC
Organism: Bacteroidales bacterium; assembly: GCA_015493525.1. Lineage (GTDB taxonomy): Bacteria > Bacteroidota > Bacteroidia > Bacteroidales > F082 > Sulfidibacterium. The sequence continues at coordinate 18,096 of WGCY01000012.1, forward strand.
CGTTTAACAAACCATCATACACTTTTTGTCCCAGCGTGTTGAAAATGGAGACTTTTCCGTTGAGCATGTGCTGTCCGTGGAGATAGACCGTGTTGCCATAGGAAAATACCTGAATGCCATCGGTTTCGTTTACGTTGGGAACGGCTGTAACACTATTGATGTGCAGGACAAAACGGTTTACGTCATCGCCTTTGTTAGCAGAGAAATCGTAACTGCCGGTGTTGCTTAAGTCTATCTTTTCTCCGGTTTTCAGGTCTTCGAGCACCAGCCCTGTGTTGTCAAAACTATCGGCCCCTTTGATGGTCAAATGATAAACCGTGCTTACACCGGGTTTAAAGTGCAAAGGCACATCGTAAGCGGTGGTGGTTTCGGGCAGGTAGTTTGTGGAGAAATCCTGTGCATCGCTCTTTGTCCACAACGAAGGGGCTGTTTTTACTATACTGAACAGCTTGTGCGAGTCGAAAGCCATATCAAAACCTTCGGTGGCATGGGCTTTAAAGCCGAGCGTACTGATGTCGTAATAACCGTTGGCATCGTTGGAAACCTTAAATGTTAAGGTCTCTTTGGGGTTTGTTGCCGAAGCACTTTTATAGTTATTAGCGGCATCGTGCACACGGTCGGCGGCGGGAATGGTCAGTGAGTTGGTGCCGGAAGTAACCTGGATGAAAAAACCGTTGGTGGAGGGGATAACCTTGTTATCTCCGTCTACGGTCACATCGTCATAATTTCCTTTGCTTTCGTTCCAGATTTTAGCAGTTGCAACTACATTCAAACTGTCCCAGTTGGCAGTTCCCCATTTCAAGGCACTGGAAAAGGGATTCCCCAGCAGGTGCCAGCCGTTTCCCTTTCCGGCAGTATGGCTCAGGTTGGAGAATGAAACATCTGTATTGTTCAGGGTGCCTGTGAATGTTTCTGTTGCCGTAAGTGAGTCGGCTACCAGATAACCTTCGCCATTGGTAAAAGCTGTAAAAGGATGGGACCCATTCGACTGTTTGTAGTTCGACCAAACATTATTTGCTTCATCCCAGGCGTACAAATCATCATGGGTTCCCGGTACAAAAGACGAACCCGAAATGGACATGTTGTTTACGGGGGAAGCAATTTCATGCCAGCCGTTGCTGGATGTACTATAAAAACCGCCAAGGTATCGCCGCACCGTGGCACTTCCGGTAACTGTGCCGTTGACTATGAGCGAGCCGTTGCCATTGACATCAGAGGAAATTGTCAAGTTACTTGCAGCCGCATTGTTGGTTAAATCACCATTTACCGTGAGGGCTTTGCCAACGGGAATTGTCAGCGAAGCACCTGATTCAACCAGCAGGTTGTTACAGACGGAGGGAGTGGAGGCATCCCCGCTTACGGAGGGATAATTTGTTAAGCCCGAAGGAACAAGCACATCGTTTGTGCCGGCTGGTGTTCCCCCGTTCCAGTTCCCGGCCGTGCCCCAGTCGGTGCCGGCTCCTCCGGTCCATTCGTGGGCCAGGGGGAGGTGG
>WGCY01000013.1 GCA_015493525.1 Bacteroidales bacterium
CCGGATTCCAGAATTTTTCTCGTAAAAATGAGCCGACTTTGATTTTCATTCACGAAGTTGATGTATTCATTTTCCGAAGAATTGATGTCTGAATTTAGTTTTTTTATCCTTGTTTTTACCGGATGGGCAACGGCAAAAGCTGCAAAAGTCGCCTTTCTCAGTAACAACAGGGCCTGCTGATAGCGGTTACTATTCTTGTTTTCAAATCTCAGAAAATATTGTGCATCCCGGCCCGAAGCAAGGTAATCTCCGGCATTGTACTCCCAACCGGCCAAGATAAAGAAAGCCACCGGCCAGGAAACAGAATCTATGTGCAGGCCCCGGCGATAGCTCAAAACAGCACTATCCATCTGATGCCGTGAAGCATAAACATCACCCTGTAACAAATAGGCTTTGACAAATCCGGCATCCCGTTTCAGCACCTTCGCAAGATATAATTCAGCCTGAGAAAAGTGGTTTTGTTGATAGGCAATTTCTGCCTCACCAAAAAGCTTCAAGGTTTTCTTGTCAGGATGCTGTTGCGCGTGCAGGCGGGTTACAAAACACGGTGCAGAAAAGAATATAAGAAATAGAAAGACAATAACATAGTTGTACAAAGTCTTTGGTACAGGATAAAGTTTTTTATGGTTTTCCCAATTCATCATTGGATTTAAAATCCTTTTCTTTTTTACCATTCGTATTACATCAGCCAAAGGCAGACAGGAATCCGAATGAGCCCGGGATATTTGTTCAGGCCGCAACAAATGTAACGAAAACTCAAAAAACATCGGGAAATTTCCCATGGGACACTCCCGTTTTACGGAATTCCCATATATTTATGCGACTGGAGCGAGATGCGCCAACGGGGATGTTGCATAACGTAATCTGTGAGCGCCTCCATAATTTTTGAAGCCACACTCCATTCAGGTTGCAGGAAAAGATGACAGTCCGGGGAAACCAAGGCGGCATTTTGCTCCGCCCATTTTAAATCCGCTTCTTTTTGTATCACCACTTTCAGCTCCTGGGCCAGCGGATAAATCGCTTTTCGGGGAGGTGAATTTTTCTTGGGCGATAGGCAAATCCAGTCCCAGCTTCCACTTAATGGATGTGCTCCCGATGTCTCCACCATAACTGTTATGCCGCTTTCTTTCAGCTTTTTAGTAAATATTTCCAAAGGATAAAGTGAAGGCTCTCCGCCGGTAACCACAACCGTTTTGGCCGGTGTAGCTGCAGCTCTTTTCACGACCTCTTCTACCGGAACGGGCGGAAAGAGTTTTGCATTCCACGATTCTTTGCTGTCGCACCAGGCACATCCCACATCGCAGCCGCCAATGCGTACAAAATAAGCCGCCTTCCCTGTGTTAAAGCCCTCTCCCTGAAGTGTATAAAACTCCTCCATCACCGGCAGTTTCCGGCCTCCATCCAACAGGGATAATTCTGTTTTGTTCATTTCCGCACCCTTTTCTGAAAAATTGAATCCAGCGGGAAAGCATACAAAGTCTGTTTAAAAATCGGTGGCCTGCCCTCTGATGAAAGGTAAACCCTGTTCCCGTTTCCGAAAGCAATTCCCTCTGTCTGTGTGGCTTTGGCATTTTTTAAACGGACCCGCTCTTTTTGGCTGGAAAAGAAATCATGTCCCTTGTAACCGGATAAAACCATCACAAAAGGAACCCAGTTTCCACGGGTATATCCCACCAGCATCACCGTGCCGGTTTTTGGTTGTTCATCGGCACCGGTAACCAATCCTTTCACATTGTATTGCGACACCCGGCGGGCTGTATATTTTCCCGCTTTTTTGGGCAGGGCATACAGCCGGGATTGTTGGTCCTGCCAGTCTTTGGAAAAAATGTACAACGAGTCGTCCGAAGCCAGCAGTGCCTCGCAGTCAAAATTATTGTTCCTGCGGTTTTTCACCGGGCCTTTGTAATCGGGATAAGCATAGGCGATTTTCACGGCCGTAACCTCTCCATCCCCCTGTTGGGGAATGTCTGATTTTTTCACCTTGTAAATGCAAAGGTCGTGGCGGTTTCCCGAATTGTTGCCGATATCGCCCACGTAAATGAATTTTTTATCCTGTGAAATGTCTTCCCAGTCGCGGTTGGTGGCATTTTTCAACTTAATGCGTTGCAATACTTTCCCGGTAAGGGTATCCAAACGGTAAATGACGGGCAACCCGCCGCTGTCGTTGTGTGTCCACAGGCTGTTGCGCCAAAAGATAAGCCCGGAGGTTTCGTCCACCTCTTTCGGGAGGGTACAGACCACCGGAGGGTGAAATTCCCTGTCCCGGGTTTTGGCCGGCTTTTGTGCACTTGCGTTAAAAGGCAGTGCCACAGAAAGCAAAAAGACAGAAAAGAAAAGAAATACGTACCTTTCGGGAAGATGGCTTTCCCTTGCTTTCCGAAAAGGATTTCCCGTTTTATTTATATTTTGAATAACGAACATCGGCGAACGATTTTAGAATTTAGAAAGTTCTCTTTTAAAAGGAGCGTGAAAAAGGGGCATATGAAACAACGGTTTGGCAATATGAAAAGTTGGGTATTCTGGAATACAAAACTTTCAAGTTGCTACGCTGTTTTTTTAATGTTAAATTATTCATATTTAGTACTATCCGGCCAATTTTTTATATTGCGTGTCAGGCTTTTGTGCTTTTTATTCGGTGATTTCAAGGCAACCATAATCTTCACTAAGAAACAGTTTTATCAAATCACTTTTCTTCCGTAAAAGGCGTTCCAAGTTTTTTGTTGTCGTATTTCCAGTCCTGATCCAAATTATTTTTGGAGGGTAACCTTTGATTATATTTAAATCACAGAAATCAGAGTCAAAAGTTACTATTGCAAATTCATTCCTTTTTGCGAACTCAAATATTTCAATATCGCTTGCGTTTTCAAGTCCTAATTCTCGAACCTGTTTTGAATCTGGGAAAAAGTCAATAATTCGTTTTATCAGCCGAAAGGATATATTTTGATCAAAAAGAAGTTTCATTAGGCATATATTTGTCCTCGTTCCTTCCTGGCTGCAAATGAAAGACAAGCATTAATTTGGTTCTCTGTTAATTCAGGGAAGTCATTAATTATTTCTTTTCGGGTCATTCCATTAGACAACCATGATAAAATATCGTAAACAGAAATTCTTGTACCTTTAATTACCGGTTTTCCAAATCTTTTTTCTGTTTTAATCTCTATGTATTCGTTAAATCGTACCATATTACAAAGGTAATCAATTATTCTTTATTTAACTTTTTATTTTTTCTTCATCGTTTTCTTTGGCATAAAGCCTAGCTTATGGATAAATTTCTTTTTTATATGCCAGCAGCGTGTTTTTCAACAACATGGCTATGGTCATAGGGCCAACGCCGCCGGGAACAGGCGTTATAAAGGAAGCTTTTTTTACCACCTCTTTAAAATCCACGTCGCCCACGAGATGATAACCCGATTTGCGGGAAGCATCATTCAGCCGGTGAATACCCACATCGATGACAACAGCCCTTTCTTTTACCATGTCGGCTTTGACAAACTGTGGTTTCCCGATGGCGGCAATCAGAATATCCGCCGTACGTGTAATTTCTTCCAGATTTTTTGTGGCACTGTGGCAAAGCGTTACGGTGGCATTGGCACCATCCTCTTTTTGCGAAAGCAAAATACTCATGGGACGCCCCACAATATTGGAACGGCCCACAACGACACAATGTTTTCCGGCCACGGGAATCTTGTAATATTTTAAAAGTTCCATAATCCCGAAAGGTGTTGCCGAAAGGAAAGCCGGTTGTCCCAGTACCATTTTCCCCACATTTTCGGGGGTGAAACCGTCCACATCTTTGGCGGGATTAATGCGATGGACAATCTTGTTTTCGTCAATATGTTCCGGCAGGGGAAGCTGAACGATGTAGCCATCAATCTCCTCATCACTATTCAGATAATCAATAACTTCCAGCAACTCTTTCTCTGTAATATCCGCAGGATAGCGATAGGTGGAGGAGATCATCCCCGCAGCGTGGGCAGCTTTTTCTTTGCTGGCGACATAAGTTTCGCTGGCGGGGTCGTTGCCCACAAGGACGGCAGCAAGATGCGGACTGTCTTCTCCGCGGTCTATCATCTCTGCAACCTCTTTTTTAATGGATTCCCTGATTTCTTTGGCTACCTGTTTGCCATCGATAATGACCGCCTGCTTTTTCTTTGCCATGACTTTTTGTTTACAATTACTTTGTTATCAATATTTGCCCGACTGTTGCACAATGTATCACAGAGAAGACACAGGGGAACACAGTGGGGGAACTTTAGTAAGGTTTTGACATTCTGTAAAATAACGTTACCGGCCACCCATCATGCGCATCATGTTTTTGCCTTTTCCGGTAGTCATTTTTTTCATCATCTTACTGGTTTCGCCAAATTGTTTTATTAACCGGTTGACTTCCTGAATAGACGTTCCGCTTCCCATGGCAATCCGTTTGCGGCGTGAACCGTTGAGCAAAGCGGGATTATTCCGTTCCTTGGCTGTCATGGAATGGATAATGGCTTCAATACTTTTGAACGCATCATCGTCGATGTCCATATCTTTCATGGCTTTTCCCATGCCGGGAATCATGGCCATGAGGTCTTTTATGTTCCCCATTTTCTTGATTTGCTGAATCTGTTTCAGGAAATCATCGAAGTTAAACTGGTTTTTGGCAATCTTTTTCTGCAGCTTGCGGGCCTCTTCTTCATCAAACTGTTCCTGCGCTTTTTCCACAAGGGTAACAATGTCGCCCATGCCGAGGATTCGATCTGCCATACGGGCCGGGTGGAAAAGATCAAGGGCATCCATTTTCTCACCAATCCCCACAAACTTGATGGGTTTCTCCACCACCGAGCGAATGGTCAGCGCAGCCCCACCACGGGTATCCCCGTCCAGTTTGGTAAGTACCACGCCATCAAAATCCAGCCGGTCGTTAAACGCTTTGGCCGTATTGACGGCATCCTGGCCGGTCATGGCATCCACCACGAAGAGTGTTTCCTGGGGATTAATGGTCTTTTTGATAGATGAAATTTCGTTCATCATCTGCTCATCCACGGCCAGACGACCGGCGGTATCCACGATAACAACATTTTTACCATTATCACGGGCATGTTTTATGGCATTTTTGGCAATTTTAACCGGATCTTTGTTATCAGCTTCGGTATAAACTTCCACATCAACCTGCTCACCCAGCACTTTCAACTGCTCAATAGCTGCCGGACGGTACACGTCACCGGCTACCATCAGCACCTTCTTACTTTTCTTTGTTTTCAGGTAATTGGCCAGTTTTGCGGAGAAAGTCGTTTTCCCGGAACCTTGCAGGCCGGCAATCAAAATTACCGCCGGACTTCCTTTTATGTTGATGTCCACCTGCTCGCCGCCCATGAGCTGCGCCAATTCATCGTGAACAACTTTCACCATAAGTTCGCCCGGTTTCACTGCCGTGAGCACATTCTGGCCAAGGGCCTTTTCCTTGACCTCAGCCGTAAACTGCTTGGCAATTTTATAACTGACATCCGCCTCAATCAGTGCTTTTCTAATCTCCTTAACCGACTCGGCCACATTGATTTCAGTGATACGTCCCTGCCCTTTTAGAATTTTAAAAGAGCGGTCCAGTCTGTCGCTTAATCCTTCAAACATAATGCTTTTAATTTTGGATGGCAAAAGTAATAAAAACTCAGGTTGTAAGCTAAACCATTGTGTACTGCCAGTGGCAAATTCTTATTTAGGGTTTGACGCTTGTAAATTTACACAAAAACACAACTGTTTTTCCTGTAAATTGCAGGGCGAAAAAACACCCTGTTTTTGAATTATTATTCATCAGATGGCAATGGACATAAAACAGTTTCTGGAAAGTAAAACAGATGCTTACAACCGGCCGGCTTTCATAGCCGAAGACCCCATCAGTATTCCCCATCGCTTTACCGCGAAAGAGGATATTGAGATTTCGGGTTTTCTTACGGCTTTGATTTCGTGGGGACGAAGGCCGGCTATCCTGAAATCGGCTTTGAAACTCATGCACCTCATGGATAATGCGCCGTATGAATTTATCACGCAACACAATGAGAAGGATTTGAAACGGCTGACCGGCTTTGTTTACCGAACTTTTAACAGCTCCGATTTGTTGTTTCTGGTAGAAGCTTTACGTCAGGTTTATCTTGAGCAAGGCGGTCTGGAGAAGGTTTTTGAAAACCGTTTCCGGGAAACCGGATCGGTAAAAGGGGCTATCACAGGCTTGCGTGCCGAATTGTTGAAAACTACCCATCTTACCCGCTCGGAAAAACATCTTGCTGCTCCTGAGAAAGGCTCCGCAGCCAAGCGAATCAACATGTTTCTGCGCTGGATGGTGCGCCGGGATGACAAAGGAGTAGATTTTGGACTTTGGGAAGATATCCCGCCCTCCGCGCTAATGATTCCGTTGGATGTGCATTCGGGCAATACCGCCCGCCAACTCGGCCTGCTTCAGCGAAAACAAAACGACTGGAAAGCAGTGGAAGAGCTGACCGGAAAACTCCGGGAATTTGCCCCAAAAGACCCGGTAAAATATGATTTTGCCCTTTTTGGAACGGGCGTTTACCAGCAACCAGGTTATCCCCGATAGCTGTCATTCGCCCGTTTCATCAATATCAATTCCCAGGTCAATACCCAGGCTTTTGTTGTACATGGCCATGGCTTTTAGGCTCATTCCCATGCTGGAGAAACCGCCATCGTGGTACAAGTTCTGCATGGTAACTTTGCGCGTCAAATCACTGAACATCACAATGCAATAATTGGCACACTCTTCGGCATCGGCGTTTCCCAAAGGCGACATGCGATGGGTAAAATCCATCAGTCCGTCAAAACCTTTGACACCGGAACCGGCAGTGGTTTTGGTGGGCGACTGCGAAATGGTGTTTACCCTGATTTTTCGTTCCCGTCCGTAAATGTACCCGAAGCTGCGGGCAATGGATTCCAGTAGTGCCTTGGCATCGGCCATGTCGTTGTATCCATAGAGTACACGCTGGGCGGCAATATACGACAGGGCCATGACAGAACCCCACTCATTAATGGCATCCAGTTTGAAAGCCACCTGAAGCATTTTGTGAAAAGATATGGAAGAAATATCCAGTGTCTTGTTTAAGAAGTTGTAATTCAGGTCGTTATAAACACGTTTTTTTCTGACATTCAGCGACATGCCAATGGAATGCAGCACAAAATCGACTTTCCCACCGAGTATCTCCATAGATTTCTCAAAGACCGTCATCAAATCGTCCACGCTGGTGGCATCGGCCGGAATTACCTCTGCGTGGCATTTCTCCGCCAGTTCGTTCAACTGCCCGAAACGCAAGGCTGTAGCCGTATTGCTCAACGTAAATACGGCACCTTCTTCATAAGCTTTCTCCGCCACTTTCCAGGCAATGGAATTGCTGTCAAGTGCACCAAAAATAATTCCCTTTTTCCCTTTTAATAGATTGTATGCCATTTCCAAATTATTTAGAATGAGTATAAGCGGCAAAGATAAAAGAAAATGAAAACAAGTTTGGAAAGAAGTATTTGTAGAACAGAACTAAATTAAGCTTTGTCCAGTAATTCGGAAGCAGCGGCCCTTGAGACGTTGGTTACCTGCTCATCGCTCAGCATTTTAGCAATTTCTTCGAGGCGTCCTTCGGCTGTTAGCGGTACAATCTCGGAAAGGGTCAGGTTATTTTCAATCCGCTTATAAACCTTGAGATGCACATCCGCACGGGAAGCAATTTGTGGCAAATGGGTGATGCTCAGTACCTGGATATGGCCGGACATTTTTTTCAGGATATTCCCCAGTTTTCCGGCAATATCGCCGGAGACACCGGCATCAATCTCGTCAAAGATAATGGTTGGCAATACGCCGGCCTCATGTACCAGCGATTTAAGTGCCAGCATAAGCCGCGAAAGTTCACCGCCGGAAGCTGTCTTGGCAATGGGAGCAGGCTCTCCGCCTTTGTTGGCATTGAAATAAAAGGTCAGTGACTCTTTACCACGAGGGCCAAATGTTTCCAGTTCTTTTATTTGCACATGAAATTGTGCCTCTTCCATGCCCATCTGCTGTAACAAAGCCTCCGCCTCCTTTTCAAATGCCGGAACCTTTTGCTCTCGCACGGCACGCAACTTCTTCGCCGTATCCTCCAGATTTTGGACAATTTCTTTCAAATATTGTTTCTCGGTTTCCAGTTCTTCATCCAGATTGGAAATAGCCTCCAGCTTTTGTCTGTACCCTTCGCGCAAAGCAATGAGCTCATCAATACCGGCAACATGATGCTTTTGCTGCAGGCCGTACAACGTATCCAGCCGATCTTCAACCTGTTGTAACTCCGTAGGGTCGAACTCATTTTGAGAAGCGAAGTTTTCCATCTCTGCCGCTAAATCGTTCAGCTCAATGTGGGATGACTGCAACCTTTCGGTAAACTCCGCCATGGATGGGTGAAATTCTGAAAGCCGTGCAAAAGTTTCTTTCAGCCTGCCGAGTTGTTCCAAAATGGCACCCTCTTCTTCCCTGAGAAAACCCACCGACATGTCCACAGCTGCTTTAATTTCCACGGCATGTTTCAGTAATTTATTTTTCTTTTCCAGTCGTGCCAATTCATCTGCATCCAGTGCTGCCGATTCCAGCTCGTCCAACTGAAAACGGAAATAATCTTCATCGCGTTTCGACTGTTCGTTTTGCTGTTGTAACCCTTTGAGTTTCTGCTGGGTTTCAAGATATTGACGATACAACAGCGTGTATGCATGAAGTAGTTCCGGCTGGTTCACGTAGGCATCAAATAGTTCCAGCTGGAACCCGGTTTCGTTCAGTGAAAGTGTCTGGTGTTGCGAATGAATATCCACAAGGCGGGTTCCCAGTGTTTTCAGCAGGTTCAGGTTTACGGGAGTGTCGTTTACAAAAGCCCGTGATTTTCCGGCCGGATTGATTTCGCGCCGCAGAGTGGTAACCGGCTCATAATCCAAATCGTTTTCTTCAAAAAAGCGGTTCAGGTTTAATTTACTGACATCAAAAGCCCCTTCGACAATACATTTTTTCTCCTTGTCCATGAGTACCGACGGGTCGGCACGTTTACCGAGAATTAGCGATAAGGCACCGAGCATGATAGATTTCCCTGCTCCGGTTTCACCGGTTATAACGGTAAACCCGGGACGAAAATCAATCTCGACAGCACGAATCAGCGTATAATTTTTTATGGTCAGTTTCAGTAACATGAAAAACTTTTTCTGAGAAACAAAAATAAGAAAACGTCCCGATGAAAAAACAAACTGACATTTTATTAATTTTGCGCCATGTCAAAAAAACACACGGTTTTTCTTTTGCTGGGCAGTAATATTCATCCCAGAACAGATTTTCTTCAAAAGGCTATCAGGTTTATTAACAACTTGTTAGGTGATATTACGTCTGTTTCTTCCCTGTACGAATCAGAGCCCTGGGGTTTTGATGCCCCGGTAGCTTTTTTGAATCAGGTGGTTTGCGTGGAATCGACATTAGGGCCACTGGCAATTTTGAAAAAAACACAGGAAATTGAGCGGAAGTTGGGGCGTACTGCTAAGACAAACGGGGAATACGCTTCCCGGACGATGGATATTGACCTGCTCTTTTTTGATGACGAGATTGTCCGGCTGCCGGAGTTGACCATTCCGCATGCACAGATAGCCAACAGGCGTTTTACCCTGCTGCCACTGGTGGAGGTAGCTCCGGACATGGTTCATCCCGTATCCGGAAAAACCTGTCGCTGTTTGCTGGAAGAGTGCCCCGATGAGGGTAAGGTTTGGAGGATAAAAAAAGAAAAACGGCTGTATGCACTATAATTTTATTGCCATAGAAGGAAACATAGGGGCGGGGAAGACATCGCTGGCGACAAAAATATCGCAGGATTACAACGCACATCTTATTTTGGAACAGTTTGAGGAAAACTCATTTTTACCGAAATTTTACAAAGAGCCTGAGAAATATGCTTTTCCGTTGGAAATGTCGTTTATGGCTGCCCGTTATCAGCAACTGAAAGACCAGTTGTTGTCCATGGATTTGTTCAAGACTTTCACCATCAGCGATTATTTCATCGTAAAGTCTCTGATTTTTGCCCGGAAAAACCTGCCGCAGGACGAGTTTAAGCTCTATGCCACTTTTTTTAATATCATTTATCAGCAGCTTCCCAAACCGGATCTTTTGGTTTACCTCTATGTGGATACCGAACGTTTGCAGTCCAATATAAAAATGCGTGGAAGGCCGTATGAACAGAATATTCAGGATGACTACCTGAATAAGATACAGGACGGTTACCTGGAGTTTATCAAGCAGCAAAAAGATTTACGGATATTGATTTTGGACACCAATAAACTCGATTTTGTAAACCATCCGGAAGACTACAAAAAGATTACAGAAGCCCTTCACGGCGAATACAATTTGGGGCTGCACCGCATTATTTTTTAGTTCATTTTTACCTTACAATGTCAGGCCGAAGATTGTGGATATTTTCCGGATTGTGTGGCGATTTTCGAGTGTTTCGCGGTGCAAGGCGTATGTTGAGGCCAAAACCCACCTGAACGTATTTTTGCTGGTCCCATTGGAATAACCCGGGCACATTATCCGAGTATAAATAAAACTGAAAAGGGTGGAAATTTACCGCCATGGCCAAACCAAAGTTCACAGGTGCATCCTTAATCCATGTATAATTGGCTTTTACCGAAAAGTGTCCGGAGACAAACCGGGTATAAGCTACGGAAACAGCAGGGCTGAAATAATTTTTAAAAAACTGCCCCGAAAACAACAGAGAAAAATCGTTGCGCATGTCTTTGGTATAATACTCACCTCCAATGATAAATCGGGTTGGTAGTTTCATATTATAGTCACGGGATTCATTATTGATCTTAAATAATTTTTGTAGTGTATCAGCAATACTTCTCAAATGATTATCACTGTTTTTTATAAAAAAAGCTTTCGGGTCAAATTTGACGCTGTCATTTTCAGGGTAATATGAGTTTGTATTTGAACGGTAAAAGATTTTGCCCCAGTTAAGGACACTGGCATTGACCCACATTCGTTTTGTAACCTGAAAATCTGCCCCCAAATCAATGGAAAATCCGAGGTTAGAAAAGTTTAAAAGATATTTACCGAGGTCAAAGCCCGTGGGGTATGATAAACCGGAAGTATTTACCAAAAAGCTTGTGCGGGCATGGACTTCCAGATTGTTGCTGCTATTTTGAACGGTCTTCATGGATATGTTGTTGCTTTCTGTAGTAATGTCGGAAAGCCCCTGCAGCAGGTGAATCCGTGCACCAATTCTGAGCTTGGTTCCAATGGGAACAGAAATTCCTATATGATAATCCATTAAATGGTATTCGGTAAAAGTAGTATTGCTCACGTCAAAGAATTTATTTTCTGCTCCGGGATCAGCATTCCAAAGAAGGTTTAGCAGGTCAAGATCAAGGATAGCCCGCACGAACAGATGTTGCTTGACGCCAAGCGAAATAAAAGTACTGCCCGCCCTAAAACCTGCAAAAAGGATATCTAAATCTGTAAAATTGGTAGCTTTATCTTCCGGAAGGCCATTATTTATTGCCTTGCTTAAATTGAGAAAAAACGAGCCGGAACCTGGTTCTCTGGAAAAAAGATTACTCAGTCCGCCGGTAGTGGTAATGAGACCGGTTGAAAAGTTCGACATAAGGGGAATACCAATAACTGTATTAGCCCCCGAACTAAAAGCAGGGTTCAGATAGGTGCTTTGTGGCACATCGCGAAACCCGGACAGAATATACCCGTTTTGTGCACCTGCATTCCCGGATAACAACAGAAGAGCCAGGGTGAGAACAACGATTATTTTTGTTGAGAAGTATAAACTTTTCATAATACCAGGTTTAAAATTACCGATTTGGATTTTTTATTGACGGCGGGAGTTAAGTGGGCAGTAGTAATTCCCTATAATATTTTACACAATTCCAGTAAGTCCCTGATTTTGTATGTGCAATTAGTTTCATTTGAAATGCCTTCCGGGTCAAAAAATACCTGGTCCATTCCCGCTTGCCGGGCACCTTCGATGTCTACCGGAAAGTCATCCCCTATCATAAGGCTTTCGTCTGCCAGTGCACCCGTCTTTTCCAGGGCGTAATAGAAAATCCGTGGATCGGGTTTCTTCACGCCGGCCTCCTCGGAGGTAATCAGCTGCTCAAAATAGTTGTCCATTCCGGAAACCTTTATTTTTATCTCCTGAACTTCCTGAAAACCATTGGTAACCAGGTGTAAATGGTATTTTGGCGCAAGATATTTCAGCGTTTCCATAACATGCGGAAACAGGTTCACTTTCCGGGGGCTAATCTCCACATAATCCGTTCCCATGGTATCGGCAAGTGGCTTGTCATCAATGCCATAATCGAGCAATGTCAGGTAAAAACGCTTCCAGCGCAGAATATCTTTTTCCAGCAGGCCATCGCGGTACAAATCCCACAGGCGGTGATTGTGGTTTGTGTATTTTTTATGGAATTCTTTAAAATCTCCAATGCCCCTTTTATCCAGCTTATGTTTCTCAAAAATCTCTTCAAAGGCTTCGATGGCACTCTTCTCAAAATCCCACAACGTACGGTCAAGGTCAAAAAACAGATGTTTATATTTTGGATGCATGGGCACTATTTATGGTAATTAAAAACTTTGTAGGTGTGGGTTACGTTCTTGTTTGTCAGTCGGATAATATATAATCCATTTTGGTTGTGCGGCAGTTGCAGGACCACATTGTCATTACCAAATTGCGGTTTGAAAGTATTTAACCGGCGGCCCAGCATATCATAAACGGAAACAGAAATATCTTCCGGATGGTAACTTCCCAGCAGGATATGAATATGCCCATCTTTGGTGGGGTTGGGATAGACCACGGAAAGGACGGAAACAGAATCGATTTTTGTACTTGTGCCACCGGCAGAGGTTACCGTTAATTTTACCTGAAAAGTTCCGATGGTGGAATAATGGATGGCCGGCGGCGTTTTTATGTCCGAACTAACCGGGTTTCCTCCTTTAAAATCCCAATGGTAGCTCGTTACCGGGCCGGTGGACAAGTCGGAAAAATGAATGGTTCCCCCCATGGGCGTTTTGTTGACATCGGAGGTGAAATTGGCAATGGCAAGTGTTGAAAGCGGGTCGAAGCCGGGGATTTGTACCGGGTCGGTCTGCGTTTTGTCCAGCCAATATTTCAGTTGCCTCGTGGAATCGGTTCCATTGGCATCCCAGTGTTTGCTGAAACGGCCAAAATAGTCGGGCGAATCCGACGCACTACAGGAAGCATCCCCTCCGGTGAGGGTTCCCACTACCAGCCCTTTGCTGTTAAAAAGCGGCGAACCTGACGAACCACCTTCGGTTACACCATGTCCTGTGGCCGTGGCAGCCCATTTTACTTTCCAGAAATCAGCATTCGGGTCAACTGTCGCTCCATAATAGTTCATGGGGACAAGGGGCGTATTGTAGGTGGAAATCATTTTAATATCGCCTTCGGGATGGTGGATGGCCACACCGCTGTTGCTCACATCTCCGCTCCGGTCCCAGCCATTAAAATAGGGTTTGTACGAATAAGGTACTTTGTTGTTCAACAACAACAGTTTGAAATCGGAGCCGCTATTATAGTCGGCGGAGGCCAGCAGCCTGGCACCCGAAAGGGAGTGGTTGGCCGGCTCGGTGGATGGGCGGCTGCAACCGGGAGACTCATAATTGAAATAAAAAACCCATTGTGCATAGTCTGAAGTCGAAGAAGCATCGCCGCAGTGGTTGGCGGTCAGGAAATAGGGTTTCCCATCATTTTTTGTGTCGTTGACCAATGAACCGGTACACCAGAAAAGGCTGCTCCCCTCTCTGAGCAGGATTCTTGCCACACTGTTTTTTTGGTTTTTGTATTTCGCCCCTTCCGGACAATTTACGGGAACTTCACAATAACCGGCATCACCAAAATCTTTCAGGCTTTTTTCGGGATAGTCGGTAATGTTTCCGATACCGGTCAGCTCAAATGGCAGCCGATTGTATTTTTTCGGGGCATCCAGCTCAAGCACAAGGCTGTTTCCCATCAGATAAGCCGTGCCCATTTCTTTGCCATTGTTTTGTTTACTGAAAGCACCCAGCAACCGGCCTTTGCGTGAGTTATAAATAAACATCCGGTCGTTGTGCCCAAGTTTGACATTCCGGAAATAAAGGTTCAGTGCCGTGGCCCCGCTGAGAATAATTTTCAGCCGCCAGGTGAAGTTGCCATCGGGCAATTGCTGCCATCGGCCTTGTTGCAATATGTTGTCAGCCAACGGGATGGCATATCCGGCAAATAATGGTTGCGGCACGTTTGTTTTATTCGGGACAAGCTGCTTTTGGGGAGCGGGCATCTCTACATGAACAACGGGCGGCGTATTTTTCAACCGGTAGGACACTGAGGCAGGCTTTCCTGGAATTTCCAACTGGGCAGCGGCAAAAAGTGGCAAAAAGAATATCGGGAGTACAAACAAAAACTTCTTCATAAGCAAATTTAATACATTCGGAGTGCCCCGGAACGTCCTGTCCGTGGCTTTCTGAAATAGAATGGACAAAATTAAAAAATTATGAAGATACTTTGGCGGGTGTCCGGATTGCTGTTTGTCAATGGAGTTTGCCTGCCGGTCGATTTTTTATGCTGGTTGGTCTAACAATGGCAGGGGCATGGGTTATTATGGTTATTTTAGCTGAAAAATAAGCTGAATGAATTTCCGGAAATATCTGACCCCGATTTTACATGTCCTCGCCTGGGTGGTTGTCTATTTTTTGCCTGATTTGTTGTTTGAGGCACCCACGGGGCCGGTGTTCCTTGTGAAAAGAAACTTGCATTTTGCATTGATTTTGTTCTTTTTCTATCTGAACTATTTTGTATTGGTCCCGCGGTTGTTGTTGCATAAAAAGCAGTTGTTGTTTTCGGCTGCTGTGCTGTTTGCACTTGTCTTTTCCTACTATACAAACGATTTTGTCATGCAAAATGTTAGAAAAGAATATGCAAAAGAAGCTGTCGAAAGCCATAAGCCGACGGGCCAAAATGCGTCGAAATATTTGGAAAAACGGCGGGAGCGGCATCGCCATGCGGAGAATGCCGGAACAGCCGTGGTGGTTTTAATGGGCTTTTTTATCAGCACGATTGCCCGGGAGACACGCGAATGGTATGTCCAGGAAAAAGAGCGCAAAGAGATGGAAAAGCAGAAGCTTATCTCCGAATTGTCGTTTTTGAAGTCGCAGGTAAACCCGCATTTTTTGTTTAATAGCCTCAACGGAATTTACGCCCTGGCCATAAAGAAATCGGACAAAACACCGGATGCTGTATTACAGCTTTCAGAGCTGATGCGACATATGCTGTACGAGTCGGAAAAAGAGGAGGTTACTTTGGAAAAGGAGGTGGCTTATCTTCGGAACTATATCCAGTTGCAACGGCTGAGGATGCCTTCGGAAGCACAGATAAATTTTGATGTTGAAGGCGATATCAGGGAAAGAATGATTGCTCCCATGCTTTTTATCCCGTTTGTCGAAAACGGTTTTAAACACGGTGCAGGGACAGCGGGTACCAGGATTCAAATAAAACTAAAAGTGAAAGACAGTGTGCTCACTTTTGATATGATAAACAGCATTTCTGATGCCACCAGCAAAGATGCTTCTTCGGGTATCGGCCTTGCCAATGTGCGAAAACGGCTTCAGCTGCTCTACGGAAAGAACCATTATCTTGATTATAAAAAAAGTAATGGCAATTTTGTGGTACATTTACAAATTAACTTACCTGCATGATGAATTGTATCATTGTTGATGACGAACCGCTCGCCAGGGATATTTTGGAGGGTTTTACCGGAAAAGTACCTTTTCTGGAGTTGAAAGCATCGTGCAAAAACGGCTTTGAGGCACTGGAGGTTTTACAAAACGAGAAAATTGATTTGGTTTTTCTGGATATTCAAATGCCCGACATAAACGGCATCCAGCTTTACGAGTCGCTGAACTACAAACCCATGGTGATTTTTACCACGGCCTACAGCAATTATGCGGTAACCGGGTTTGATTTGGATGCGGTGGATTATCTCGTGAAACCTTTTGCGTATCAGCGTTTCCTGAAAGCGGTGAATAAAGCGTATGAACAGTTGAACCAACAGAAGCCGGCAGGGACATCGGCATCGCAGCGTGATTTTATGTTTGTAAAAGATGGAACAAAAATCGTGAAAGTGGTGTTTGCGGATATTTTATATCTCGAAGGAATGAAAGACTATGTGAAGATTGTCCTGAAAGACAGGAAGATGGTCATGCCGCTAATTTCCATGCAAAATATGGTGAAGAAACTTCCCCGGGGACAATTTGTCCGGATTCACCGCTCTTATATTGTGTCCCTTTCCCAAATAGATTCCGTAGAGAAAAACCGGGTAGTGATTGATGGAAAATGGCTTCCCGTGGGGAATTCTTATAAAAACCAGCTGATGGATGCACTGGGCAGGATTAACTAATTTCCGGAAACAGGCAAAACCGCGGGTTACGTTTGCCCACTTTTAAAATCCCAACGCTTCATCCACTAAAATCAGGTTTATCCGCCCCGCTTCGTCTGTTTTTTTGATAACGACAAAGACACTCTGAATATTTTTGACGGTATAACGTTCTTCTTTTTTCAGGGAGAAGGCTTTTTTGTTGACGCGCTCCACATTCTTTGGGGCTACTACTTCTTCAATGCGCCGGAAACCGGCTTCCACATCGGGGACAATCTTGTTTTTCCCCACAATGAGCAACACTTTTTTTGGCCCGAAAGCCTGTGCGGCCACACGGTTGCCCGCACCATCCACATTGACGAGATAACCGGAACGGGTGATGGCATTGGAGCTGGACACAAAGATATCGGCCAGTAGCCCTTTCCGCCGCCGTTCCACATTTTCTTCCATGGAAATACCCTCTTCATACTGATCAAAAAGCTGAAAACTGTTCTGTTCACGCAGCCAGGAAAGTAATCCAATCTCCTGCACGGTAGTCGATCCGCCCAGCCCTACCGATCCTGCGTGGGCAAAGAATTTCTTGGCTGTTTCCAGGGCTTCTGCAGCATTTTTTACGGTAATAACTTCAAAACCGTGGTCCCTCAGGTTTTTTATGGTCTCTTTCATGGATTCTATTTTGGTGCAAATTAACAAAAAAAGCCGCCTCAAAAGAAGCAGCTTTTCTCAGAAGTGACTCGTCCGGGGCTCGAACCCGGGACCCTCCCGACTAAAAAAGTCGGGATGCACTACCATCAGTCTAATGTTTCATAAACAAAAAAGCCGCCTCAAAAGAAGCGGCTTTTTTCAGAAGTGACTCGTCCGGGGCTCGAACCCGGGACCCTCCCGACTAAAAAAGTCGGGATGCACTACCATCAGTCTAACGTTTCATAAACAAAAAAGCCGCCTCAAAAGAAGCAGCTTTTCTCAGAAGTGACTCGTCCGGGGCTCGAACCCGGGACCCTCTGCTTAAAAGGCAGATGCTCTACCAACTGAGCTAACGAATCATCCCATAAATGGAGGCGCAAAAATAGCACTTTTTTTAATCTATCAAATCTTTTTTTAAAAAATTATTGAAATTTTTGAAATGTCTTTTGGAAACTTCCCTGAAGCTTATTCTTTCAGGATTCCTTTTCCCTGGCGGATAATTTCCGGTACGCCCGATGTGCAGTCCACAACCGTGGAAGCTTCGTTGTCGCCGTAGCCGCCATCTATCACCGTATCAAAAAGATGGCCGTATTTTTCATAAATAAGTTCCGGGTCGGTAGTGTATTCCACCACTTCATCCTCGTCGTGGATGGAAGTGGTAACCAGCGGATGTCCCAGCTCCTCAACAATATGCATAAGAATTTTATTGTCGGGAATCCTGACTCCCAGTGTTCGTTTTTTGCTTTGAAACAGTTTGGGCACTTTACTGTTGGCATTCAGGATAAAGGTAAACGGCCCGGGTAGGTTCTTTTTGATGAGCCTGAAAATTGTGTTGTCAATCGGCAGCGTATATTCCGCCAGCATGGAGAGGTCCTTTACAATAATAGAAAAATTATTTTTGGCTTTTTCCTGTCCTTTTATCTGTTGAATTTTTTGAAAAGCCTTGTGGAAAAACAGGTCGCAGCCCATAGCATACACGGTGTCGGTGGGAAAAATGACGGTTTTTCCATGGTTCAGCGCATCTACAACAGTACGTATGTGGCGTGGGGCGGGATTTTCAGGATAAATTTTTATCAGCATGGTCTGTAATTTAATTGAGCGAAGATAGGAAAAAGTGCCTGAATTTTGGGGGGTAAAGTATCCGGAGTCGGTTAGTTTCAAAAAAAAATGGGTAAGCTACTTATATCGCACCGCTACAACCACCTACCCTTGCTCCCTTCCGGGCCTGGGGGAATTCAGCAGGAGCTGGTCGTATAAGACTTACCCGCTGCAAAAATACAAATGTTTTTCTTCCCGCAAAGGATTTATTTTTAATTTTACAACACAATTTAAAAAACTTAAACTATGGAACAAAAATCAACTTTTTCACCTGCAATGCAATTTGGCCTGCTGACCGGATTGGCCATGGTGGTCTTCACGCTCATCCTTTTCCTTGCCGGTGTTGACATGCACTCTTACTGGAACCTTTTCGGCTATATCCTTTATGTGGGCGGCTTGTACTGGGGTATGACCAGCATCAGGGAAAAACAATTGGAAGGCGTAATGTCTTACGGAAAAGCCTTTGGCACGGGTTTCCTGATCACCCTGTTTGCCTCTGTTTTGTTAGGTATTTTTGCCTTCTTCTATTTGAAATATATTAATCCTTCAGTCCTGGCCAACAAGCTTACCGAAGTTCAGAACAAAATTTTAACTGCCAACCCTGACATTAGCGATGCTGACCTGCAAAAGGCACTGGATATGGTAAAAATGTTTTCAACGCCTATCGTTAGTTCCATTTCCGGGTTTATCGGTTATGTTATTTCAGGTACCATTTTTTCGCTGATAATTGCTATTTTTGCCAAGCGTGGGGACAGGACCCTGGCGTAGCAAAAAATGAACCCATGGATATTTCGGTCGTAATCCCGTTGTACAACGAAGATGAATCGCTAAGGGAGCTGAATGATTGGATTTTACGTGTTATGAAATCCAATCATTTTTCTTTTGAGATTATTTATGTGGACGATGGCTCCGGCGATAAATCGTGGGAAGTGATTGAAGCCCTTTCAGCGAAAAACGAAAACATCAAGGGGATTCGCTTTTTACGCAACTACGGAAAGTCGGCAGCCCTCAACGAAGGTTTTAAAATGACTTCCGGCGACGTGGTCATCACCATGGACGCCGACCTACAGGACAGTCCCGATGAGATTCCCGAACTCTACCGGATGGTTAAAGAGGAGGGTTACGACATGGTGTCGGGATGGAAGAAAAAACGCTACGACCCCATTACAAAAACGGTGCCGTCCAAATTTTTTAATTTCAGTACACGGGTACTTTCGGGCATCAAACTGCACGATTTTAACTGCGGGCTCAAGTCGTATCGCTCGGATGTGGTAAAATCTATCGAGGTTTATGGCGAAATGCACCGTTATATCCCGGTGATTGCCAAATGGGCAGGTTTCCGCAAAATAGGGGAGAAGGTGGTACAACACCGCAAACGGAAATATGGCGTAACAAAATTCGGTATCGATCGGTTTATAAAAGGCTACCTCGATCTGCTTTCGATTACTTTTACTTCGCGGTTTATCCAAAGTCCCATGCACTTTTTCGGGGCGTTGGGTTCCATGCTTTTCTTTATCGGGTTCGTTATTGCCGGATATCTGGCTTATGCCAAAATATTTCTGGAAGCTTATAAAATGACCGACAGGCCTTTGTTTTTCTTCGGCTTGCTGGCCATGATTCTGGGAACACAACTTTTTCTGGCGGGATTTCTCGGTGAAATGATCTCGCGCAGTTCCAACGAAATGAAGAAATATCATATTAAAAAATATGTTAACTTTAAGAAGTAAATCATATAATCAATAACAAAAAAACAAATCACAAATCACAAATTACAAATAAGCACCATTTTTCCAATGATGAAATGCCAAACTTTTTTACTTCCGCTCATTCGGATTCCTGTCTGCCTACGGCTGATGCAATCCGAATGTTACGGGGTATAGGATTTAAAATCCGCAAATGAAAAGAGATAGAGAATATGTATCAAGATAAAAGAGATTGTTTCGCACGGATGCAAAAGGCTTCCACACGGTGTTCGCAATGACGGCAAGGAAGGATTTTTGGACATTGGTCTTTTGAGATTGAAATTTATTTGTGATTTGCATTTTGTCATTTGAGATTTGTCATTTGAGATTTAGTAAAAAACGGAATATCAACATTTTAAAAAATAACAGTTATATGAAAATACACTTGGTATCAGGCGGATGCGGTTTTGTGGGAAGAAACGTGGTGAAACGCCTGCTGAAAACAACAGAAGACAAAATTTTTGTGGTGGATGATTTGTCCATCGGACGGCATCCCAAAGAGTGGCTCGATAATTTTGTTTCCCAACCCTTCAAAGACCTGGAAATTATCGGGGAAGACGAAAGGATTCTTTTCTGGAAAGGTGATTTTAGGAATTTCCTGTTTAACCAGCGCGAAAATCCGCGTTATGTGCAGGAAAAATATGGATTGGATTTTGAACATTTCAGCGATGTGTTCCATTTTGCGGCCATCGTGGGCGGACGGATGAAAATTGACGGTGATCCCATGATGGTGGGGCTCGATTTGAGCATCGACTCGGAATTCTTCTACTGGATTACCCGCCATAAACCGGATCGTGTGCTTTATCCCAGTTCCAGTGCTGCTTATCCCACCAGCCTGCAGAATGTGGAAGGTGCTTTGGCACTGAAAGAGAGCGACATCGATTTTAACGGCAACCTAGGAACGCCCGATATGACCTACGGCTGGACTAAACTCACCGGCGAATTTCTGGCACAGATTGCCGCCAAACATTATGGTATTTCCATCGTCTGCATTCGCCCGTTTTCCGGATACGGCGAAGACCAGGAAACCAGTTACCCCGTTCCGGCCATTGCCATGCGTGCCGCCAAAAAGGAAAATCCTTTCGAGGTGTGGGGCAGTGGAAAACAGGGGCGTGATTTTGTGCATATCGATGATATCATCGATTTTATCCAGATACTCATGGATGAGGTACACGATGGCTCGGCCTACAACATCGGCTCGGGCAGGTTGACTTCTTTTTTGGAACTTATTGATGTGTTTACTTCAATAGCCGGTTATCATCCCACCATCAAACCACTGCTTGATAAGCCGGTGGGTGTACAATCCCGTTACGGCGACCCTACGTTGGTGAAAGAAAAATTTGGCTGGACACCAAAAATCTCCCTCGAAGAAGGTATGCGCCGCGTGTACGAAGCCGCGTTGAAGAAATTGTAAAGGGATAAAGGATTTAAAATCCGAATGCCATTAAAGGGTCGGGATTGCAAATCCCGACCAGCATTGGGTAAAATCCTGACCAGCATTAGAAAACTTCGTGCCCTTTGTGACATCCTTTGTGCCCTTAGTGGTTAAAGTGTCCTTTGTGGTTAAGGATGTCCTTTGTGGTAAAAAATAGATTTGTATGAAAAAGACCATTGTTTGTTTCGGCCCCGGCCCCATGTTTAAAGGGGGAATTGCCAATTACAATACCTCGCTGGCCAAAGCTTTTGATAAAATGAAAGATACGGACGTTCACATCGTTTCGTGGACGCAGCAGTATCCGGCCATTATTCCCCGCGATTTTATCGACCGCAAAAGTAAAACAGACCAGCTGGCCGGAACCGGTATCAAGGTGCATTACATAACTAACTACAACAATCCGATGAGCTGGCAGGCCACCGTGAAGCTCATTGAAAAGCTAAGGCCACAAAAGGTAATTTTTCAATGGGCTATTGCCATACAGGGGCTCCCGCTGGGCTACATTGCCCGTAAGCTTAAGAAAGACAAGGAGATAGAAGTAATCTTCGACCTTCACTTTGTGATACAGAAAGAGGGCAGTGCCCTGGACAATTTTTACACCAAAAAAGGAATCCGTCATGCCGATGCGTACGTGGTGCATGCTTACAAAACAGCCGATGAGCTGAAACAGCTCTTTCCCGAAAAACGGTTTGAAGTGCTGGAGCGCGGACAGAAATATTCCGGAAACGGTATCCGGGTGATGAAACTTTATCATCCGGTGTACGATATGTTTCAGCCCGACCCGGCGTTTGATGTGAAAAAGGCCAAACAGCAAATGGGGCTGAAGAAACATGTCTTTCTTTTCTTTGGGTTTATCCGCAAGTACAAAGGGCTGCACAACGTCATCAAAGCCTTTGCAAAGTTGGCAGAAGAGCGCGATGATGTCTCGTTGCTGATTGTAGGGGAATCTTTTTGGAATACACTGGACAACAAAAAGTTATCCACAAAAATAAAAAGTGCTGTCTTTGGCCTGGCCAAAAAAGTCTTTTTGAAAAAACAGGACGACGAACGCGATTACAATCCGTTGGCATTGATTGATGAACTGGGCCTGAAAGAAAGCACTTACGTGATGAACGATTTTGTGCCCAACGAAATGGTGCACCAATATTTTCAGGTGAGCGACAACATCATGCTGTTTTATCTTACGGCTACCCCATCGGGCATCGAGTCCATTGCCTATAACTTCAACATGCCTATGCTGGCCACGCGGGTGGGCCATTTTACTGAAACGGTAAAAGATGGCTACAACGGCTATCTCGCCGAATCGGAAAATATTAAATCTATGGCGGAGGTAATGCGTAAGGCCATTGAGCATCCCATTCCCCGGGAAAACGTGGCCGAGACCTCCAAAGACATGAGTTGGGACAACTACGCCCGCGAGATTTTACGGCAGGCGTAAGGCAACTTTCCGCGATTTACTTTTTCTCAGAATAGATAAACCGGTACAGCTCCACCAGTCGTTTGCCGGTTTTGTGCGCATCTTTCAGGGCGAGCGGGTCGTTGTCGAGGTTGCCCATTTCGGTATGGGTAAAGCCGAGGGCCCCGCTGCCGCCAAGGATCATACGGTGGCGCAGCATAAAAGCGTGAAGCGTGTTCAGCGTACTTTCCATGTAACGCCTTCCGGTGATGACATAGCCTCCGATTTTGTTTTTCAGGTCGCCTTTCATCCACCAGGTACGTTCCATCAGCTTTTTTAGGTCGGAACTGACATCCGAAAACTGGGTAGGGCTGCCGAAAACAATCATCTCGGCCCAGAGCATTTCCTTGTAAACCTGTTGCATGTCGTCTTGTATGACGCAGTTGCCGGTGGTTTTGCACTCGCGGCAGGGACCGCAGGCCGAAAAATTGAGTTCGCTGAGGTACACGCGGTGAATTTCTGCCTCTTCAGGAAATTCCGACAAGGCGGCATCCATCATTTTTGCCGTGTTGCCCTCTTTTCGCGGACTGCCGTAAATCGCTAAAACTTTCATGGTGTTACTTGTTTGTGGATTGATAGGCCTTCCGCGCATTTCCTCCGAGCAGGTTGGCAATAAGGCCGGTCAGGCCATCGGTAAGGAACTTTACCTGAAATCCTTTGGTTACCAGATAATGCATGGCTATGTTGGCCCGGATGTTATGCGGGCAGGCTGTAACAATCAGCTTTCCGGCATCCAGTTCATCCAGTCTGTCGGGCAACTCATTGATTGGGATGTTTTTGGCAATGCCGGTATGCCACATGGCATATTCTTCCTTAAAACGGATATCAATCAGCTGAATGTTTCCTTCCGGAAGTTTTTCAATCACTTCCTCACTGGAAATTTTCATAGCGGGAACGGAAGGATAATTAAAGTTTTTGATGTAATCTTCGAATGTTGTCATATTTTATGTTGTTAACATGGTTGCCCAAAAATAAAGAAAATTTCCGAATGTTTTTTTATCAATTAGCAATAGAAGATTTTTAAAAATAACTGGCCTTAAGCGTTTTCCGCCTTTTCTTTCAGCTGTTTCATGGCTTTCACAATATCGTCCCGGCCGAAAATGGCACTGCCCGACACCAATACCCGGGCACCGGCCTGAACAATGCTTTCCACGGTTTGGTTGTCCACGCCACCATCTACTTCAAGCAAAATATCGTGCTCTTCAGTATCAATCATTTTGCGGGCTTTTGCAATTTTTTTAAGTCCCTGTGGTATGAATTTTTGCCCGCCAAATCCGGGATTTACGGTCATGATTAACAGCAAATCAATGTCGTCCAGTACATTTTCGATGGTGGAAAGTGAAGTGGCCGGATTGAGGGATACGCCGGCTTTTACATTTTGATTATGAATAGATTGTATCGTTCGGTGCAGGTGGGTGCAGGCTTCCTGGTGCACGGTAAGGATATCGGCACCGGCCCGGGCATAAGCTTCAATGTACGCATCGGGATTGGAAATCATCAAATGCACATCCAGCGGGACGTTGGTAATCCGTTTCAGTGCTTTCACCATGTTAGGGCCAAAAGTCAGGTTGGGTACAAAATGACCATCCATCACATCCACGTGAATGTAGTCGGCACCGTTTTCTGTCAGTGTTTTCACCTGCTTTTCAAGTTGCAGCAAATCGGCTGACAAAATGGAGGGAGCGATGAGTATGGGTTGTTTTTGCATAGTGCGTATGTTTGTTATTCTTTTATAATGCAATATTTTGTTTTGTTTTTTGCGCCGGAAACCCGGAAAAGTCCCATTTCCACACCTTTTTTTAAGTCGCGGCTAGCCGTAGATGTGGAAATATTCTTGAAAATATTCAGGTAATCTTTTCTGCTGAAATCTTTAATATTCAGTCCCAACAGATATTTCAGCCTTTCTTTCGTAGTAAGTTTTTTTCCCCGGTTGCGTAACAAATCTTGCAGGGCGAGGTTAACAACGTGCAAAAGGTATTCGATGAACGAGGTGGAACTGGCAGCTCGGTCCGATTGCATCAGGGCGTGATAATAATCTTCCTGTGTTTTGGAAATCAGGCTTTCGAATGGCAGGTATTCAAAAACGGGGTACTTGTTCATTAAAATAACGGTTTGCCACAACCTGCCCATTCTTCCGTTTCCATCGGCAAAAGGGTGAATGAATTCTATTTCGTAATGAAAAACGCAACTTTTTATTAAAACGGGATCCTCATCTTCTTTGAGATAGTGAAACAGGTCTTTGACAAGATAGGGAACGTTTTCTGCCGGTGGGGCCATGTGTGCCACTTCCCGTCCATGCACAATTCCTACACTTTTCTTTCGGAACCTGCCGGTATCTTCAACCAATCCCTTCATTAAAATTTTATGTGCCTTACGGAACGAAGACACGGAAAAAGGCGAAAACGTACCGATTTTATCGTACACTTCCAAAGCATTCAACACTTCACGGATATCTTTTTCCGGTCCGATAACCCGTTTGTTTTCAAACAAGGCCGTTATCTGCTCTTCCGTTAAACTGTTGCCTTCAATTTGTAGGGAAGAATGGATTGTTTTAATTTTATTGCGCTTTCTCAGGACAGGCGAAGGCTTTTCCAGAAACCGGGCGTTCACTTCGCCCAGCTTTTCCGAAATACCGGCAGTTAGTTTCAGTATTTGCGGCGTTATGTCGTATGGCGGCTTCATTGATACTATCATTTGATACTATCAAAAGTAATGGTTTTGATGCAATTTTCCAAATCTCAGTAGGTTTTATTTTCCCGGGTACCGTTCTTCCACCAGTCGGGCAATGTTTTCCGGCGTGAAGCCGAATTCTTTTTCCAATACCCCTGCCGGAGCGGAAGCACCAAAATGATCCATGCCAAAGCTCCAGCCATCGGCCACATATTTTCCCCAGCCAAAAGTACTGGCTGCTTCAATACTGACGCGGTATTTTACGTCAGGAGGCAAAACAGATTCTTTGTATTCCTGTGGCTGTTCATCAAAAAGCTCCATACAGGGCATGCTGACCACGCGAACTTTTTTCCCGGAAATCCGTTTGGCAGCAGCCAGGGCAAGGTGTACCTCCGAACCGCTGGCAATCAGGATAATGTCGGGTTTTTCGTTTTCATTTCCCGAAACGATATAAGCCCCTTTTTTGGCTTTTTCTTCCACATTTTCCACACCGAGCGTGGGAACGCCCTGGCGGGTGAAGCCAAAGGCTACCGGCTTGTCATTTATGGCGAAAGCCAGTTGCATGAGTGCTGCTGTTTCACGGGCTTCTGCCGGACGGAAAACATACAATCCGGGAAGGGAACGCAGCCCGGCAAATTGTTCTATCGGCTCATGCGTGGGGCCATCTTCGCCCACGTAAAACGAATCATGGGTAAAGGTGTACAAAACCGGTAAACCCATGAGTGCCGACAAGCGCATGGCCGGTTTGGCATAATCGGAAAAGACCAAAAAAGTAGCACCGAAAGGCCGGAATCCACCGTGCAGGGCAATACCGTTCAGAATGGTGGCCATGGGAAATTCACGGACAGCAAAAGAGAGGTTTCGTCCGCTGTGGTCATCGCGGGTAAATTCGCCCGAAACATCGGCATAAGCTTTCGTGTTGTTGGAAGGCTCCAGATCGGCTGAACCACCAAGGATAACATTCGTTTGCTGTGCGAAGTAAGCCAGTGTTTTCCCAAAGGAAGCACGGGTTGCCATCTTTTCTCCGGGTTTAAATTCCGGAAGTTTTAAATTGGGTGTCAGACTATTGCTTAAAATAGCTTGGTATTTCTTAGCGAAGTCTGTATCGGCTTCAGATTTCTCTTTAACAATTGCATTCCAGGCGTTGACTGCTTTCTTTTGTTCTTTATGTTGTGAATGGAAATAGTCATAAACCGCTTCCGGGACATAAAAATCTTTGTCTGCCGGCAGTCCGTTTTTTTCTTTGGTAGCGGCAATCTCTTCCGGCGGCAACGGCGAGCCGTGGGTATGAAAATCGCCTTCCACGGTGGCAGCCCCTTTGGCCATAACAGTGTGCCCGATGATAATGGTTGGCTTGTTTTTTTCTTCCTGCGCCTGCTCAATGGCGAGGCTGATTTGCACGTGATCGTGGCCATCGATTTCCAGCACTTGCCAACCGAAACCTTTAAAAACCTTGTTTATTTTGGTGCTGTCGGCACGGGAAGTGCTTCCGGAAATCTGGGCGTTGTTTTTATCATAAAACAGGATTAATTTTCCCAAACCAAAATGGCCTGCATTGGCAGCAGCTCCCAGTGCCACCGGTTCCTGCAGGTCACCATCGCCAGCCAAGACATAAGTGTAATGATCGATAACATCTTTTCCCATTTGGTCGGCAAGGGCCGCTTCGGCAACGGCCATTCCCACGGCCATTCCCACTCCTTGTCCCAGTGGCCCGGTAGTGGCATCCACACCGGGAGTCAGGCCGTGTTCGGGATGCCCGGGTGTCAGGCTTCCCCACTGGCGAAAGTGCTTTAACTCTTCCATGGGCAGATAGCCCTGTAGGTGTAATAACGAATAGAGCAACATGCTTTCGTGCCCGGCCGAAAGGACGAAGCGGTCGCGGTTGAGCCATTGGCTGTCACCGGGATCAGTTTTCAGGTAATATTTAAAAAGTATGTAAGCCATATCCGTTGAGGACATGGCACCACCGGGATGACCGGAGTTGGCTTTACGTGTTCCGTCCATTATGAGGCCGCGAATGACAGCAACGGCATTTTTGTCTTGTTCAGCGTTTAGATTCATATTTCTTATAATCAGGTTGTTATTTTTCTTGGTAAACAAAATTTTTTGCGTCCGACAAAAATACGATTTTCCTGTGATTTTGTAATTTTGGAGAAACCAAATCGGGAAAGAAAGATGAATGCAAAAGTAATACTCGTTACCGGTGCTACCGATGGCATCGGGAAACAAACCGCACTGGAACTGGCACAAATGGGGCATAAAGTGCTGGTGCACGGACGAAACAAAGCGAAAAGTGAAACTGCTGCCAATGCTATTCGCGAGATGTCGGGAAATGAAAATGTGGAAGCCGTGCAGGCTGACCTGACGGATTTTAAAGAGATTAAAGCATTGGCTGAAGAGGTGAAGGGCCGTTACAACCGGCTGGATGTGCTGTTAAACAATACCGGTGTTTTTGAAAACGAGAGAATCATTCTCCCCAACGGACTGGAACGTTCCTTTATGGTGAACCATGTCGCACCTTTTACCCTGACCCTGGAATTGCTTGATTTGTTGAAAAATACACCGACCGCCCGGGTTGTCAACGTCAGTTCTATGGCACAATCCGGAAGCATCGACTTTGATAACCTCAACGGTGAAAAGTATTTTGACCCGTATAATGCTTATGCCGTCTCCAAGTTGGAAAACGTTTTGTTTACATACAAGCTGGCGCGGATGCTAAAAGATGAAAATGTAACGGCCAACTGCCTGCATCCCGGAGTAATTAACACCAAGCTGCTACATGCCGGATGGGGGATGGGCGGAGCCAGCGTACACCAGGGGGCACAAACTTCTGTTTTTGCTGCTGTCTCACCTGAAATGGAAGGAAAAACCGGACTTTATCTGGTAAACCAGAAACCTGCTAAATCGGTGACTCTCTCTCACGATAAAAAAGTGCAGGAACGGCTGTGGGAGATAAGTTTGGAGATTGTTCAACGGCTTGGGTAATAGTTGCGAATCCTGGCCGACACTCACTTTATCAGCGTTTAATGCTGAGCCAAATGGTACGGGAATGCGGGAAGGATTTGGCGTGAGCATCTTGTTATGCAAAGCCGACATCCGCTGCGAAGACTCTCACGCCCTTCTCAGCCCACTGTCCACCCATAGAAGGGCTCAGAGATAAACTGAACATCTGCTCTTTCGGGTTTGTAACCCGAAAGTTTTGAAAATGAGAATTTCAAATCCATTTATGCTACAAGGTCAGGATTACGCCAAAGGCGTACCTGTGGTACAAATCCTGATTAGCATCACCTAATAAATTAATGCTTTATTTCCTCCTTCTTTTTAGGAAAGTCCTAATTTTGCCTGAAAACGATACCATGAAAAAATGGAAAATTCTGGGACAGGAAACGGTTTGCGATTTTAAACTTTTCAAGTTTTACAGGCGTGATTTGCTGAATACGCACAAAAACAGTGAGTACCGGTTTTATGTGATGGAAACCCCCGACTGGATCAACGTGATTCCGGTAACGCCGGAGGGCAAAATTGTGCTGATAAGGCAATACCGTGCCGGAACCGATGCAATTACTATCGAAATTCCGGGAGGCGTCATTGACAAGACCGATGCTTCGCCCGAAGCGGCTGCCCGGCGCGAACTGGAAGAGGAAACGGCTTATGTGTCAGATGATTTGAGCCTACTTGGCTCTGTCCATCCCAACCCTTCCTTCATGGCCAATACCTGTCATTTTGTGGTGGCGAGAGATGCCAAGCCTGTTGGCAAAACCAATTTTGATCCCGGTGAAGACATTGAAACTTTTGAAATGGATCCGAATGAACTGAAACAGGCCATCCGTAGCGGAAAAATCAAACATGCCCTGACGGTTGCGGCGATGGGACTCTATTTTCAGTAAAAGGTAGTAATGTAGGAAGGTTGCAGGGTTACAAGGTTGGAAAACACCTTCTCACCTTTTCACCCTTTCACCTTCTCACCTTTTCACCTTTTAACCCTTCCACCTTCTTACCTTTCTACCTTCTCATCCTTCCACCTTTCCAACCCTCCAACCTTTCATCCCTTTCTCACTCATACCGCAACGCTTCCACCGGGTTTTTCCGTGCTACACGAAACGTATGCCAGCTTACGGTGAGCAGGGCAACGGTCAGTACCATGATCCCCGCCAATGCAAAAATCCACCAGCTGAGCGTAATTTTATAGGCAAAGTTCCCTAGCCATTTTTCCATTGCAACCCACGCTATCGGAATAGCAATAACGAAGGCCACAGCTACCCATTTCACGAAATCCATGTTCAGCATATTCACCACTTCAAGGACAGTCGCCCCATTTACTTTCCGGATACCGATTTCTTTGGTCCGGTAAGTGCAAGTTTGAATGACCTGTCCCAGTATGCCAATGAGTGTCAGGATAATGGCGATAATGGCGATGATGGTAATTGATTGGGAGAGTTGCTGCTCTTTATGATATTTCGCATTAAAAAAAGCATCGTAAAACGCAAAGGCGAAAGGGTCATCCGAAAATGATTTCCAGACGTTTTTCATCTGTGCTATTTGTTGATGGACAGGTCCCGGCATAATCCTGACAGACAGGGTATTTGGTTGATTTGTATTATCGTAAATCAGGCAAACGGGTTCCTGCTTTTTTAACAGAGAAGAAACATTAAAATCATTGACAATACCGATAACATCATAGCCGCCTTCTTTTCCCATTTTATATTTCCTGTTTTTCAGGTCCTCCCATCCCAGTTTTTTGATGGCCGTTTCGTTAAACATACAGGCTTTGTGGAAATCGCCGCTGAGGAACCGGCGGCCTTTACGTAAATGAACCTGAAATGTTTTCAGAAAATTGCTGTCGACCATCATCGTTTTGATACTCATATCGGTGCCCTTTTCCCCGCTTCCCATGGTCAGGTTGATTTCTCCCGGAACCCCGAAACTGTACGATGAAGCCTTTACAAAGCTCAGGTTGTTCATCTCCGTTTGAAAAGCCTTATCGTGTTTAAACCTATAGGGAATTTGTATTTTAAGCAGGTTTTGCCGGTTAAAACCCAAATCTTTTGACTCCACAAAATTTAATTGTTTTTGAATGAAAAAAACCGAGATAAGCAACACCATAGAGGCGACAAATTGTGAGGTTGTGAAAAGGGTCCGTAGGGTGTTTCTGTCGTTTCTAATGATGGTATTGTGCAATCCCTGTCTGATATTTACCTTGAGCAAAGCGTAAACCGGAATAATGCTGTTTATGCCGAGTATGACTGCTATTACGGTAAGGTAAATGGCAATAAATAGCGGTTTTTTCAGTATTTGCAGGTTCAGCCCACCGCCTACAAGAGAGGCGAAGTAATCCTTAAAAGCAAACACAAGCAGTAACGACAGGATAGTGGATACGGTAATGACTATCAGGGATTCGGTAAGGTAGTAAAAAAACAACTGTAAGTTATTGGCCCCGTTCACTTTTTTTATGCTGACCTCTTTGATTTTTGAATGCTGGAGCGACAAGGAAAAGTTGAGATAATTGATGACGGCAAGAATAATAATGATGAGGCCGATAACAGAAATGATTTTGATATACGAGAGGTTTCCCAACCGGTTACCGTTGTTTTCCATTTGCCTGGAAAGATAAATATCCGTTAGAGGCTGAAGGCCAAAGCGGCTGACCCTTTTTTGATATTGATGAATGGTTTGGTTAAAGTGTTCGATAAACCGGTTATTGTCCGTGTGCTTTTTGAGCAGCAGGAAATGGTTCATCGGATTGTAGCAGTCACCATTGTTACAGGCTGTTGACATTCTCATGCTTTTATCTTCGCAATTGAGCAGGTAGTCGGCTGCAAGGCTGGTGTTTTTGGGGAATCCTTTGACGATGGCCGTTACTTTCACCTTAAAAAAATTATTGAAATTTACGGTTTGGCCAAGCGGGTCTTTGTTGCCAAAAAGTTTTTTTGCCGTAGCCTCGGTCAGAATAATGGATGCTTTTTCGGAAAATGGTTTTTTACCAGTCCGGCTTATGATAGGGATGTCAAAAACATCGAAAAAACTGTTGGTGGTTGATATCCCTGTTCCGAATTTTACACTGTGTTTGTTTGCCCTGAGGACCATTGGCATTTCGAAACGTTCTAATACGCAATTTGCCTCAACATCCGGATAGTGTTGCGATAGCACATCTTTCAGTTCATAGCCAATGCCGGCGTCATTTTTTTTAGCATCATAGAGGCGGTAGATTCTGTTGCTGTTCGAAATGTTCTCATCAACGGTCTCTTCGTTAAAAACGAATAAGGCCACCAGGAGGAACACCGTTAGGCCAACCGTTAAACCAAGGATGGTAAGAAAAGAATAGGCTGCATTTTTTTTCAGGTAATGATAGGCTTGTTTCAGGTTGGATATAAAAAATCTCATTTGTCGATTTATTATTCAGTGAAAAATTTATTTTATTAATTCTAACATGATTTATTTGGTTGTAGGGTTGTAGGGTTGTAGGGTTGGAGGGTGGAAAGGTTGGAGGGTTGAGGGATTTGAATGCGATCCTTTCACCTTCTTACCTTTCCACCTTCTTACCCTTCCAACCCTCCACCCTTTCCACCCTTTCACCCTCTTACCTTTCCACCTTCTTACCTTTCCAACCCTCCAACCTTTCCACCCCTTCTCACTCATACCGCAATGCTTCCACCGGGTTCTTCCGCGCCGCCCTGAACGTCTGCCAGCTTACGGTAAGTAGGGCAATCAACAGGACAGTCATCCCGGCAAGGACAAAAATACACCAGCTTAAAGAGGTTTTATAAGCAAAGTTCTGCAACCACCGGTGCATGGCATAATAAGCAATTGGACAGGCTATTACAAACGCAACAACAACCCATTTTACAAAATCTTTATTGAGCATGCTGACTATTTCGGAGACCGTGGCACCATTCACCTTTCGGATAC
>WGCY01000014.1 GCA_015493525.1 Bacteroidales bacterium
AGATGTTTTTGTCGTTAAAAACTTATCTAATATACTGAATGTCAGATTATTAAATGACAAAAACAGATAAAAGTTATTACCAAGTTATCAACATAATAACTTAAATATCAATTGATTATAGTGGTAAAACGGAAAATTGTCATGTACTAAGCGGATAAATAGAAAATATTTCTTCGTGAAACCCTCCGTGCCCTTTGTGTTAACCTTCGAGTCCCTTTGTGGTTCCCTTCGTGCCCTTTGTGGTTTCCTCTCCATGTTTAGACT
The DNA here is from genome assembly GCA_015493525.1 of Bacteroidales bacterium. GTDB lineage: Bacteria > Bacteroidota > Bacteroidia > Bacteroidales > F082 > Sulfidibacterium. Next base: position 265 of record WGCY01000014.1, read on the forward strand.
CCCCTTTTGGACTAGGGGAGAAATATCCTCAAAAAAATCTCCCCCTTTTGCATTTTGTATTATTTTTTTATCTATTTTTGACCGAACGTTTAGTCAATAGAAGACAACGTTACGCAAAACTTCAGAAACATGAGTCCGAAAACAAAGGAACAATTCGAGCAAATGCGGCAAAACCGCAAAGCAGCCATCGAAGAATCAGCCATGCAGCTCTTTGCCGAACAAGGGTTTAACAGCGTCAGTATTAGCCGTATCGCCCAAAAAGCCGGCGTTTCAAAAGGCTTGTTGTACAATTATTTCGACAACAAAGAAGCCCTGGTGAAAGATATCGTCCTGAAAGGCTTCCGCCAAATGCTGGACAAACTCGGCTTTGATTTCGAGAAGGAGCTCACCCGCGACCGGTTTATCCAATTCATCGAAAAAAACTTCACGCTGTTGCAAAACGAGATGGGTTATTGGAAACTCTACATTTCGGTGGTTACCCAGCCGGCGGTGGTTGCCCTGGTAAAAGGAGAAATTTTTGATGTGGTTACCCCGTTTCTTACCGCTTACACCCGGTATTATACAAAAAACGGCGTAAAAAACCCGGAAGTACAAAGCCTGCTCCTTGGTGCCGTTCTCGACGGCGTGGCCATCGACTACATGCTGGGGCCGGAAGAGTACCCGCTGGAGGCCATGAAGAACCTGATTATTGAGAAATTTATTTAACCCCGATAATATGAAAAAAACATTTTCACTTTTCTTTTTTCTGGTGCTGCTGGCCACTGCGGGCCATGCCCAGTCCCTAACCGCCAAAGAGATGGTCAACAAATCGTACAACCTGTTTTTGGGGAAAAGCAGTTTCAGTATTATGACCATGACCATTGTGCGCCCCTCGTGGCAACGCAGCATCAGCATGCAAAACTGGTCGATGGGTGAGGATTACTACCTCACTTACATCACGGCACCGGCACGCGACAAAGGCGAAGTTTTCCTGAAATCGAAGAAAAATATGTGGAATTTTATCCCGGCCATCAACCGGATGATAAAAATTCCCCCCTCCATGATGATGCAGTCGTGGATGGGCTCCGATTTCACCAACAACGACCTGATGAAACAAAACAGCATCGTTACCGATTACAAACACACCTTTGCGGGAAACGAAAAACTGGAGGGTTACGACTGTGCCATTATCAACCTGGAGCCGTTGCCGGAAGCAGCCGTGGTTTGGGGAAAGATAAAGATGTGGATTGTAAAATCAAACCTCATCACACTGAAAATAGAATACTACGATACCCACGGCAAGCTGGTGAAAACAGAAACGGCATCACAAATAAAAAGGATGAGCGGACGGCTGCTCCCTTCCCACCTGGAAATGACCTCCAGCACCAAAAAAGGGCACAAAACGGTCATCGACATCCTGCACCAGGAGTTTGACGTAAAGAGCATAACGCAAGGGTTCTTTTCCATCCAGAACATGCGGAACATACGCCCCGAAAATTTATAAACCTGCAACAAGCCTATGAAAACATTGTTAAAAATAGCCTGGCGCAACCTGTGGCGTAACCGGCGGCGCACCATCCTGACCGCTGCGGCCGTAATTTTGGCACTTTCGCTGGCCCTGTTCATGCGCTCCATGCAGTTCGGCTGGTACGAACAGATGATCAGAGCCGGTGTGAGCCAGAGCGGCCACATGCAGGTGCACGACACCGGGTACCAGGCCAACCAGAGCATCGACCGCGCTTTTTTCTACCGGGAAGAGACGGGGGAAGCCCTGCACTCCTTAAAAGAGGTAAAAAGCGTGTTGCCCGAATTGCAGACTTTTTCGCTGGCCTCGTACAAAAAGCAAACCAAAGGCGTGCTCATCGCGGGCATTGATGCCAAACGGTACGACAAACAAAACAACCTGTCCGGAAAAATCATACAAGGCCATTACCTTTCAGGAAGCGATGATGTGCTGCTGGGCGACAAGTTGGCCCAATTTCTGAAAATGAAAGTGGGCGACACTTTGGTCCTACTCGGACAGGGCTACCGGGGCATAACTTCCTACGGCATTTACCGGGTAGCCGGGATTTTTCACCTGCCCTCAATCGAAATGAACAGCGGTGTGGTGTACATGAACCTGAAAACGGCACAGGATTTTGCCTATCCGTACCAGCCGGGGCTGCTGACCAGCCTGACTGTGTTCCTGAAAGACCCCGGAGATCTTTTTACCGTAAAAAAAGAAATCGAACAAAAGCTGGGGCCTGCCTACGAAGTCATTACCTGGAAAACCATGCTCTCCGATATGCTGCAAACCATCAAAGTGGACAACATTTCAGGCCAGATCATGCTGTTGATTTTGTACATCATTGCTGCTTTTGGGATTTTCAGTACCGTTTTAATGATGACCATGGAAAAACGGAAACAATACGCCGTTATGGTTTCCATCGGTATGGAACGCCGTAAGCTGGTGTGGGTCAGTATTTTTGAAACCTTTATCATCTCCCTTACCGGGATACTCATTGGGCTGTTGCTGGCCTCGCCCCTGGTTTTTTACCTGCACGCGCATCCCATCCCCATTACGGGCGAAATGGCCAAAATGTACCTGCAATTCAACATTGCCCCGGTGCTTCCTTTCTCGGTAAAAACGCATGTTTTTCTGAGCCAGGTGGTCATTGTGTTTTCGCTGTCGCTGATGTCGGCTTTGTACCCGGTCATTTATTTATCACGGTTTAATATTTTAAACGCTTTCAGGCACTAAACCCTTAAGATTATGTTAATTGCAATAGCATGGCGAAACCTTTGGCGAAACAAGCTGCGCAGCGCTGTTATTTTCAGCTCCATAGCCGTGGGCATCATTGGGGCTGTGTTTTCGGATGGCTTTATGTCGGGGATGACCGACCAGCGTGTGAATGCGGCCATTGCCAACGAAGTGGCCGACATACAAATCCACCAGCCGGCTTTTCTGCTGAACGGGGAAATCCGGTATCAGATACCCCGGGCGCAACGTATAGCCCAAAAAATAAGGACACTCCCCGAAGTGAAAGGCGTGAGCCTGCGCATGAAAACCCAGGCCATGGCTGCTTCTGCCAATGCCGGCACAGGCATTAACCTGTACGGCGTAAATCCTGCCGACGAACGGAAAACAAGCGATTTGCATACCCATATCATCGAGGGGAAATACCTCTCGGAAAACCAGAAAATACCGGTGGTCATCGGCCAAAAACTGTCCCGTAAACTGGACCTCGGCATCGGCGACAAGCTCATCGTTACCCTTACCGACTCTTCGGGGACCATTACCAACAGCGCTTTTCAGATTACGGGTATTTACAAAACGGCCAACGACCGCTATGATGCCGCCAGTGTTTTTGTAAACAAAAAAGACCTGGCCAAAGTAATCGGCTACCCGGCTTCTTCGGGGGATGAAATAGCCATCCGCCTGAAAAACAGCCGGAATACCCCGGCAGTCATGAAAAAGCTCAACCGTATTTTCCGGAAAGAGGTACAAAAGAAACGAATCATACTGCAAAGCTGGGACCAGATTCAGCCCCTACTCAAATCGATGGTTTCCATGATGAATTACTTTTCCTACCTGTTTTTGCTGATTATTCTGGCAGCCCTCGCTTTTGCCATTATCAACACCATGCTGATGGCCGTGATGGAACGCACCCGTGAAATCGGGATGCTTATGGCGTTGGGCATGAACAAACGCAAGATTTTCCTGCTTATCATGCTCGAAACCGTGCTGCTGTCAGTGGTGGGTGCCATTTTGGGTTTGCTGTTCAGCATTCTCATCGTAAACCACTATGCCACTTACGGTTTCGACCTTTCGAGCGTGGCCAGCGGATTAAATTACCTTGGATACAGTTCCCGCATTTTTTTCAGGGTGAATACCAACTTTTATGTTATGAGCATTGTGCTGGTGGCCCTGATTGCCGTTCTGTCCTCCATTTCGCCCGCTTTGAAAGCACTGAAACTACAACCCGCCACCGCCATTAGAGATATGATTTAACAAAAAAAACAGATAACCATGAGTATTATCGAAGCAAAAGGAATTTACAAAACGTATCAGGAAACCAAAATACCTGTGAACGCCCTTAACGGTGTGGATTTAAAGATTGAAGAGGGGGAGTTTACCGCCATTGTGGGCCCTTCGGGTTCGGGAAAAACCACCTTGTTGAACATCCTGGGCGGACTGGATTTGCCTACGGAAGGCGATATCTTCATCGAAGGCACCAACCTGAAGCAGCTTAGTTCAAGGCAGCTTATCGATTTCAGGCTGCACAACATCGGGTTTGTGTTTCAGGCGTACAACCTGATTCCGGTGCTGACGGCAAGGGAAAACACGGAGTTTATCCTGGAACTGCAAAAGGTACCGAAAAAAGAGCGGCGAAAGCAGGCCACGCAACTGTTGGAGGCAGTGGGCATTGCCGACAAAGCCGACCACAGGCCCGGCCAACTGTCGGGCGGACAGCAGCAGCGGGTGGCAGTGGCCCGGGCGCTGGCCTCGCAGCCCCGGTTTATCATTGCCGATGAGCCCACGGCCAACCTCGACTCCAAATCGACCAACGAACTGCTGGAAATCATGGCGGAAATGAACCGGAAATACCGTTCCACTTTTATTTTTGCCACCCACGACCAGCGCGTGATGGACAAAGCCCGCCGCATTGTCACCATCGACGATGGCAAAATCATCGGCGACGAAACATTTGAGGGGAGATAATGGTATGAAAAAACTGTTCATCATACTTCTTATTCCTACCGCTCATTCGGATTTGTAATCCGAATGTTAAAGAAATCAAGGATTTATAATCCGATACAAACAAAAAAATGAAAACAACCAGATTAAAAATCTTTCAGTTCCTAAACTTCGGGATGGCAAATCCCGAAGAGCACAGAATCTTTAATAGTTTAAGGCTCATTCGGATTCCTGTCTGCCTTTGGCTGATACAATCCGAATGTAAAGGGGCTCAAGGATTTGTAATCCTTAAAAAAATAAAACAATGGGCGTAAAAAACAAAATCACAGATGGTTACATGTATTTTCTAACCCTGACGGTAGTGAACTGGATAGATGTTTTTACACGACCTGTTTACAAACACATTATTGTTGACGCATTGCAATACAATATTCAGCATAAAGGGCTGGTTGTCTCGGGTTGGTGTTTAATGAGCAACCACCTCCATTTATTGGCAGAGGCAGAAGAAGGGTTCCATTTATCGGATATCCTTCGCGATTTCAAAAAGTTCACCAGCAAAGCCATTATCAAAGAAATCATTGACAATCCACAGGAAAGCCGGAAAAAATGGATGTTGAATGAATTTAAATTTGCAGGAAAGATTTTAAAAAGGCCACAAGAATATAAGTTTTGGCAGGATGGCAATGAAGCCAAGGAAATTCATACAACACATTTTTTAGAGCAAAAACTGGATTATATACACAACAATCCGGTAAAAGCCGAAATTGTGGCGGAGCCGGAAGAATATCTGTACAGTTCGGCGAAAGATTACGCCGGCGAAAAAGGATTGGTGGACATTGTCTTAGTTTAACGACATAAAAATGAAAGTAACCAGATTGAAAATCTTTCAGCCCCTAAGCTTCGGGATTACAAATCCCGAAGAGCACAGGTGTGGTGTGGCTTTAGCTTATTCGGATTCCTGTCCGCCTTTGGCTGATGTAATCCGAATACAAAAGAGAGCAAGGACTTAAATTCCGATACAAACAAAAAAATGAAAACGACCAGATTAAAAATCTACGGCCCTTTAGCTTCGGGATTGCAAATCCCGAAGAGCACATTCTTTATAATTCTTATCCTCATGGCGGGGAGCCGGGTTTGGGCACAAAAAACCCACAAGTTCACCGCCACGGGGTTTCTCGAATACCTGAATACCACCTGGGCGCCTGAACAAACGGCGCATTGGACCAACCTCTCCAACGTCTACAACCGGCTCGACCTGCACTGGTACCCGGTCAAATCGCTGGAATTTTCGGCCGGCATACGCAACAATTTCAACTTTGGCCCCATGATGGCCGGTTTTTATCCCTACTACGCCGACGAACTGCTGAAAGATTACGGCTGGATGGATTTGACCTTTTCGCTGGCCAAAGACACTTCGTACCTGCTCTACACCAACGTCGACCGGCTTTACATGAAGTGGACACTGAAAAAGCTGGAACTCACCGTGGGCCGGCAACGCATCAACTGGGGCATTAACCTTATCTGGAACCCCAACGACATTTTCAATACCTACAACTATTTTGATTTCGATTATGTGGAACGTCCGGGCAGCGATGCCATCCTGCTGCGTTACTACACGGGCGATTTCAGTTCGTTGCAGGTAGCCGCCAAACTGGACCACAATCATCAGCTCACCGCGGCGGCCCTGTACAAATTCAACGTAAAAAACTACGACCTGCAATTTCTCGGGGGCGTCATGGCCAAAGACCTGGTGCTGGGCATGGGCTGGGCCGGTCAAATCAAAGGGGTCGGCTTTACGGGGGAAGCCTCCTGGTTCAGGAATTTAAACCGTTTTCAGGACACCACCGGTCAATTTGTTGCTTCGGTAAGCGCCAATTACACCTTTGCCAATCAACTGTACCTGAACGGTTCGTTCATTTTCAACAGCGCCGGCACCACAGGCCCGGCCGGCATGGGTACGGATTTTTTCTTTGGAAATATGAGCCCCAAAACCCTTACTCGGTCAAAATTCGATATGTTCGGCGAAGTTTCTTATCCGGTTACCCCGCTCATCAAAGCCGATGTGTCCGCCATCTTCAACCCGAACGACCTCTCCGTTTTTACAGGTCCTTCGCTGGATTTCAGCCTGACCGAAAACCTGGAACTCTTTGTTATGGGCCAGCTTTTTTTTGGCAAAAGCCAGACCGAGTTCGGCGATTACGGACAAATGTATTACCTGCGGCTGAAATGGACGTTTTAGGATGTGAGGATGTGGGATGTGAGGATGTTAGATGTGAGGATGTGGGATGTATGGATGGGGGAATGTTTGGATAAAGGGATTTGGGATGTAGGGATGTTTGGATTGGAGAATGTGGGATGTGAGGATGTGGGGTGTCCATTATAACTTTTTCTATCTTTGTCAGAAAAAGTTATGAAATTAGGTTACCGTATCACCCGTGCTGCTTTGTTGCTCATTCCGGCCATATTGATATTTACCACTCATATCTCTCTCGATGGGGTTTCTATTGTTTTTGGTGCCAGTGTGCTGACAGGTGCTTTTGCCACCATGCTCTATCTTTTCTTTCATTTTGACGAAAAAGTGAACACCAAAATCATGATGGAAGGGCTTGCCGATGCCTTTTTCGGGGTCGTTCTCTTCACTTATCCCAATCCCGACAGCAAGTTTTTCCTGATTATTTTTTCCGCCTGGATATTTTACATGGGAACGCTGTTGCTTGTTTCCGGACTGAGCACTATGGAGCGTACCGAATACTTCTGGCTATACATTCTGGCCGGCATCACTTTCCTTGCCGTAGGGTTTGTCATTATGAACTACAACCCGGCATTTAAAGCGAGCGTCCCCAGCCTCGTAGCCATTGTTTTGGTAATCTACAGTAGCGTAAACCTTTACCTGCTGCTTAAACGCAAAACAGATATTTACATGAATTAACGGTTTTTAAGCCGGGAAAATCCCTACCTTGCAACGGTATTGATAAACCCCAATCTGTCTATGTCGAGAACCAAGCGTCAACCGAATTTAGCCGAAGCGCTCATTCCCATTTTTTTCTTAATCATCCTTCTGACAATGAATGTTTTGTTTTGGAAGGACACGCTTAAAGGTTCCAATCAGGTAGCACTAATGACGGCTGCCAGCTTATCCGGCATACTGGGACTGCGCATGGGATACACCTGGACGGAGATGCGGAATCAGATTGTCAAGACCATCGGAACAGCCATGCCGGCTATCCTCATTCTGCTTTTGATTGGTGCCCTGGCAGGCACCTGGCTTATCAGCGGAGTCATCCCGGCACTGATTTATTATGGGTTAGAAATTTTAAGACCGAATATTTTCCTGTTTGCTGCTGTTTTAATTGGCATGATTGTTTCCACCGCCACCGGGAGCTCATGGTCTACGATTGCCACCATTGGCGTGGCCACACTGGGCATTGGAGATGCCATGGGGTTCGATAAGGCCATTGTTGCCGGAGCCATTGTTTCCGGCGCCTATTTCGGTGATAAAATGTCGCCGCTATCCGATACCACCAACCTGGCACCTGCCGTGGCCGGAACTGATATTTTCACCCACATCCGCTACATGATGTACACCACTATTCCCTCTATTACCATCACTTTAATCATTTTCCTCATTATGGGATTCACATCGCACAGCAGTGCACCTCCCGAGCATATTGCAAACGTTCAGACCTCCATTTTGCAAACGTTTCACATTACTCCCTGGCTATTTCTGGTTCCGCTCATTCTTTTTATCGTCATTCTGAAAAAGATGCCACCCCTTCCCGCCCTGGCTATTGGTGTAGTGCTGGGAGGTATCTTTGCCATTATTTTTCAACCACAAATTATTGAGAATCTCACACACATCACAGGCAATTATGCCAAAGCTTCCTACATTGGCGTCATGCAAGCCATTTACGGTCCTACAAAAATCATAACCCCAAATCCCCAGATGAACGACCTTTTCTCCACCGGGGGAATGGAAGGGATGCTTGACACCATATGGCTGATTTTATCAGCTATGATTTTTGGTGGCATCATGGAAGCCAACGGCATGTTACGGAAAGTAACCCAATCCGTATTAAAGCTGGTTAAAACCGATGGCTCCCTCATTGCCTCAACAGCTGTTTCCTGTATCTTTTTCAACATAACCGCCTCCGACCAGTACATCTCCATTGTGGTGCCGGGCGAAATGTACCACGATGCTTTTAAGGATCGCGGGCTGAAACCGGAAGTATTAAGTCGTACGCTGGAAGATGCCGGCACAGTAACCTCCGTATTGATTCCCTGGAACACGGGTGGTGCCACACAAGCAAGGGTGCTGGGTGTCCCAACCCTCTCCTACCTGCCCTATGCCTTTTTTAACATCATTAGCCCGCTTATGACTGTCTTTTTCGCCTACATGAACATCAAAATCAGGCGATATAAGGATGACAAGAAAGCGGAGGCGGCCCATCGCAAATAATACAGGGGTGTTTTACCGTCATTTGCCCTGTCTGTACCTCACAATTTTTATAGTACTTATTAAAAATTGTTCATTCTTTATTTAAGTATTTGCTTAAATAAGGGATGTTTTGTTTCTTTGCAAAACGAAACCATGAAAAACACATCGCCATGAGCAACCAAACCTGTATCCGGCTTTATGCCGACCGCAAAAAAATCGATGCCTGCAAAGAAAAACTGAGTGCCGAAGCAGAGCCTATTCACGAACTGAGCAACATTCTTGCCCTGGCAGGAAACGAAGTGCGCCTGAAAATCATATACCTCCTTTTTGAGGAACCGGAATTATGCCCGTGCGACCTTTCCGACATTCTCGGCATGAGCGTACCGGCCATATCGCAGCACCTGCGAAAAATGAAAGATGGCAACCTGGTGGACTTTCGCCGTGAGGGGCAAACGCTTTTTTATTCACTAAAAAGGCAGCACAAAGATATTCTCCAAAGCTTGTTCTCCTCGTTTGCCCACGCAGGGAAGGGGGAACTGGTATGAAAAGAGACAAAACATGAAAACAATCACACTAAAAATAAAAGGGATGACCTGCGACCATTGTGCCACCAGCATTGAAAAACAGTTTAGCGGAAAAGTGGGTATTGTGGAGAAAAAAGTGTCGTATCCCAAAGGAAACGGAGTCTTCACTTTTGATGAAACGCAGGTTTCGGAAGAGGAAATCATCCAAACCATCAGCCGCACGGGGCATTACCGGATGGCTGACAAAATACCTGCCGGAAGTGAAACGCGGAAAAAGTATGACCTGATCATTCTCGGGGGCGGTTCGGCAGCTTTCTCGGCAGCCATAAAAGCAGAAAGCCTTGGACTCAGGACACTTATGGTGAATGCCGGCCTGGATTTTGGCGGAACCTGTGTCAATGTTGGCTGCGTGCCTTCCAAAACGCTTATCCGCACCGCCGAAACAGTTTACCACGCTACGCACTCCAACTTTGCCGGCATACGGCCCAATGGGGCAACCGTTGATTTTAAAAAAATTATCGAAGAGAAAAAACAGTTGGTGGCTACGCTTCAACAAAAAAAATATATGGATGTGGTGAGCGATTTTGAAAATCTCACTCTGGTAAACGGCTGGGCGGAATTTGTGGACAGCAAAACCATCCGGGTGGATGGTAAA
>WGCY01000015.1 GCA_015493525.1 Bacteroidales bacterium
ACTTTTCCAGGTCGTTTTGTATCGGTGGTTAGGACATAAGAATCAATCTTTCTTTGAATAGTTCTGGAAGAGCATTTATACTTTTCTGACAACTGTTTGTAGGTTTGTTTGCCATTTGTATATTCATCCCAAATTGTTTCAGGATTAATATAATCCCCTCCTGAAAAATATCGTCTACACCCATGACATTTATAACGTTGTTTCCCGTTTCTAACACCATGTTTTCTCGTAATTATGCTCTGACAATAAATGCATTTTTTTTATTCATAGTTTTGATTTATTGCAAAGCTACGTCAAATATTGGGTACAGAGGTTTTGACCAACCATTTTGTCTATTAGGCCTAAAAATATTGTCCTAATAGTGTTTTATTATCTTTTGTTAACTGAAAAACAATAAAACGACACGGGTAATTTGCTATTACACAATATATTGTGGGTTGAAACTACGTTTTATCTTTTGCCTTCTTTTTCCCATCCTCCAACTTTCCTATCTTTGCCCCACATGAATAGTCAGAAACCAAAACCGGGGCCCCTGCTGGCAGCCATCGATACGCCAGCTGATTTGAAAAAATTGAAGGAAGGGCAACTTCCCCGGCTGGCGGCAGAATTACGTAATTTTATCCTCGATGTGGTTTCGGTGCATCCCGGCCATTTGGGTTCCAGCCTGGGCGTGGTGGAACTTTCCATTGCCCTGCATTATGTCTTTAACACCCCTTACGACCGCCTTATCTGGGATGTGGGCCATCAGGCTTATGCCCATAAAATCCTTACCGGCCGCCGTGATGTATTTTATACCAACCGCCAGCTAAAAGGCATTAGCGGCTTTCCGTCGCGCAGCGAAAGTGAATACGATACTTTCGGTACCGGACATGCCTCTACCTCCATATCGGCCGCCCTGGGAATGGCCGTGGCTTCGGAACTTAACGGTGAAAAAAACCGCCATCATATTGCCGTTATCGGCGATGGTGCCATGACCGGCGGCATGGCCATCGAAGGACTGAACAATGCCGGCGCATCCCATGCCAACCTGCTCATTATTCTGAACGACAATAATATAGCGATAGATAAAAATGCCGGCGTAATGAAAGAAGCCTTCCTGCGGAGCAGCCATCTTTTTGAGGCTTTTCATTTCAGTTATTTTGGCCCTGTCGATGGCAATGATTTGCCGCAACTGCTTTCCGCTTTGCGCGAAATAAAAAAAATAGAAGGCCCCAAACTATTGCACATCATCACCACCAAGGGCAAAGGTTTTGAAGAAGCCGAAAAAAAGCAAACGCTTTTTCATGCCCCGGGCCGCTTCGACCGGCAAACAGGTGCTTTGATAGCCGAAGACCCCGAAAACCGCATTACCTATCAGGAAGTTTACGGCCGTACGCTGCCGGAGCTGGCGAAACAAAACGAAAAAATCGTAGCCATAACACCGGCCATGCCTTCGGGATCGGCATTGGGATTTATGCAAAAAGCTTTCCCCGAAAGGGTTTTTGATGTGGGTATTGCCGAACAACACGCCGTAACTTTTTCGGCCGGGTTGGCCGCAGCCGGTTACACACCTTTTTGTACCATCTATTCCACTTTCCTGCAACGGGCTTACGACCAGGTGATTCACGATGTGGCATTACAAAAGCTGCCGGTGGTTTTCGGCATCGACCGTGCCGGGCTGGTAGGTGCCGACGGTGCTACCCATCACGGTGTTTTTGATTTGGCTTTTTTGAACAGCATCCCCGGTATGGTCATAGCCGCCCCCATGAACGAAGTGGAACTGCGGCAAATGATGTTCACTGCGGCACAATACAAACAAGGACCGTTTGCCCTTCGCTACCCGCGTGGCTATGGTTTTATGAAAGCCTCTGAATGGCAGCAGCCTTTTGAAAAGCTGGAGATTGGAAAAGGAAGGAAACTTAAAACAGGTGAAAAGGTAGCCATTGTCAGTCTGGGACAACCGGGAAACTTTGCCCTGGAAGCAGCCAAGCAACTGGAAAAGGAAAATATCTTTCCGGCGGTTTTCGACCTGCGTTTCCTGAAACCCTGGGATGAGAAATTGCTGCACCGCATTTTTCAGCAATTTCCGCATATTATCACGCTGGAAGATGGCGTTGTCCGCGGCGGACTGGGCAGCAGCATGGCCGCTTTTGCCTCCCTGCATGGTTATGGCAATAAAATCAAAAACCTGGGCGTTCCAGACCAGTTCATCGAACACGGCAGCAAAACGGACCTTTACCATTTGTGCGGGATAGATGTGGCAGGCATCAAAACCGGCGTAAGGAAACTCATTCATCATCCAAAAAGATAAAAGAAGGACAGGATTTATTCTCAAAAGGTTATTTTTCCAACCTGTTCGGAGGTAAAAATCAAACTTTATAATTAAATGTGTACTTAAATAACTTTTTATTATTTTTGTCCAATCATTAAACTTTAGAAAACAATCTATTATGGAAAACATCAGCACACACATTTCTGAAATTATTAAAATGCTATCGGGTTATGTTACAGAATATGGCTTGAGGCTTCTCGGTGCCATTTTTGTTTTAATTATTGGCCTGTGGATTATCAAAATACTGGTAAAAAGCAGCCGGCGGCTTATGATAAAAGGGGACATCGATGCCTCATTGGCCTCGTTCCTAAAGAGCATGATTGACATTGTATTAAAAGTCCTGTTGATTATCAGCGTTATGGGGATGATGGGTATCCAAATGACCTCGTTCATTGCATTGCTTGGTGCTGCCGGCCTGGCGGTAGGCATGGCCCTTTCGGGAACTTTACAAAATTTTGCAGGGGGCGTAATGATCCTCATTTTTAAACCTTTCAAAGTAGGCGATTTTATCAATGCACAGGGTTATTCGGGCGTGGTGAAAGAAATCCGGATTTTTGTAACCGTACTGACAACTCCCGATAACAAAACTATTTTTATCCCAAACGGCCCCTTGTCCAACGGGTCATTGACCAATTTCAGCACACAACCCCGGCGAAGGGTGGACTGGAGTTTTGGGGTTTCGTATGGCGATGATTATGATACGGCCAAAAAGATGCTTCTTGACATGATAAAAGAAGACAAACGTATCTTAACCGACCCCGAACCTTTTGTCGGTTTGGGCGAATTGGCTGACAGTTCGGTAAACATTACCGTCAGGGCCTGGGTAAATGCAGCCGACTACTGGGATGTCTTTTTTGACATGAATGAGAAATACTACAAAAATGTCGATAAGTTTAATTTGAGCATGCCTTTCCCGCAAATGGATGTTCATTTGGACAAAGACTGATTTTCGAGACACTTCATTTATCAATCTGGGTGATTATTTTCCCTTTTTGGGTAAAGCTTTCCGGACTATTCGGCAGTCAGAAAAATATCCTATTTTAGCACGTTGGATTTGTAATGGTCTATGCTAAAATCAGGAAAAATAAGAAACCTTCCACCTATCAGGATAAAAGCTTTTCTGATACTGCTGTTTGCTTTATCTTCTCATACTGTTCTTGCCCAGTTTTATAACGGCTCCAACATGACATTCGGTAAAAACCGGGTGCAATACAAAGAGTTTTTGTGGACTTATTACAAGTTTCCTGACTTCGATATCTACTTTTACCGCAACGGCAGGCCGCTGGCAAATTTTGTGGCAGAATACACTTCGGGGCAAATCCTGAAAATGGAAAACAAAACAGGTATTGGGTTAGACAGAAAAATACGGTTTGTCATTTTCAATACGCTCAACGACCTGAAGCAAACCAATATCGGCCTTATCCATGATGGAGAGAGTGTGGAAGAAGGCGGACTGAATACCGTGTTACAATACAAAGTATTGCTTTGGTTTAATGGAAACTATACCGATTTTGAAACGGAAATCCGAAAAGGCATTGCCGGTATCTTATACAACCAAATGGCTTCCGGTTCAAAAAGTATGGTACGGCAAATGTTGTCCACTTCCTCCAAAGTGGCCGTACCCCCATGGTTTGAAAAAGGCTATATTTCTTACATCAGCGAAGATTGGAATACCGGTTTGGATAACCGTCTGCGCGATGGTATCCTCAGCGGATTCTATAAAAGGTTGGATGAGCTGGAAAAAGAAGATGCCGTTTGTGCCGGACATTCGTTCTGGCGGTTTATTGCCATAAAATATGGTAATAATACCGTAAACAATATTATCCGGATGACTTCCATTGCAGGCAACATGAACAAAGGTTTTCGAAATGTCATCGGGCTAAAATACAAGCAGGTACGAAAAGAGTGGCATCAATTTTACGAAAAAGAATTCAGCTCAATTTCACAAAAAGCCAGCCTTCCGGCCAATCCTTTGCCCATAAAAAGCAAAAGCCAAATGCGGCTTTTACAACCTGCCGTTGCCCCTACAGGCCGAAACATGGCTTATGTGAACAACCTTTCGGGGAAATACAAAATTATGTTGTATGATTTTCAGTCCCAAAAAAGCCACAAAATCTTCAAAAAAGGCCAGGTAATAGACACCCCGGTCGATTACCGCTATCCGCTCCTTGCCTGGCATCCGGGGGGAGAGGTTTTGGCTTTTGTGATTGAAGTGAAAGGTTTGCCCTACCTTTATTTATACAACATTCACAAGAAACATATGGTCAAAATGCTGCTCGAAAATGTTCAAAAAGTACTCAGCATGTCGTACTCCGACGATGGCCGTCTTATTGTTATGTCGGCCATCCAAAACGGAAGTTCCGATATTTTTATTTTTAATGTGGCCGCCCGTTCATTTGAGCGGTTGACCCACGATGTAGCTGCGGACCTGCATCCGGTATTTATTAACCATGACCGTCAGATATTGTTCAGCTCCAACCGGACAAACGACACGTTGAATATTCGCTCAAAAAAAGATCACCGCCTGTTCTCGCCCTGTTTCGATCTGTTTTTATACGATTACCGCCACCACAATCCGGTGTTAAAACGGCTCACACACACACCTTATGCAAACGAAACACAACCGGAAGCCTATGGTACAAAAGCTTTTCGTTACCTGACGGATGCCAGCGGTATTTATAATGCCTCATTGGGCATGGTCGACAGCACGGTCAGCTCGGTTGATACAACCATACATTACCGGTATTTTATTCATACAAAGCCTGTTACAAATTACCCCCGAAACATCACCGAACAGCGGGTCAATACCCGGGCCGGAAAAGTGGCCCAATTGATACAGTACGACAATAAATGGCAAATATTTGTGCAAAACATGAAAGGCTTTGACGAAACACCTGTCGTAAAACCGGTAACCACACCCTTTATGGCTTCAAGGTTAAAAATGGTGAAAAAAGCCAACCCGTTGCCTTCAGAAAACAGGGTGGCAAATGCAGAAAGTCCCTCACAACAACCCGGCCAAGGCTGGCACCGAAAGCATTTCCGGATGCTGTATCTTGACAGAAAAAATCGGGAAATTGTTGCCGAAAGCTCTTCAAAACATAAAAAAAGCCTTTACGGAAGTTCTCCGGGAGAAACAGCTCCAATTGGAGGCTACCGCGACAAATATGGCCATTTTATTTTCCCCAAAAGGAGGAATTACTACACGGAATACACCATCGACGGGATGATTACCCAATTTAACTACAATTACCTCGCCACCTATTATCAACCTTACACAGGCGGGATTCCGCAAGACAACACTCCCATTAATTTAGGCTATAAGATTGGCATCGCCGACTTAATGGAAGACCATCGCATCATTGGCGGAATTCGGCTAAATTCTAATTTTATCGATAACGAATACACTTTGAGTTACGCCAATTATAAAAAGCGGCTAAACCGCGAAATACTGTTTCATCGCAATACCATCACGCAAAGCAGTCGTTATTATCTTGGAAAAATTCACTCGCACGAGTTGTATTACATTGTGTCGTGGCCTTTTAATGAGAACCTGAGCCTTCGCGGGATGGCACATTTCCGCAACAACATGTTCGTGCTGACAGCTACTGATCCCGTCTCGCTGAATACGCCCACAAAATTTGAAAATTGGGTTGGAATGACCGCCTCGCTTGTGTACGACGGCACAAAAAGACTGGGGCTAAACCTATATACCGGTTCGCGGTGGAAAGTCTTTGCAGAGTATAACCAAATGCTGGGAAAAGGAAACCACGACCTTTTTGTAGTCGGATTTGATTACCGCTATTATTACCGGATTTACCGTAATTTTATCCTTGCCGCACGGCTTGCCGGCAGTTCATCAGGCGGCTCTGACCGGCTTATCTATTTTATGGGGGGCGTGGACAACTGGCTCAACCAAAAATACAACACAACCACACCTGTTGACCCAAACCATCACTATGCTTACCAGGCACTCGCCGTCAACATGCGTGGCTTTGCCAAAAATATCCGAAACGGGAATTCATTTCTGTTGCTCAACACCGAACTGCGGATGCCCGTATTTCAGATGTTTTCGGAAACGCCCATCAGCTCCAAGCTACTGCGTAATTTTCAGGTAATTACCTTTGCCGATGTGGGCACAGCCTGGACAGGGCTTACCCCCTACTCCAAAGGGAATACTCTTTTTACCAATACCATCAACAGCGGGCCGATTCATGCCGTGGTGCAGACACAGAGGGACCCAATTGTGGAAGGTTTTGGTTTTGGTTTCCGCATTAACCTTTTCGGCTATTTCCTCCGTACCGATATTGCCTGGGGTGTCCAGGATGGCGTGGTAACACCAAAACCCTTGTGGTACTGGTCGCTTAACCTTGATTTCTAAATCTGTAAAAATGCAAAAAATGACAATAACGGTTCTCATAATCCTCATTCTCATTGGATTGGTAGCAGGTATTTTCAGCGGCCTGATTGGCATTGGAGGAGCCATCGTTATCATTCCTTCCCTCATCTTTTTTTTAGGAATGCACCAATACGAAGCGCAGGGGACCAGCCTCGCCGTCATGTTGCCGCCCATAGGGTTGCTCGCGGCTTACAATTATTACAAAGCAGGGGCACTTAACTGGAAATATGCCCTGATTATTGCCACCGCTTTTCTGATTGGGGGATATTTCGGCTCAAAACTGGCATTGCACATTCCGGGAGTTATTTTGAGAAAAGCCCTCGCTGTTATCCTTGTTGCCATTGCACTTAAACTATTTTTGTCGAAATAGTATTTTCTTTTCCTTTTTTATACTTAAAACTGTGCCAAAAAAAATAAAAAAAATTTTTTATCACGCTATTCAATGCTAACCAATTAAGCCTCTGCTTTTTATTTTTTATTCACGATGCGATGTTAATAAATTTTCATCGGGGCATGTGTATTTGTATTGTACATTGCACAAGTTTCGAGAAAATCCCCCTCAGGATTTAACAGGCTGGAATTAAGGATATTATAAAAATTTTAAAACAGTATTTTACGACTATGGAAAACGATTTACTCTTTAAGTTTGAGAATGAAACAGAACCTGATTCTTCATTAAAAACAGAGAAAACCGAACAGGAAAAAGGGTTTTACGACAAAGTACTTGAAGAGAGAAAGAAGAATGAAAAAGAAAGTGAAAGAAAGTTGAATATGACCGTAACCAAATTAAACTTGAAAAGCCCTGTTTCAACAGAAAATTTATCTCAGAAGCCTGTCGAGAGTAATGAAACCCCTTATTCTTACGATGAAGTCTTAAAAGCATCTACCGAATACTTTGACGGCGACAGCCTGGCAGCCGGTGTATGGGCCAACAAATATGCATTGAAAGACAGTACAGGCAATATTTACGAAAAAACACCCGACCAGATGCACCGGCGTATTGCACGCGAGATTGCCCGCATTGAACAAAAATATCCCAATCCGTTGTCGGAAGACGCCATTTATGAGGTACTCCGTAAATTTAAATACATTATTCCGGCAGGCAGCCCCATGGCCGGCATTGGCAACAAACATCAAATATCGTCCCTGTCCAATTGTTTTGTTATCGGCAATGATGGCGATTCCGATTCGTACGGAGGCATCATGAAAATCGATCAGGAGCAGGTCCAGCTTATGAAACGCCGTGGCGGCGTGGGCCACGACCTGACCCATATTCGCCCGAAAGGAAGCCCGGTAAAAAATACGGCACTCACCTCTACCGGTGTCGTCCCGTTTATGGAACGGTATTCCAACTCCACACGCGAAGTGGCACAAGATGGCCGCCGCGGGGCACTGATGCTCAGCATCGGCATCAAACATCCCGATGCAGAAAGTTTTATTGATGCAAAACTCGAACAGGGAAAAATTACCGGTGCCAACATCTCGGTAAAACTGGATGATGAATTTATGCAGGCCGTAAAAAATGATACGCCTTACACGCAACAATATCCCATAGATTCCCCGCATCCCAAGTACAAAAAACAAATTAATGCCCGCGAACTGTGGCAAAAGATTGTCCACAACGCCTGGGCATCTGCCGAACCCGGCATTCTTTTCTGGGACACAGTTATCCGTGAGTCTATCCCGGATTGTTACGCTGACAAAGGTTTCCGGACAGTTTCTACCAATCCCTGTGGCGAAATCCCGCTTTGTCCCTACG
The DNA here is from genome assembly GCA_015493525.1 of Bacteroidales bacterium. Taxonomy (GTDB): domain Bacteria; phylum Bacteroidota; class Bacteroidia; order Bacteroidales; family F082; genus Sulfidibacterium. The sequence goes on from WGCY01000015.1 coordinate 8,467, forward strand.
ATTCGTGCCGCCTGCTGGCCATTAATCTATACAGCTACGTGGAAAACCCGTTTACCGACAAAGCTTATTTTAATGGCGATTTGTTTACCAAACATGTACATATTGCCCACCGCATGATGGACGACATCGTTGACCTCGAGGTGGAAAAAGTAGATGCTATTTTGGCAAAAATTGATGCAGACCCCGAGTCGGATGAGATAAAATCTACCGAACGCAGGTTATGGGAAAAAATCCGTGAAAAATCCCTGAAAGGGCGACGTACAGGCATTGGCATTACAGCCGAAGGCGATATGCTGGCCGCTTTAAACTTTCGTTACGGTTCGGAAAACGCCATAAATTTTTCAGTGGAAGTCCATCGTCTCCTTGCACTCGAAGTTTACACCAGTTCCGTCGACCTCGCTGAGGAACGCGGAAGTTTTCCCCTTTACGAAACAGAACGTGAACTGAACAATCCTTTCATCAACCGCATTAAAGAAAATGCGCCCAACCTCTATGAGAAGATGAAACGGGTGGGCCGCCGCAATATTTCCATGCTGACCATTGCCCCAACGGGAAGTGTAAGTATTTGTACACAAACCACTTCCGGCATCGAACCGGTGTTTATGGTCTCCTATAAACGTCGCCGCAAGGTAAATCCAAACGACCAAAATGTTACGGTTAGTTTCGTGGATGAAGTGGGCGATGCATGGGAAGAATTTAATGTTTTCCACCCAAAATTTGAGACATGGCTGAAAACACATGGCCATGATGTGGAAGAAGTGAAAAACCTCCCCGATGAAGAACTTCAAAAGATTATTGAAAAATCGCCTTATTTTAAAGCTACTTCTGCCGACATCGATTGGGTGAACAAAGTTAAAATGCAGGGGAAAATACAGCAATGGGTTGATCATTCCATCAGCGTTACAGTCAACATTCCGGAAAATATTCAGGAAGAAATGGTGAGTGATATTTATATGACAGCCTGGGAAAGTGGATGCAAGGGCATGACCATTTATCGCGAGGGGTCGCGGGCCGGCGTTCTCGTTAGCAACGACAAGAAAAAGGAAAAAGTATTTAAAGAGACCAGTGCCCCGCCACGGCCGAAAGTGTTGGAAGCCGATGTACTGCGGTTTCAAAATAATTATGAAAAATGGATCGCCGTTGTGGGTATCCTCGATGGAAGGCCTTACGAAATTTTTACCGGTAAAGCCGATGACTTCTATTTGCCGCCGGCCATTGAAAAAGGATGGGTAATCAAAAGCAAAAGAAAAGGCGAGCACTCCCGGTACGATTTCCAGTTTGCTGATAAGCAGGGTTACAAAACCACCATCGAAGGCCTGTCACGTTCGTTTGACAAAACTTACTGGAACTACGCACGGTTAATTTCAGGGCTTCTCCGTCATGGTATGCCCCTGGCTTATGTGGTAGATTTGGTGGGAAACCTCAACGTAGAAGAAGACAACATCAACACCTGGAAAAACGGCGTGGTCAGGGCGTTGAAACGTTACCTGCAGGATGGAGAAAAAGCGGTGGACAAAGTCTGCCCTGAATGTGGAGAAGAAGCCCTCGTTTATCAGGACGGATGCCTCACATGCAGTGCCTGCGGCTATTCCAAATGCGGTTAGAAAAATTTTAGGAAAACAGAAACGCCCGAAAATTAAAATCTTCGGGCGTTTTTTGTTTAGAAAACGAAGTTGCACCAAGTAAAAAGCTTGTCCTATGCACTCTTTCAACTTGCAACCTGAAAGCAAAAAAGATTCCGTTCGGTACACTAATTGAACACATGCAGCAGATTGCCGTCGTACACGGCGTGATACTGAATCATGGGATAACGCCCGGTTCCCTGAAAGAGCGAGCCATCCAACAGTTGGTAGGAGTTTCCTGTACACTCATCTTTGGCAAACGGATAATTCTTTCCCACAATTAATTGCGTACATTTACCTCCCGTACAACATTTGTTGGGATTGTTTGGCGGGAGGCGGTCATAAGCTTTGAAAGTGCCCTGGCTTTCGCGATAAATAATCACACCACGCGATCCCTGCCCTACGTAAGCCCCCTGGTCTCCGTTAGCCACATATATCCATCCGCCCACAGCATTCAGCCCCTGATAAAATGTCGAATTCGGATCAATATCAATCCGGATGACCGCACGGGGATCGTTGGGATTGATATTGGTTTTATTACACGACCCTGCCACCAGCAAAACCATGATTCCCATAAAAAGCAACAAGCGTTTCATATTCTTTATCAAGATGCAATGATAACGAAAAATTTGTATTTCAAAATTACCAAGAGGAATTTTGAAATTTATCCTACGGTGGTTAATACCGACCAGCCTGCGGCGGGCAGATATAATTTATACAGGTTCTCTATTGAGAATATATCTTCATGTATGACAGTAGTTTATAAACAGGAGCCATCAACATTGTGACAATTATGTAACAATTGTCACAAATAATCGGAAACTGCCTGGATAAATTTGTTCCAACCAAAAATAAAGCTGCCACGCGTTAAAATTACAATTTCAGGCAGGCTTCATTCGAGGGAAAGACATATTCAATTTATCATTAACAAATTCTTAAAGTTATGAAAAGAAAATTATTTTTAGAAGAAAAGAAAGTCCTAAAGGGCTCTTTTCTAAAGAGAAGCAGCTACTCGCTTATTGGTGGATTTGTTTTCTTTCTTTTTCTGGTAGCAAGTTCCGGAACGGTGAAGGCTATTCCGAGTTATGCCCGTCAAACGGGCTTGTCGTGTGCTGCCTGCCATACCATTTTTCCCGAGTTAACTTCTTTCGGGCGACAATTTAAGCTCAACGGTTATACCCTGGTCGGGATTAAAACGATTAATCAGGACAAAGAAAGAAAAAAAGGAAAAGGAAAAAGTAAATTATTAAAACTGTTGAGTATTTCCCCTATTTCGGCCATGTTCCAAACCGGGATAACGCATGTGAACAAAACAATTCCCGGAACACAAAACAACAATATTGAGTTTCCTCAACAGATGAGCCTGTTTTATGGCGGACAGATAGCACCCCATTTGGGAACTTTTGTCCAGGTAACCCTGGATGGAGGCGGTACTTTCGGAATGGACAATGTGGACATACGTTATGCCAACAGTGGCCATGGAAAGACACCGGTAACCTATGGTTTTACACTAAACAACAACCCGACCGTTCAGGATTTGTGGAACACTACGGCAGCCTGGGGATTTCCCTACACTTCCTCCGGCGTTGCCCCCACGCCCGGTACGGGCCCTCTTATGAATGATCTCGGTGGTATGGTTGCAGGACTGGGGGCTTATGCCATGATCAATAATCTGATTTATCTGGAATTTACCGGTTACGGAACAGCGCAACTGGGCATTAATATGCCTCCCGATGCATCGGCAGAAGGTGCTGTGAAAGGAATTGCACCGTACTGGCGGGCGGCTTTCCAGCACCAGTGGGACAAGAGTTATCTTTCTGTTGGGACCTTCGGAATGTCCACTAAAATGTATCCTACCGGAATTTCCGGAAATACCGATAACTTTACTGACATAGGCGTTGACCTTCAATTTGAATTAATGTTTAAGTCGGGGCAATTTACTTTGCATACTTCTTACATGAATGAAAAGCAAGCCCTTAATGCTTCTTATGATGCCGGGGACAGCCAAAACCTTTCCAATAAACTGAATGCCTTTAAGATCGATGGCAGCGTGTTTTTACAGGCCGGTGTGAATTTCACCCTGGGATATTTCAATACCACCGGAACAGCAGACAATGTGCTGTATGCCCCTGGCGACATGGATGGAAGCCGTGCCGGCGTGCCCAACAGCAGTGGCGTTTTGGCACAATTTGATTACCTTCCCTGGAAAAACACCAAAATTTCTCTGCAATATGTGGCTTATGGTAAATTTAACGGTGCCAAAACCGATTACGATGGTGCGGGACGCAATGCTTCCGATAATAACTCTATCTATTTGCAGTTTTGGTTCCTATTCTAACCGGATATCCGGTTAACTTTGGGAATTCTAAATTCCGTGTATAAAGTTGCTTAAACCCGTACTTAGAGCAATGGCTTTTCGTACGGGTTTAGTTTTTTGGCAACCTCAGGAAAAAAACAATCACCATAATGGAGCGTACCACAGTTTAGTGTTTGATTTTTCTATTATCCCGTATCTTTGTTTAATACTTAACTATCACGTTTATAATTTTTTACAGTATGAACTATCTCCATTGTCATGGCCAGTACATTCATACCCACCAATCAAAGTTATCCGATATTATAATTTCATTTTTCTGAATATGATGAGTTGTTTTCATTGGTATTGTTTTATATACAAGATTGTATTTATCCGCTAAACTCCTAATTTCATCTGTATCATCATATGTCAGCAAATATTTTCCACTCAGTCTTGAAGTTATTTTAAAAAGCCTCTCATGGTCAATATCGAAATAAGTATATAATCGTCTGCCTGCTTTTATATAAGGGGGATCGATAAAAAAGTATTTTTCCTTCTCGGAAATGTTTTTTTCTAAAAAGTCAAAAGCATCCCCCGTTCTAAAGTCTATTTTATTTTTTACAAAATTGATAGCAGAAATCCTGTCATGCAGCGTTTTTGCATACCATCTTGATTTTATTCCTTTTCCATTCTCACCGTTTTTAATTAATCCCGAACCTTTTGTTATTATTCCTCCATGATAAATCCTGTTCTTAAGAATTGTGCTAAATGCTTGTTCTTTAATGGATTTATTCTTTTTTGACAAAACACTGTTTGCATTTTCAATAGTTAAATCAAATTCAAGAATTGTAGTTGCAAGCCAATTGGCATCACCATTTATAATTACTTCCCAAACTGCTGCTATTTCTTTATCAAGTTCAATCATTGTAATTTTACTTGCTAAATTTTCAAAGGCAGCTGTTAAGCTAACAATTCCACCGCCGACAAATGGCTCACATAAATGTTTGTTGTTAGTGTCTTGTTTTAACCATCGTCTGACAACCGGAATCAACCAGGTTTTTCCACCCGGATATCGGAATGGACTCCTTTGGGGTACAGAAGCAACGTTAACGACTTTAGGTTTAGTTGTTTTTCCCTGAGTTTCAAATAATGTAAGCTGTGCTCCCATAGTTACTTGCTAATTATATCAGTTAACGATGGTGTATCAGGTGAATTATTATCCAAATGTTCATCAAGTTTATTTTGAAGCGTGTTGATGAAATTTGAGATATCACCGGGAATTGGAGTGGTAACCCTATGAAGAGCCGGCTCAAATTCAGTATAAATTGTTTTTGAAAGTACCAGATTATATTGATTTGATATTTTATCAAATTCCAAATCATATAAAAACCATGCTATATCGGCTTTGTCTTCTGTAGTTTCAGGCAAATCAGGCAAAGTCTCATAAAAACATTTTTGAAGGGCAACTGTTTGTTTCTTTTCCCAGGATTTAAAAATTCCTCCTTTATATAACATTTGAGGAATTAGTCTTTTTCGGGAAGAAGATAAATAATCAGGTTTTGGATAATTATAACCAGTTGGCCAAACAAAATCTTTGGTGGGTTTCTTTATAAACGATTCAAAAGGGTTACGCAAATTCCCTGAGATATAAACACCTTGAACTTCTAATGATGCAAAATCAGTTAGTCTGCCACGATCGTCATATTCTACTAATACGAAGTCAATATTGCCAGCTGATTGTCCGTTTTTATCGACTAATTTGATTTCAGATAGTGATGTCCAATTTGATTTAACACCAAAAGCAAAATTTGCAGCATTTTCTATTATTATCCAATCTTCACGAAATCTGGTTGGACAGGTAATTACTGAATTATTTCCGTGCCTGACACTACATACTCCTAAAGGATTGTTTGCCTTATCTTTCGTACAATTTGGGACCTTATTATTAAAGGGACATAATTTTTTTGTTCGATATCGTTTTGCCTTATATGATTCATTATCTATCGGAAATCCGAAGACCTCTACTAACGGACTATTATTTCTATTGTTTTTGCTCATATTGCAAAGATAATAATTCTGTCGGCCGACAAAATATGTTGCGCTGTTTTTTTAGTATTAGCCCTAACTTCTTAAATCCAAATATTTTATACTTTTATCCCCCTAAAACTATTATCAACCAATTGAAATACGCTCTTTACTTTCATTTTTGAACCCTGTAAAAAGCCAAGTAATCAAACTACATTTGTTAAGCGAAATATATGTTGTTGTCTTCAATGTCTAAATCTTAAAATGTCTTTTGGGGATTGTTTAGGCTAATCATCATCATCATCCGGGGCAGCCTTTTCACTCACAAAAGCACTGTGCACCGGTGCCGGAACAACAGCATTGGCACCCCGTACCGCTTTCCAGATAATTTTGTTGTATTCCCCATCCGGAATGGCATCTTCGCGACTGAAATTCAACTTTTCCGACAATTTGGCACCATAGGCATGTTTAGTATTTTTCGCATTCATGTCCACTTTCGGTTTAATCGCCGTATAGGATTTTAAATCAGCTGAATCCGTAATGGAGTGCAAAATAGGATGGGCAGCAAGGTCATATTGTGTCATAGGCGGCAGGCCAAGTATCAGCTCCATGGTTTTCAGCACGCCCGAAGTGGAATACATGGTGTGGTCCACAAAATGACGTTTTACGTACGGGCCGATAACCAGCAAAACAGAGCGGTGGGCATCCACATGGTCGGGACCATTTTGCGCATCGTCTTCCACCACAAAAATGATACTGCTTTTCCAGATATTACTATGTGAGATTTTATCCACAATCAAGCCAAGTGCATAATCGTTGCGGGCAACATAAGCCACCGGCGTAGGTTTCCCCGGCCGGGTACCCCAACAATGGTCGTTGGGCAGGCGCATAAGATTTAAGGCCGGTACCTGATGGATGGCCAGCAGGCTGTCAAAATCGTGTGCCCAGATTTTATAACGTATTAGATCGGGAAAAGAAAGGTTAAAACCCGGAAATGCATTGCAGGTGTATGGTTTCAGGATAGAATCGCGGGGATAAAACGGTCCTTTCAGCTTACGGTTAAAATGCATAAACTCTCCATAGTTGCGAAAAGTTTTACCATGCGACAACACATTGTTCCAGATATACCCCGATGAGGGTGCTGCAGCAGGAACACCACCTTCAAAATCGTAAGTAGCCCCACGGCGGCCATAGTTTACCGGCCACAGTTTCTCCACATAATCAGTGGCATAAGCTGCTGTGGACCAGTTGTGCCCATCAGCACTGATTTCGGCATCGGCATAAAAGTTATCGTACAATGTGTAAGTAGCTGACAATGTGTGCGCATTGGGAGAGACCTTCCGTCCAAACAGGCAAAGTGCGGAATCACCGTTTCCCTCGGACATATCACCCAAAACCTCATCGTACGTCCGGTTTTCACGAATGATATAAAAGACATGCTTAATTTGGGCACTCGCTTTGCCATCATGTTTTCCTGAGATAATTGATTCGTTGTATTCTTCTTTTACCTTTTTTATGAAAGGCGTATTGTCATAGACATCCTTACTCAGCCCGGACAATGCTTTACTTTGAGGAAAATCAAATACCGAAAGCGTCCCTTTAAACATGGTTCCCGTGTAGTTTTCCCGCCAGTTTTTTGGTCTTCTTTTTTCCGGATTCGGTCCGTTGGGATTAGCACGTGAAGAGATTCCCTTGCCATTGGCAACCAATATCTTATCCTGTTTTAAATACTGTACGGCCGTGGGGTACCAACCCACCGGAATAAATCCTAGATTTCTGGCGTGGCCGGGTTTTTCCACATCAAAAACAGCGAGATAATTATTATCGGCATTGGCCACTATGAGTTTGTCTCCATCAGGCGACAGTGCCAGCGCATCCGGTGTACTGCCAAAAGGAGCATTGGGAATAAGGGCCGTTTGCAAAGTTTCGCTCACCGCTTTTTTCTTTAAATCCAAAACCGTAACACTGTTGTTGTTGGCATTGGTAACAAAAAGCCGGCTGTCATCACGGCTTATGACCATGTCGTTGGGATGGTCGCCGGTTTTGTAGCTGTGAGAAATTTTGTAACTGCTCAAATCCACTTCTAAAACGGTGGCTTTTCCCCATACGGAAACATAGGCAAAGGTCTGTGCATGATTGATTCGGACATCGTAACATTTTCCGGGCATTTCGACCTTTCTTATCACCTTTTTACTTTTCAAATCCATCACGTAAAGGCTGTTACTTTTCTGTGAAACGGCCAGCAATTGGTTTTTCTTTTTGTCAAAAGCCAGTCCGGTGAGCGAAATTTTCCCTTTGGGAAATTTAGGGCCCACCCTCAACGTATCAACCGGAGAAAGCTTCCCTTTTTTAAAAGAGAAAACATAAACAGCATTGTCATTGCCACCGGAAACGTACAGCCGTTTATCATTAGGGCCAAAAGTAAGCCCCACCCAGGTATTGCCCACCACAAACCGCTGAACCTCTTTTTGTGCTTTTATGTCCACCACCGAAAGGGAATTCACGCCCATTCCGCTGTTGGAAGTGATGGCATAGCGTTGGTTTTTGGTAACCACCATATTTAGCGGCAACTCTCCAATGGGAACCTGTTTGCCTACCGGTGTCAGCCGCCAGCCGTTGGGCAATAGGGTGTATTTTTGGTATTTCCCCGGCAACTCAACCGAAGTTTTTTGACTTTGTGCCTGAAGTATTCCGGATAGTGAAATCAATAATATTACAAGCCACAGTATTTCTTTGTTTGCAAAACTCTTTTTCATCTCTTTTCTCCTTTAGAAAAGCAAAGATACAGAGAATCGGGAATTGACTGCTTTGCTGTTTGCCTGCCACCCACTTTATATTACTTTTGCTGCTATGAAACTACGTCAATTTTTTCTTATTGTTTTGCTCTTTTCCTCCCTTGTGGTCAAAAGTCAGGTTATGTGGATGCTCATTTTTGGAGATAAGTTCTCCAACGACAAAATGCAAAGCGGTGCCAACATTTCTTTTAGCCTGGTTAACCTTACCAATCTGGGCGAAGCACGATACCTTCCCACCTGGGCATTAGGCGGATATACAGAAATCTCATTAACCGAACACTGGAAAATTCAACCCGAATTCGTTTTCAAAAGTCCGACAGGAGCTACAAACATGGGGTCTTATTACGATATCCCGGGCGTTCAGGATTCGCTCTTTTCAGATCATAAAGACTATCTCGACATCGTCAATTTTTCTATTCCCATTTACATTAAATACAGAACAAAATATGTAGGTTTCGGTATTGGGCCGCAGTTTGGGCTGGCTTATATGGCCAAATATGTTCAACGAGGCGAAACATCCTATGGCGATGACCTTGTTGTGAAACATAGTTTCAAGCCCTACATGCATAATTTTGATGTGGGCGTTACGGGCATGCTCGAGTTTTATTTTTCGCCACAGAAAGGTGTAACCAGCTTGCGACTTGGCATAAGGTATTATTATGGTTTCACGCAAACGCTGAAAGATTATCCGGGAGTGCACAACTCAGTTTTCATGTTTACCTTTGGAATACCCATTATTGCGAAAAAGAAACCGGCCAAAACACCCGAAAAGAAAGCAACGATGTAAATCCTGATAGTTTTTTTCGGTCTTTCTGCTTTTCCTACCTTTGTTCGGTCTATGTCAGCACAAAAACGCATATTAGTTTGCCCCATGGACTGGGGACTGGGGCACGCCACCCGGATAGTTCCCATCATTCGGTTATTGCAGCAGGCAGGTGCGGAGGTTGTATTGGGTGCCGATAACAAACCGTTGGCATTCTTGCGGCAGCAGTTTCCTGATGTGGAATGGATGCGTATCCCCGGATATCAACCGGAATACCAGAAACGGGGTTCGCTGTTGCTCAAAATGGCTTTGTCCATTCCGAAAATGCTTGTTGAAGCTGAAAAAGCCCATCGCCTGCTGGAAAAAATCATTGAACAAAAAAAAATCGATGCGGTCATCTCCGATAACCGGTACGAATTGTGGTCGGAAAAAGTCCCTACGGTTTTTATGACCCATCAGCTGAATATTTTGCTGCCCGATATACTGGCTTCGGGCCGCCCGTTTGTCCGGTATATGATTTACCATTTTATCCGAAAGCACAACGAACTCTGGATTCCTGATTTTGAAAAAGAGCCCAATCTTTCCGGAAAACTCTCGCATGTGAAAAAAATGCCGCTGGAAAACTATTTTTTCATCGGCCCGCTGAGCCGGTTTGAAAGAGCAATACCAGCAGGACAAGACGAAGAAAAAAAAGATTTGGATATCCTCTGCCTGCTTTCAGGCCCTGAACCACAGCGAACAATTTTTGAAGATATGCTTATCAGCCAACTGAAAGAAAGTCAACTGAAAGCCGTCCTCCTTTCAGGAAAACCGGATGAAAAGGAAAGGAAAATTTTCAGAAACCTAACCATTTATCCCCATGCTGACGATGGAGAAATGCTATCGCTCATGCAATCGGCAAAAATTGTCATCTGCCGCTCCGGTTACAGCAGCCTCATGGACATGGTGAGCCTGGGGGAAAAAGCTATTTTCATTCCTACACCAGGGCAACCGGAACAGGAGTATCTCGCCAAAAAGCTAAAGGATCAGGGAATCTTCTACTCATGCAACCAAAAAGACTTCTTGCTAAAACCTGCATTGAAAATGGCCGATAATTTCAGCGGATGGCATTTAGGCAACGATTACAACCTGCTCAAAACACGTATTATTGCCTTGTTGGAAAAGATAAGCTGACACCCATTCCCTGACGAATACCTATCTTTGTGCCCCGAATATCAAAAATAGTTGCCCATGCTTATCCACAAAAACATGAAACTGTCAGAGGTTGTACATCACGACCACACACTGGTTCCCATCATAAACCGTTTTGGTATTCATCTCGGTTTTGGTGACAATACCATTACTGAAATCTGCCAAAAGCATGGTTTAAACGTAGATTTTTTTGTTACCATCCTGAATGCTTTCCATGACATACACTATTTTCCCAAAGAGCAATTGCGGAATTTTTCCGTTGCATTGCTCATCGATTATTTACAAAAAGCCCATCGTTCCTTTCTTGAAGAGAAAATTCCGGAAATCTCCCTTTTAATTAAAAACATGACGGAAAAATGCCCTTTGGATGTGGTAACTTCTCAGCTTATCACCAATTTCTTCAAAGAATATACCGAAGAGTTAAAGAAACACATCCGGCAGGAAGAAGAAACAATTTACCCGTATGTGCTTTTGTTGGAAAAAGTGAACCAAAACCTTCCTGTTGACGAAGGGGCATCTGGAAAAATCAACCATTATTCTATTTCGGCCTATAAAGCCGAGCATGAAGATGTGGAAGAAAAACTTTTTGACCTGAAAAATATTCTCATAAAATATTTGCCCGGGCAAAAAAACGACAAGCCTGTTTATCAGCTGCTTCGTGAATTGTTTTCCCTTGAAAAAGATTTAAACGAACATGCCCGCATTGAAGACATGATATTGATACCGAAAGTGGAGGCCATGGAAAAAACTTTAAGAAACAAAAATCCTAATGGCCCGGTATGAAAAATGTAGTTGTCATAGAAAAATATTACCTGCTACAAGCCGGCATTCAGGCACTTGTACAGGAAATCCCCGGTCTCTTTCTCTCAAAATCATGGTTGGGCGATGAGCCCCATCTGACCGAAATTATTTTGAAACATAAACCTGATTTAATACTCGTCAATCCTTTTTCACTGTCTGGGGAAAATATTTCGTTGCCCGGAAAATTTCGTTCTTCACGGAACACCAAAGTCCTGGCCCTGTTACACAACAAAGATAAAAGCCAATCTATTTCAGGTTTTGATGATTTGCTGTTTTATGAAGAAGATAGGTTCATTCTGGAACAAAAAATCCGCAGGCAGGCCGGCAATGTGCAAAACCCGGGGACAAATCATCAGGAGCTTAGTCCGCGGGAAATAACCATTCTCAGATGGATTGTCAAAGGATTGACACATCAGGAAATTGCCGACAAGCTGTTCCTGAGTATCCACACGGTAAACACACACCGGAAAAACATCAACAAGAAACTGGGGATCAAAACAGTATCGGGATTAAGCGTTTACGCCATTATGAACCATTTAATCCCCATGGAAGAGCTGGCAGAAAAATAACCATTTTTCCTCAATCCCCATTTTTTCTAACTTTGTAACATGGCAAAAACGAAAACAACCTATTTCTGTCAGAACTGCGGGTACCAGGCTTCCAAGTGGTTAGGAAAATGTCCGGCCTGTGGCGAGTGGAACACATTTGTGGAAGAGGCTGTCAGCAAGACGGATGACAAAAAACGCGGCATTAAAAAAGGGGAAAAGAAAGCCAAACCGGTTCCCATCTCACAAATCACTTCGGAAAAGGAAGAGCGTACCGATACCCGCAACGGTGAACTGAACCGTGTGCTCGGCGGCGGGCTGGTAAGTGGTTCGGTGGTGCTCATCGGTGGCGAACCCGGTATCGGGAAATCTACACTCTTATTACAAACAGCCCTGAACATGAAAGGATCACGTATTCTGTATGTAACGGGCGAGGAGAGCCAGCAACAGATAAAGATGCGTGCCGACCGTATCGGGACAGCGAACGACTCCTGTTTTATCCTCAATGAAACTTTTACCACCGACATTTTCAAACAAATCGATGCACTGGAGCCTGATATTCTGATTATTGATTCCATCCAGACACTTTACACCGACACACTGGAATCATCGCCGGGGAGCATTTCGCAAATCAGGGAAACAGCCGGGGAACTGATGCGTTTTGCCAAAACGACACATGTTCCTGTTTTGTTGATAGGACACATTACAAAAGACGGTAACCTGGCCGGCCCGAAAGTGCTGGAACACATGGTGGATACCGTATTGCAATTTGAAGGCGACCGCCATTACGGTTTCCGGATATTGCGTTCCATGAAAAACCGCTTTGGTTCCACTTCGGAACTGGGAATTTTTGAGATGCACACCGGTGGCCTGCGCGAGGTAAGCAATCCCAGCGAGGTACTGCTTTCGCAACGCGACGAAGCCACCAGTGGCGTAGCCATTGCCGCCATGATTGAAGGCCAGCGGCCCATGCTGGTTGAAACACAAGCCCTTGTTACCAATGCGGCGTACGGAACACCGCAACGCTCCGCTACCGGTTTTGACCTGCGCCGTATGAACATGCTGCTGGCCGTACTGGAAAAGCGCAGCGGATTTAAGCTGGGGACGAAAGATGTATTCCTGAATATTGCCGGCGGTATCCGTGTGGACGACCCGGCCATCGACCTGGCCGTTGTGGCGGCCATTCTCTCCTCCTCCGAAGATATTGCCATTGAAAACAACGTCTGCTTTGCTGCTGAAGTGGGGCTTTCAGGAGAAATCAGGGCGGTTACCCATGTGGAAAACCGTATTCTTGAAGCCGACAAGCTGGGATTTAAAAAAATCATCATTTCTAAATTTAACCTGAAAGGCCTTGACACAAAACGCTATAAAATCGAAGTGGTCGGGCTGAACAAAATCGAAGACGTGTTACGGGAGCTTTTTGGGTAACCAATAACAAAATAAAAGAAGCTGTTCCTCCGAATAACCAACCTGCCCAACCGGATTTTACCTTATTTTTGTGAAAGTTTTCACATGGACAAATACAACTGAAAATGATACAGAAATTAGATGCGCTTTTCACCGTGCTCAAGGCACAAAAAAGCAAACGGCTTGTAGCAGCTTATGCCAACGATACCCACACCATTGGGGCCATAAGCCGGGCTGTTGACCTGGGAATTATTGAAGCAACGCTGGTAGGCGACAAAGAAATCATTGCCGGTGTGTGCGCACAGGAAAATATTGACATAAACAAGTTTGAAATTGTACACGAACCACAAGCAATGCCGGCTGCCCGCAGGGCGGTTATGCTCATCAACGAAGGCCGTGGCGACATGCTTATGAAAGGCCTCGTGAGTACCGACAAATATATGCGTGCCATCCTGGATAAAGAAGACGGACTGATGATGCCCGGGGCCATCCTAAGCCACGTAACCGTAATGGAAAATCCGGTTTATCATAAATTATTGGTTGTAGGCGATGTGGCAATTATTCCGTTGCCCGAGCTGAAAGAGAAGATTGCCATTACAAAATATCTCATTGATGTGGCACATGCACTGGGAAACGCATTGCCCAAAGTGGCGGTGTTGGCTGCCACCGAACAGGTTATGCCCAAAATGCCGGCCTGTGTGGATGCTGCCATCATCTCGAAAATGGCTGACCGCGGTCAGATAAAAGGGGCATTGGTGGAAGGGCCGCTGGCGTTGGATGTGGCCATCGACAAAGAAAGTGCGGAGATAAAAAAGATAAACAGCCCGGTGGCCGGGGATGCTGACTGTTTGGTTTTTCCCAATATCGAATCGGGCAATGTTTTTTATAAATCCAACACCAAGCTGGCCAAAGGCGAACAGGGTGCCTTTGTGGTGGGGGCCAAAGTTCCGGCGGTGCTTTCTTCGCGGGGCGACAGCATAAAGACTAAACTTTATTCCATTGCCCTCGCTGCTGTTTCGGCCAAATAATTGTACTTTTGCCGCCCGAAAAACGACGGCATAACCGCAAAAAATTATGAACGAAGAAATCAGGATACTGGCTATCAACCCCGGTTCAACATCAACAAAAATTGCTGTTTATATCGGTACCAATCCTGTTTTTATTCAAACCATTCGCCATTCGGCAAAAGAGCTGGAGCCTTTCAAAATTATTACCGGTCAGTTTGAATTTCGCAAACACCTCATTCTTAAAGAACTGCAACTCGCAGCCATCCGGCTTGACATGATTCGTGTGGTCATGGGGCGTGGCGGGTTGCTCAAACCGGTAGAATCCGGGGTTTTTGAGGTAAACAAAAAAATGCTGGAGGATTTGCGTACCTGCAAATACGGCGAACATGCCAGCAACCTCGGCGGGTTGATAGCCTATGACATTGCCCGCTCGTTGCCCAATGCCAAAGCCTATATCACCAATCCCGTAGTGGTGGATGAATTGGATGAGCTGGCACGAATTTCCGGTCATCCACTGTTGCCAAGGCGTTCGGTTTTTCATGCCCTGAACCAAAAAGCCGTGGCACGGCAACATGCGAAATCTATCTTGCGGAAATATGAAGACCTCAACCTGATTGTTGTTCATCTCGGCGGCGGCATTACGGTAGGTGCACACAAAAAAGGCCGCGTGGTGGATGTAAACCAGGGACTTGACGGCGATGGCCCTTTTTCGCCCGAACGCTCCGGAACACTTCCGGTTGGCGACCTGGCAAGGCTTTGCTATAATGGCAAATACACCCTGGCACAAGTGGAAAAAATGATTAAAGGCGAAGGCGGACTGGTGGCTTATCTTGGTACCAACAGTGCTTACGATGTGGAACAACGTGCTGCCGCCGGAGATGAAAAAGCCAAGCTGATTTATGATGCCATGGCTTACCAGGTGGCCAAAGAGGTGGGAAGTATGGGGGCTGTGTTAAAATACGACATCGATGGTATTCTTATCACCGGCGGTATTGCCCACGACAAATACTTTGTAAACCAGGTTATCTCCTACGTGCACCGGCTGGCACCCGTCCATGTTTATCCCGGCGAAGATGAAATGAAAGCACTTGTTATGAATGGTTTACGCGTGATAAACGGAAAAGTAAAACCCGGAATTTACCAGTAGGTGGATGAAAGGCTTACATAGAAGCCTGTATTACCGGGCTAATCTCCACTTTAATGCGGCTCTATTTTTTTACTTTTGCAGTTAAATTAAAATGCCATGCTGCTAAATTTTATCGTCTGGAATGTCAAACCTGACATTTTTCACCTTTCAACTACAATTCCAATCATTGGCGGTTTAACGGTACGCTGGTACGGACTGCTTTTTGCGTTGGGTTTTATAGCCGGGTATCTTTTTATCCTTCGGATTTTTAAAAAAGAGCATGTGAGCGAAAAAGAGACGGATATTTTGTTCACATACATGTTTGTATTTACAATTTTGGGGGCGCGGCTGGGACATGTATTTTTCTACGAGCCGCATTATTTTTTGGCACACCCCCTGCAGATCCTTGAGGTGTGGCATGGCGGGCTGGCAAGTCATGGTGCGGTTATAGGCATTTTGCTGGGGTTGTATATTTTTTCAAAAAGGCAACACCGGTCGTATATCTGGACACTTGACAGAATGGCCATTGTGATTCCGCTGACAGGTTTTTTTATCCGAATGGGAAACCTTATGAACTCGGAAATTATCGGGAAAGCCACTACCCTGCCCTGGGGTTTTGAATTTGTACGTTCTTTTGAGCCTCAATATGCCACGGGTGCCCATCATCCCACCCAGATTTATGAAGGGCTGGCTTACCTGCTCATTTTCTTCTTGTTACACCGATATTACTGGCACCATACAGAGAATTTGAAACCCGGAAAACTTTTCGGCCTTTTTATGCTTCTGATCTTCTCTGCCCGTTTTCTCATCGAATTTCTCAAAGAGCCACAGGAAGTATGGGAACAACATATGTTGCTGGACATGGGACAGATACTGAGCATCCCGCTCATTATTCTTGGCATTGTCATGCTGATATGGGCCGGAAAACAAAAAGCCCGGAAAGTATATTGACTTCGGGCTTTTTGTAAAAAACAATTTTCTTCTGCTTTATCTTACAGAACCCTCCATCAACTTCAGCTGGTCATAGAAACTCTTGTTTATTTTGGCCGAAAGTTTTTTCTGATGGTAATTTTTGGTTAAGCGTGCCATTTGCTGCAATGCTGATAAAGCCTCCCTTATGTTGTTGTTGTAATAGGGAATATACTTATCGTTCAGGCTGCTGTAATAACGCAGGTCGTCCATGTAGCGGTTATAAATATCCATAATGACCTTGTTGCCTTTCTTAACAGAGCCGGCCTGATAATACAACATTGCCCAGTGGATAGTGAAATAATCAAAAGGAAATTTACTGTTGGGGAAAAAATAAATCCCTTTGTCAAGTGCCTTCACCGTTGAGTCATATTTGTGCATGTTTGCCAAAGACTGTGCCAACCGTAAATAGGATTGTTTTGCAAGGATGGAATTACGGAAACTTTCGCGGTCCACATGCACATCGGGCATATTCAGCCGTCCCCAGCGGACATTTTTGTTCATAAGGATACGGTAGGAAGAATCCGGAGAAACGCCGCCTACACCTCTTATGTAGTCCTTTGCCAAAACCGGAACAAACTGGTAAACCAGCCCCCGCATTTGACAATATTTCTCTACGTTAAGTACCTTGCTCACACTCGAAGGATTGGCAAAACAGATAGGCCGTTTCCAATGATTATTGGCAATCAGGTCGAGCAACATAACATCGCTGCGGTAGAGATAGCCCTGGGTTATTTTCCAACTGATTTTCTTTACGATTTTACCGGCATTTTTGGGTGCCACTATTCCCGCATGCATTACGGCAGCGGAATCAACCTTCATAAACAGGGTCTTCCCCGGCAGGTAATCGATTTTGTCGCCGTTTTGCAAAGGCATTTTCGTCTGTGGGTTATCACTTCTGATAAAATCAACAGCCTCTTTCAGCGAAACATCCCCTTTTATCACAGGATAAACAGGGATAAAATTCATGGCTCCCCGGTCATATTTTTTCGAAGGGATGGAAAGGGGCAACGGGGCCGACTTATATTCCTGTTTAAACATCTGGTCGACATACCAGGCCCCTCCGGCCAGCATATAATTGACTACCCGCACATCCGTACGGATGCCTTCCACTTCCTGGGCATACCAAAGCGGAAAAGTATCGTTATCGCCGTTGGTAAACAAAATGGCGTTGGGCGGACAGCTCTTCAAATACATCACGGCCATATCGCGTGCGGTGTATTTGCCGGCACGGTCATGGGAAGGCCACTCCTCTTTGGCCATATTTGCCGGGACAAATACCAGACAGGCTACCGTTACCAATGCCGCTGCTACCTCTTTTTTACCAAAATACTTTTTTAAACCTTCGTAAAGCGATAGCACCCCGAAGCCTATCCAGATGGCAAAGGCATAAAAGGAGCCTACGTAAGCATAATCCCGCTCACGGGGCTGCATGGGGGTCTGGTTCAGATAGACAATAATGGCAATGCCTGTCATTAAGAAAAGCATTCCTACCACCCAGGTGTCTTTTTTGTTTCGGGAATAATGAAAAAACAGGCCCAGCAATCCCAGAATCAACGGCAGGAAATATAACCTTGCCCTCGCCGGATTTTTCATACTCGCGGGCAGGTTCGCCTGATTGCCAAGCCGTGCCTTATCAATGAAGTTGATTCCGCTGATCCAGTTACCATGGTTAATTTCTCCCTGCCCTTCAATGTTGTTTTGCCGTCCCACAAAATTCCACATAAAATAACGAAAATACATGTGGTCAAGCTGGTATTTGAAGAAAAATTTCAGGTTTGTGCCAAAATCGGGACGGATAAGCACTTTCGTCTTGCCATTGCCCATGCTTACCCGGATGGGTTTCCCGCCAGTCCCACCATAAGCTTGGCTTTTATAAATCCGAATATGGCTGGGTTTCTGGTTACTCCACATCCGTGGAAAGAGTGTTTCAAAACGCGGATCATAAACCGGGATGGTCTGTTTTTTATCATCAACAACCACGTATTTCCCTTTTTTATCATCCCTTTTGTAAACAGGAACGCCATCTTTCCGGCCAACCTCAGGAGCATTATAATATTGCCCGTAAAGTAGCGGCCAGGTTCCGTATTGCTGACGGTTAAGATAAGCCAGCAGGTTCACGGCATTTTTCGGGTTATTTTCGTTGATGGGTGTATCGGCATTGGAACGGATAACCAGCATAAGAAAAGAAGAATAACCTATCAGCACGAAAGTCAGTGCCAGCAAAATGGTGTTGTAAACCACTTTGTTGTTTTTCTGGGTATAATAGATTCCGTATGCCAGCAGGCCAACCAGAACAAGAAAATAGATGACCGTCCCCACGTTAAACGGCAACCCAAGTCCGTTTACACAGAAAAGTTCAAATTTACCGGCAAGGTTAACTACTTGTGGAATAATAATATACATTACGATAGCCAAAATACCAATGCCTACGATACCGGCTCCGATAAAACCTTTCCAGGAAAACTTATATTTTTTGAAATAATAGACATACACAATGGCCGGGATGGTCAGCAGGTTCAGCAGGTGCACGCCGATGGCGAGGCCCGAAAGATAAGCGATGAGGATAATCCAGCGGAACCCACTTCGCTCGTTGGCGACCTCTTCCCATCGCAGGATAGCCCAGAAAGTGATGGCCGTGAAAAATGAGGAGGTGGCATAAACTTCCGATTCAACGGCCGAAAACCAAAACGAATCCGAGAAAGTATAGGCAAGTGCCCCCACAACCCCGGCACCCAGGATAGCCCACATCTGTCCTTTGGTGAGTTCATCGCCCGGTTTTTTCAGGTAAATCTTTTTGGCAAACAGCGTGATGGTCCAGAAAAGAAACAGAATGGTAAAAGCACTGGCGAGGGCCGACATAATGTTGATGGTCATGGCCACGTGTGCCACATTACCGAAAGAAAACAGGGAAAAAATCCTGCCCATCATCTGAAACAGGGGTGCTCCGGGGGGATGCCCTACCTGCAATTTGTAGGAAGTAGCGATGTATTCACCCGGATCCCACCAACTTGCCGTAGGCTCAATGGTAGAAAGATAGACAAAAGCGGCAATAACAAAAACGCCCCAGCCTATGCGGTTATTCAGTTTCTTAAAAGTATTCATGAATCTGTTTTTTTGAAAATGAATTCAGGGTGCGAATTTAGGAAAATTAAGACTTCACACTTAAAACTTTAAGTTATTTTAAATTACCGATTCCTTCAATAAAGACTTCCCGGAATTATTTCAAAGTTCCTTCCAGCATCTTCAGCTGATCATTAAACCCTTTCTTGATTTTGCCTGATAGTTTATCCTGATGAAAACCTTTGGTCAAACGCACCATTTGCTGCAACGCTGACAGTGCTTCCCTGATGTTGTTGTTATAATAAGGCACAAACTTGTTATTCAGGCTGTTATAATAATTCAGATCACCCATGTAACGGTTGTAAATATCCATAATCACCTTGTTGCCTTTTTGGATAGCACCCGACTGATAATACAGATATGCCCACTGAATGGTAGAATAGTCAAACGGGAATTTGCTGTTGGGGAAGAAATAAATTCCTTTGTCAAGCACCTTCACCGTCGAATCGTATTTGTGCAGATTTGCCAACGCCATTGCCAACCGTAAATAGGAACGCTTTGCAAAAAGAGCATTACGAAAGCTGACCGGGTCCACGAGGACATTTGGCTTGTTAAGACGTCCCCAGCGTACATTTTTGTTCATAAGAATACGGTAAGAAGAGTCTGGGGCCACGCCACCCAATCCTTTCACATAGTCCACGGCCGGAACCGGAACAAACTGGTAAACCAGCCCCCGCATACGGCAATATTTTGCCACATCAAATGCTTTGTGCACACTGTACGGATTGACAAAACAAACAGGCCGTTTCCAATTGTTGTTGGCAATAATATCATACAGCATTATATCATTACGGGTTAAATAGGAATTTCGGGTTACCGTCCAGCTGATTTTCTTAACCATCTTCCCTGCCTCTTTTGGTGCCACCGTTCCTGAATTTACGGCAGCAGCAGAATCTATTTTTAAAAACAGATGCCTTCCCGGAAGATAATCAATCCGGTTACCATCACGCAGGCTTATTTTAGACTGTGGGTTATCGCTTCTAATAAAATCAACAGCCTCTTTCAGCGAAACGTCCCCTTTTATCGCAGGATAAACAGGGATAAAATTCATGGCTCCCCGGTCATATTTTTCCGAGGGGATAGAAAGTGGCAACGGGGCCGACTTGTACTCCTGCTTAAACATCTGGTCAACATACCACGAGCCACTAGCCAGTATGAGGTTCACCACGCGCACATCCGTGCGGATGCCTTCCACCTCCTGGGCATACCAAAGCGGGAAGGTGTCGTTGTCGCCATTGGTAAACAAAATGGCGTTGGGGGGACAACTGTTAAGGTACATCACAGCCACATCACGCGCAGCAAACTTACCCGAACGGTCATGGGAGGGCCATTCCTCCCTGGCCATATTCGCTGGAACCAGCACCAGGCTGAGCACAAAGACAAGCGCAGCAGCCACCTCTTTTTTGTTGAAATATTTCTTCAGGCTTTCATAAAGCGATAACACCCCGAAGCCTATCCAGATGGCAAAAGCATAAAAGGAACCCACATAAGCATAATCCCGCTCACGGGGTTGTATCGGTGCCTGGTTCAGATAGACAATAATGGCAATGCCCGTCATTAAGAAAAGTATTCCCACCACCCAGGCATCTTTTTTGTTTCGGGAATAATGAAAAAACAGGCCCAGCAATCCCAGAATCAACGGCAGGAAATATAACCTTGCCCGTGCCGGGTTTTTCATACTCGCGGGCAGGTTTGCCTGATTGCCAAGCCGTGCCTTATCAATGAAGTTGATTCCGCTGATCCAGTTTCCGTGGTTAATTTCTCCCTGCCCTTCGATATTGTTTTGCCGTCCCACAAAATTCCACATAAAATAACGAAAATACATGTGGTCGAGCTGATACGTAAAAAAGAATTTCAGGTTAGTGGCAAAAGAGGGCTTGTACAAAATTTTGGTTTTACCGTTGCCCATGTTAACGCGAACAGGTGTTCCGCCGGTCCCGCCATAAGCAGCACTTTTATATATTTTGATCTGACCCGGTTTCGTCGGATCATAGCTCCACATACGGGGAAACAGCGTTTCAAAACGCGGGTCGTAAACCGGAATGGTCTGTTTTCTATCGTCAATCACCACATATTTTCCCTTTTTGTCATCTCTTTTGTAAACAGGTGTTCCGTTTTTACGGCCAACTTCCGGAGCATTGTAATACTGCCCGTAAAGCAACGGCCAGGTTCCGTACTGCTGGCGGTTGAGATAGGCTAACAAGTCAACGGCATTTTTCGGGTCGTCTTCGTTGATGGGCGTATCGGCATTGGAACGGATAACCAGCATAAGAAAGGAAGAATAACCAATCAGCACAAAAGTAAATGCCAGCAAAATGGTGTTGTAAACCACTTTGTTTTTTTTCTGGGTGTAATAAATTCCATAAACCAAAAGAGCAATCAACGTGGTAAAATAAAGGATAGTGCCCACATTAAATGGCAATCCAAGTCCGTTTACACAGAAAAGTTCAAATTTTCCGGCAAAATTAACAACCTGTGGGATAATAATATACATCACGATAGCCAGAATACCAATGCCCACGATACCGGCTCCGATAAAACCTTTCCACGAAAATTTATATTTTTTGAAATAATAGACATACACAATGGCCGGGATGGTCAGCAGGTTCAGCAAATGCACACCAATGGCAAGCCCGGTTAAATAGGCGATAAGGATAATCCATCGAAACCCGCTGCGCTCGCTGGCGACCTCTTCCCATCGCAGGATAGCCCAGAAAGTTATGGCCGTAAAGAAAGATGAAGTGGCATAAACTTCCGATTCCACGGCCGAAAACCAAAATGAATCGGAAAAGGTATAAGCAAGTGCCCCCACAACACCGGCACCCAGGATAGCCCACATCTGTCCTTTGGTCAGTTCATCGCTCGGTTTTTTCAGATAAATCTTTTTGGCAAACAGCGTAATGGTCCAGAAAAGAAACAGAATAGTGAACGCACTGGCCAGTGCCGACATGATGTTGATAGTCATGGCCACATGGGCCACATTGCCAAAAGAAAACAGGGAAAAAATCCTGCCCATCATCTGAAACAGGGGAGCTCCGGGAGGATGCCCTACCTGTAACTTGTAGGAGGTTGCAATGTACTCGCCCGGGTCCCACCAGCTGGCAGTAGGCTCAATGGTAGAAAGATAGACGAAAGCGGCAATGGCAAAAACGCCCCAGCCTATGCGGTTATTCAGCTTCTTAAAAGTATCCATATTCCCATCTTTTATCGGAAATCAAACAGCTAATTTAGGAAACTTAAGTTCAGGTGCTTAAATTTTAAGAATTTTTATCTTTGTAAAAAGGTATTCATCCCAAAAATCCGTAAAATATGGACAGCGGCAAAAAGAAACTTGTTGAGCAGTTACAGCAGCTTCAGCAACAAGTTATTCAATTAAAAGAGGCTTATCTGGCACAAGTTAAACCGTTTTCCGGAAAAAACCCGCAGGAAAAAGTTACAGCCCGGAAGCCTGATGTTCCTGTTCTCCGCCAGAATGAAGAGCTGACTGAAAAAGACCAGAAGTTTTTGGCACAGGCCCTCCGTACGGGCAAAGAAAGTGAGCTGTACAAAACGGCTACTGCAAAATTGAAGACACTTATTGGCTCGGGAGAAACCACTTTCCCCGTTTCCGCATTAAAAGAAATACAGGAAGCGATGGACCAGGTTCGGGGCAAAACGAATAACTGGGAAATATTCCGGCATAAGTTTTCCGGCATTCACCAAGATTTTTTTGATAAGCTCATGGAGGCCCATCCTGATTTGACAAAAACAGAGCAAAAGTTCTGTGCTTTTATCCGCATTCACATGAATTCGGCACAAATTGCTTCCGTGCTCAACGTTTCAAAAGAGGCCATTCGTAAAAACCGTTACCGTATCCGTAAAAAATTTGGCCTGAATACTGCCGATTCTTTGGAAGAGTATATCAACCGCTTTTAAAAATAGCATACAGAAAAAGACCGGACAATGTTTGGTCTCTCATAATTTTTTTACTTTTGGGAAATTTTAGTTTTCTAAAAAATAGTAACCTTTTGTTTTACCTTTACTTATGAAAAAATTTATTCTCGTTTTTGTCCTGCCACTTCTGTTTGTCGCAGAAAGCTATTCCCAGGTTCCGGGCCAAAATTCGGTTTCGCCTTTTCAGGAGATAAGTTCTTTCCACTGGAACAAACCCAATGGACTGCCTTACGTAAAAAGTTTTTCGGGAAATTACAGCACAGAGGTCTATCAGCCGATGGGCAATTCGCGTTACGCTTTTCTGTCTAAAACAAACCATGCCCTTTTTGTTTTTAACAGGATTACCGGACAGAAGGAAAAAACCATCAGCCTGCCTTTTACGCCTGTTGACTTTGCCTTTTCAAAAGGGAAGTTTTTTGTGGCCGGAACACAAAATCTTTACGTCCTTAACAGTGAAGGCAAAATAATTGATCAACAATTTTTTGGTAATGTCATCAGGTTTGTTAACAGCATAAAGGTAATAGACAACCAGGTTTATCTAATTACTTCTCAGCAAAAATCATGGACTTTCGGAAAAACTTCATCCCATTTTATTGCCCACGATGGCATTGTCCTGAACAAAAACCTCAGCGGGAAAATTACCAAACACGGAAGCCATCGTTTTTCGATAACCCTTTCGGGGAAAGGGAAGCCGGTGTTTTCAAAAACTGTTGATGTCAAAAAGCCCCTCGGAACGGTACGGATCCTTGGTATTTCCGGGACCCGGCTGTTTGTGGAAGTTCAAACCATTCTGAATGAAGTACCTTTAAAAGTGGAACGCAGCATCAGGATTTATCAAACAGCAGGTTCCCAAATCCATCAAATCTCTGACATTACATTGCCCGATGTTTATTATACCTATATAAAACATGATGTTTATGTTTCGGACAGTGAAGTTGACCTTTTCGTTTCAACTCCCGAAAAAGCACAGATTTATCAACTGAAAAATTCAGCAACCGCAAAAATGAAAGCCCGGGTTTATCTTCCCCGGACACTTTACGGAAAAACTTATTTGTACAACAACCATCTGCTGCCGGCCAACGAAAGTACAACAGCCTTGAAAACAGTGGAAAGCACACCCATTACACGCCAAAAGATTATTCAGAATGCAGAGCCGTATGCTACTTACAAATGGTATTGTTATCAGGCCAATATCAGAGATTACGATTGTGGCGGGGTGCATGTAAGGACACCTGCCTGGGTTACGGTAGGCAACAATATTTCCGTACCTTATATGTGGGGCGGATTTTCTTCTTTGCCACAGTTTGACCAGGGGTTGAAAGATGGGGTCTCCGCCGGTGATTGTGATACCCATGGAAATGGTGCAGGTTCTTCGTGTGCCGTGGGCGTCGACTGTTCGGGATTTGTCTCCAGGGCCTGGGGGCTGGGATCAAAATACAGCACTCGGTCCATTCCGCAAATCTCTACGCAATATGCATCGTACGATGATTTGAAACCCGGTGACGTAGTTGATTATGCCGGTCATCATGTCCGGTTAATTCATACGGTAAACAGCAACGGCTCTTTTCTTATTATCGAAGCGGCTGCCTCGGGAACCGATTGGCGGGTAGGGTACAACGGCTACACAACCGCCGACTTTCAGGGAAGATATCTTCCACGACGTTACAACAATGTTATTGAGGGAGAAGCAGATACAGAGCCCCCGGTTACTACCATCTCGGTAAACAAATG
Source organism: Bacteroidales bacterium (assembly GCA_015493525.1). Lineage (GTDB taxonomy): Bacteria > Bacteroidota > Bacteroidia > Bacteroidales > F082 > Sulfidibacterium. Next base: position 33,801 of record WGCY01000015.1, read on the forward strand.
GGAAACTGCCGATTTTCAGGTTCATTTTACAGACCATGACAACACGATGGTAAAAAACCGTTTTTATCAGGTGAGTTACCCCAATGGCCCCCAATGGTCTGCCAACGAAAAAGATGGATTCTTTAATGATAACTTTACCGGAAGCCTTTCTCCTCAATGGACTAAAATAGCAGGCACCTGGACTATTGTCAACCATGCCCTGAACCAATCCGACGAAACCAATTCCAACACCAATATTTATGCTCCGTTGCAACAAAAAGCAACCGAATATTCGTATCTTTATGAATGGCGCATGAAAATTGACGGAAGTGGCAGTAACCGCCGTGCCGGCATCCATTTTATGTCCGATAACCCGGCTTCGGCCCAACGAAACAACTCCTACATGGTTTATTTCAGGGTGGACAACAATACCTGCCAGATTTATAAAGCCGAAAACAATTCTATTCATCTTGAAACCAGCGATATGTGTACTGTAAATGCCGGTGAATGGTTTGATGCCAAAATCATTTTCAATGCTGCTACGGGAGAAATAGATGTTTTCAAAAATGACAAACTGGTCTCGTCGTGGATAGATGCGGTTCCATTGAAAAACGGAAACAGTATTTCGCTCCGTACAGGCAATGCCAATGTATCGTATGACAACCTGAAAGTTTTTCGGTCGCGTGCTGCAACAGCAACAGTAACAGTGGGAAAAGACGGAGATGCCCCGTTTCAAAACCTTTCTCCTGAGAAGCCTGCCTGCCTTATTTTGTCCATTGTGGACGATTCTATGCACAACGTTTCCAATGTGGATTCGGCATTTGTAAATATTGACTGGACAAGACCTACCGGCTTTCAGGTAAATGACGGAACGCGAAACGATATTGATTCCACGCATAATGACAACCAGGTTTCTGCCAACTGGACACCCTCCACCGATGCCAACTCAGGGATTGTTGCATACCATTGCTGCGTAGGAACGGCTCCCAAAAACCACAATGTCGTGGCATGGTTTAACAATGACATGGCTACCCGGTTTACACAATCTAACCTGAAGCTTGTTCCGGGCGATACCTGCTATGTTTCAGTTGTTGCCATAAATGCAGCAGGGCTTTCATCCGATACGGTGGTCTCCAACGGTGTGCGGATACTTCAGCCTGTGGGAATTTCATTAAAGCACCATGGCGGAGAAGATTTTATCATTTACCCTAATCCGGCAAACCAGGCACTCTGGATAAAATTAAACAGCGGGACAGTGAAAAGCCGGCCCGGGGTTTTTGACCTCTCCGGCAAACAGATACCTGTCGCTGTTACAAAAGTATCGGATAACCTCTGGAAAGTAAACCTGAAAACAGTTTCACGCGGGCTTTACTTCATCCGGATAAAAACGGCATCCGGGTATTTTTCACGGAAGTTTTTAATTACAAAATAAAGGCACCATTTACCGTATCTATTTCCCCGACTTTTTCAACTTCATCAAAATGGAAAAGGCACGGTCAATATCATTTTCACTGACCAAAATGGTGAATTCATTTGTTGTGGATATAAGCTCCTCGATATTAATATTTTCCAAAGCCAGGTTTTTTAAGATATAGTAAAAAAAACCGGTGGTCTCATCTCTCTTTTTAGGCAGCCGTAAAGTTATGGACGACAACCTGTATTTCTGAAATATTAATTTTTCGTTTGCAAAAATCTCTTCAACAAGTTTTGTTGTGGAATTGCTGACCACGACCGTTGTTTCAAAAATGCCGCGAGAAACGGAATAATAGATTTGATCGCCGGAAATACGGCTGATGAGCTCGCGTTGCCTTGCCGGCAGGGTACCGGAGTTTTCATAAGTGTAGTGCATAAGCCCCGATTGGACAATGAGGTCGCCCAGTCCGCTGACAAATTGTTTTATGCCAAACTTTAAATTGTAATTATACCCCGGATTGTACCTTTTAATGGCCATGACAATGGCACCGGTCTGTACTTTTTTGTGCAGTTCCTTTTCTATCTGCGGCTTAAACCTTCTCGACAAAGACGAAATATTGATTAAACCCTCGTCCAAGGCCTCCTCCAGAAAAGGCGTTTCCCTGATTAATTGCTTTACTGCTTCCCCTATTGTTTTCATATGTTAGAATCTTAACATGCCATATAAATTTTGTGTAAAATTATTAAAAATTTTTTAAATAAACACCATAAGGTTTAAATTTGAACTTTATTTAATTTTTCTTAAAATATTTATCCTTGTTGAATAAAAAATTATACCGGTACTTTTCTCAAACAGAGACTCCCTTTTATTACTACGATATGGAGCTGTTCAATGAAAGTTTAACAAAGCTTAAACAGGCAGCCGAAAGATATCACTATTCAATTCATTATGCCATTAAGGCAAATGCAAACGACCGGATTCTTGAAACGGTAAAAAAGTATGGTTTCGGTGCAGATTGTGTCAGTGGAAATGAGGTTAAAAAAGCCATTGAAATAGGAATTGAGCCGGAAAAGATTGTTTTTGCCGGTGTGGGGAAAAGTGATGCTGAGATTACATACGCCATTGGACAAAATATCTTTAGTTTCAACTGTGAGTCGATGGAAGAAATTGAAGTAATCAATGAGTGGGGCGAAAAAATGCAAAAAGTTGTTTCTGTTTCCCTTCGCCTGAACCCCGATATCGATGCCGTTACACACAAATACCTGACCACCGGTTTGCCCGAAAATAAATTTGGTATTCCGCTGCTGTTGTTGGACAAAGTTATTCAGCGTGTAAACAGCTTGCCCAACATTAAGCTGATAGGCCTTCATTTTCATATTGGCTCACAAATCAGGGAACTGGCACCGTATATCGAACTGTGCCAAAAAGTAAACAGTATTCAGGATATTATATTTGACAAACATGGTATCGAACTGGAACACATAAATCTTGGCGGCGGCCTCGGCATAAACTATGAAAATCCCGATGATGAGCTTATTCCTGATTATGCCGGATTCTTTGAGACCATCCACAAGCATTTGAAATTACGAAAAAAGCAAACGGTTCATTTTGAACTGGGAAGGTCGGTGGTAGGCCAGTCGGGCAGCCTTATCTCCAGGGTCTTGTACATTAAAAAAGGATTAAAAAAAGAATTTATGATACTGGATGCCGGAATGACCGATTTAATACGTCCGGCACTCTATGGAGCACAACACAAAATTCAAAATATTTCCAGGCCCGAAGCACAGATAAAAAATTATAAATACGATGTGGTGGGGCCGGTGTGCGAATCATCCGATAGTTTTGATGACAATGTGATGCTTCCCATGACAAAACGGGGAGACCTTGTGGCCATCAGGAGCACCGGGGCTTATGGCGAAATAATGGTTTCACAGTACACCCTGCGCGACAAGCCCAAGGCGATTTACTCGGATGAATTAAAGAATGAAAAAGGTGAACCCTTGCTCGTAAAGAAAACAACTTTGCAAAAAGACATTATTTAGAAGATGAAGATTAAAACTTTGGTAATTTTTCTTGTAACGATAGTAGTTTTGGGTTCCTGCTCCGAAACCAACGAAGTTTCGTTGGTTTCGGAGGTTACAGGTAGTGTCGACTCCCTGAAACAGGTCTACGTGCCGGACAGCAGAATTGCAATTTGGCATATGTCTGTTAAAAAGTTTAATACCAAAATATCGGTCAGTGGTGAGGTAGGCAGCCCAAATGCCCAAACTGCACTACTGAATTTAAAATCTAAATATCCTTCCGTCGCGTTTAATATCAAATGTCTGCCAGATAAGGAAATGACGAAAACACTGGCCATTGTCAACAATTCCGTTTCCGGTATCCGAAAGAGTACCACACGGGCTTCGGAAATGTTATCGCAGGCTTTGCTCGGAACACCTTTAAAAGTTTATAAGAAAAAAGGGGAATGGTATTACATTCAAACCCCCAACCAGTACCTCGGATGGATTAACACAGGCGACATTGTGTTGTTCGACACCACCGGACTACAAAAATATGATGCCGGTAGGAAGATTGTTTTCAACAAACAATGTGGATTCTCTTACAGCAAACCGGATGTAAAATCACAAGTGGTGAGCGACCTGGTCGTTGGTTGCATCCTACCGGTAAGGGGCACGGAAAAAAGTTTCTTCCAGGTTGAATATCCTGATGGGCGAAAAGCTTTTGTAAGAAAATCGGATGTGGTCGATTATGAAAAGTTTATCCATCGGACACCGAAAGAAAAGAATTTGGTGGCCGATGCGTTAAAATTTAACGGAATCCCTTACCTTTGGGGCGGTTTTTCCTCCAAAGGAATTGATTGCAGCGGGTTTAGTTCCACCGTTTATTATTTGAACGGGATTATTTTGCAACGGGATGCATCACAACAAACAAAGTACGGAAAAGAAATTACAAACAAATATAGTTATACAAACCTTAAGCCCGGCGATTTATTGTTCTTCGGGCATAAAGCTAAAAACGGTAAAAAAGAAAGGGTTACCCATGTTACCATCTACATTGGCAACGGCCGGTTTATCCATTCTTCTAAAAATGTACATATTTCAAGTATGGACAGCCTGCAATCCGATTATGAAAGCAGATATCCCGCCCTTTTTGTACGGGCAGTCCGCATAATCGGGCAGGAAAACGGAAACACAATACAGCGGATAAGCAATAATCCCATGTATAAATTGTTGAAATAATTTTTAAATAAAAAAGACAATGGCATTAAGCAGAAGGAATTTTACAAAAATGTTGGGTGTTGCAGCAGCCGGAGCGGTAGTTGCACCACGAATGGCCATGGGAAAGCCGGCAGGCTTTAACATCAACAAAAAAGGGGGAAAGGCAAAAATGAAACTTACTTTCAAGCCCTATCCACTGGAAATGCAGCATACCTTTACGGTAGCTGAATATTCGCGCAACTCTACGCCGGATGTGCTCACGCAAATAGAATTTGATGGGGCCGTTGGTTATGGCGAGGCTTCCATGCCCCCTTATCTTGGCGAATCTATTGCCACGGCAACTGCTTTCCTCAAAAAGGTAAATCTCGAACAATTTCCGGATCCATTCCGTATTGATGATATCCTGACTTACGTGGATTCCATAGCCGTGGGAAATCCGGCGGCCAAAGCCTCCATTGACATTGCTTTGCACGATTTATTGGGAAAATTGGTTAACCAGCCCCTTTACAAATTGTGGGGATTGAATCCGAACAATACACCTTACACCGATTTTACCATTGGAATTGACAAACCGGAGGTGGTTCGGGCCAAAACCGAAGAGGCCATAAAGATGAAACAACACCTGAAGGTGCTGAAAGTAAAACTGGGACGGGGCAACGACCAGGAAATGATAGACACCGTGCGGTCGGTTACCAACCTGCCGCTGTACGTGGATGTAAACCAGGGATGGAAAGACAAAAGCAAAGCCCTCGACATGATTTACTGGCTCAAAGAAAAAGGGGTTGTTTTTGTTGAACAGCCCATGCCCAAAGACCAGATTGATGACATGGCCTGGCTAACGGAATACAGCCCGCTGCCCACCATGGCCGATGAGGCTTTCCAGCGTTTACCCGACATTGTGGACAAAATAAAAGGCGTTTACTCCGGCATTAACATCAAATTGATGAAAAGTACCGGATTGTACGAAGCCCAAAAGATGATTACTGTTGCCCGCGCCCTGGACATGAAAGTTATGGTGGGATGTATGACAGAGACTTCCTGCGGCGTTTCGGCCGTGGCTCAACTTTCTCCCCTTGTGGACTGGGGCGATATGGATGGAAACCTGCTGATAAAAAACGATCCTTTTACCGGCATGAAAGTGGTTGATGGAAAGGTAACGCTCACCGACCTGCCGGGAATAGGCATTAAAAAAATATAACTAAAATTTATTTCTAAAGAAAATCAGGTTGTTTAAACAATGATATGTTAAAAATAATTAAGAAAAATAAAATAAGTTAAAAGTAAATATGTAAATTGCAGTCATTCTTTATTAGTATTAATTTAAATTTATAAGCTTATGAAAAAAATGTACAGGTTCTTGTTTCTTTTAATGGTATTTATTACTACCGCACAGATGCTGTTCGCACAGGCTCAGACTGTTACAGGCGTAGTAAAGGATGCAACCGGGGCCGGACTTCCGGGGGTAAATATTCGTATAAAAGGAACTACAACCGGAACCGCAACTGATTTAAACGGAAAATACAGGATACAAGCTTCTCAGGGAGATATCTTGGTCTTTTCGTTTGTTGGTTATGTAACAAAAGAAGTAAAAGTATCCGGCTCCATACTCAACGTTGTGCTTACAGAAAACGTAAACAAACTCAACGAAGTGGTTGTAACCGCTTTCGGTATCAAAAAGGAAAAACGGGCACTGGGTTATTCTGTAACGCAGATTCAGCCAAAAGACGTTGAAATAGCAGGCCAGACAGATGCTATTTCAGCCCTGCAAGGCAAAGTGCCCGGTATGCAGATTTCCAATACGGGTGGTTCTGCCGGTGGAGGTGTAGATATTCTTATCCGCGGCATTACCTCTATCGACCCGGGCAGGAGCAACCAGCCCCTGATTATTGTGGATGGAATGCCTATTGACAACTCCACCTTTGCCGGAAATGTATTGCCCAGTTCGGGTTCAAATGCAACGGGCAGTCATGAACAGTTTGACTTTGCCAGCCGTATTGGTGACCTGAACCCGGATGACATAGCCAGTTTTTCCGTACTGAAAGGTGCAGCAGCTACCGCATTATACGGCGTAAGGGCTGCCAACGGTGCCATCGTGATTACTACTAAAAAAGGAAAAAAAGGGGCCCCGAAAGTTACATTAACCCTGAACACTACTTTCCGTCAGGTGGTTAAAACGCCTTCTTTGCAGAAGACATTTCGTGAAGGAAGCCATCATAGTGACAAAACTCCCGGTGCCGTAATTGACCCGAATGCTCCAGGGGGCTATTTACACCCGACGGGAGCTGCTTTCTGGGCTTGGGGCGTTCCGTTTAGCCAAGATTGGTTCAAAATGCCCAACGGCGATTCCATCGACCTCCGGCACGACGGTTTCCACAGCCCTTATGAATTGTTTAAAACCGGTATCAACAACCAGTTGAACTTCAGCATCAGCGGGGCAAGCGACCGGTTTAACTATTTTTTCTCCTCCAACTGGACAAGGGATAACGGTATTTTACCAAACACTAAGTATGACAAGAAAACTTTCAGGGTCAATGCAGGATATAAAATTCTGAAAAACCTTGAACTGAATACCTCCATTTCGTACACCCGTACTTTCTCACAAAAAGCGAATAGCGGTGACAAATCAGTATTCAGCTCCCTGTCTTACTGGGTGCCTACTTTCCCTATCAACGATTACGAATATCCTGATGGGACGGAGAAATGTTATACAACCTGGATTGATAATCCGCGTTACTTTCTGGAAAAGAGTAATCTGAAGAGCGACCTTAACCGCTGGATTGCCAATGCCAACCTGAAATGGTCCCCGTATAAATGGATGACAGCTTCTTATGCATTTCAGGTTGACAACTATTCTGACAGGCGAAACCGTTTTGTCCCACCTAATTTGGATGTGGGAACACATGTACATGGTTTTGTCATTAATCAAAACATTAATTACAGGGGACTTGAATCGGATCTTTTGCTCCATTTCAACCACAACTGGACAAAAGATTTTAATACCAACCTGACCCTTGGCAACCAGATTTCAAGTTCACGCAGGGATTATGATTACATCCGTGGTGAAGGGTTAAACGTACCGGGAATTGATGATTTGGCCAATACCACCAATATTTTTGCCGGCAACAGTCTGGTTCGTTTACGGAATGTGGGGTTGTTCTACTCGCTGCAGTTTGGTTTCAAAAACAAACTGTTTGTAAACACAACAGGGCGTAACGACTGGGTTTCGACTATGCCCGAAGGCAACCGTTCGTTCTTCTATCCTTCGGTCAGCGGTTCATACGTTTTTACCGAAGACTTGTTCAAACACAGCAAGGTATTTACTTTCGGTAAAATCCGCGTATCCTGGGCACAGGTTGGTAAAGGCCCCCGGTTCGGGCAAATCGGCCACTATTTCATCCCCGAAAGGAATTTCCCGTTTGGTTCGGCTGGCGGATACCGCTCAAGCACGGCATCGGGAGATATGAACATCAAACCCGAAAAAGACAACAGCTTTGAAGTGGGTACCAACCTCCACTTTTTCAAAAACAGGCTGCGTGTTGACTATTCATACTACAACACAAAGGTCCATGACCAAATATTTACCGTTGGGACTGCCTATTCTTCCGGTTTGTCCGGCGTAGTGAGAAATGCCGGTGACTACAAAACCTGGGGACACGAATTACAGGTTAGCGGTGATATTATCAGGAACAATAACATAAAATGGGAAGTTTACATAAACTGGTCCACCAACAAAGGAAAAGTGGTGGCCCTACCACCCGATTTGGATCAAATTGTTTTCTTCGGAGACCGTATCACATCAAAAGCCAAAGTAGGCGATGAAATCGGCTCCCTTTACGGCTGGGTGTTTAAAACGGTTAATGGTCAACGTTATGTTATTTCTTCGGGAAGTTCAAAAGGAAAATGGATGATTACCGGTGATAAAAATGATGGTTATTTTTATCAAAACGGCAACCAAATGGTAAAAGTGGGCAATGCTTTCCCGAAATTCATTGCTTCTTTGGGTTCCAACTTTACCTGGAAAAACTTCAGTTTTAATTTTCTGGTTGAATGGAAAAACGGGGGCGATGTTTACGACAGGGGATACCGTAACGCCTTACGCGGCGGAACCCTGCTGGAAACTGAATTCCGCGACAAAGAACGTGTCCTCAGTGGTGTTACCGATGATGGCAATGGGGGTTACAAAACCAACGACATCCCGTTAATGATTACCGCTGACAGCTATTACCGCGACTGGAACAACTACAACAATGCTGCTGAAGTGTTGCTGAAAGATGCTTCCTGGGTAAAATTGAGAAGCATTGGTGTCAGCTATCGCTTTCACTTCAAACATGTCCAGAGCTTCTTGGTTTATGCCAATGCCCACAATATCATCTTATGGACACCGTTTGACGGATTTGACCCGGAAGCCAACTATTTTGGTGCTGCTACCAATATTTACGGGTACACAGGACTGACTGTCCCGTTAAGCCAAAGCTATACTGTTGGTGTTAAGTTTAATTTTTAAAAGTGAAAAACATGAAAAATATACTAAAAACAATCGTAGTCCTCTTTCTCATCACCCTCGTTTCGGGATGTAGTAAAGACTTCTTTGATGTAAATACACCTACTGCGGCTACCGATGCTTCTGAATTGAGCATGAACGACCTGTTGGGTCCGGTTATCTACCATACTGTTTATGCCCAGTACGATGCCGAAAACGTCTTTGGCAATTATACGCAGTATTTTGTGGGCGAGGGTGGTACTGCTGCAGGAGCAACTTCTGTTGCCGGCGTATGGAGCAATGTTTATCTTTATATCCTTCCCAACCTGAAGGTTATCAGAGACAAAGCCAAGGCTGCAGATGCCAAGCATTTTGATGCCGTGGCACAAATACTGACGGCCATGAACCTGGGGATTGCCACGGACAGTTACGAAAATATCCCCTATTCCGAAGCTGCCCAAGCATCTAATAATTACGCCCCGGCTTTTGATTCGCAGGAATCAATTTATACGGCCATTTTCAGTTTGCTGGACAATGCCATTGCCGAACTGGAAGGCCCTGATAATTCGGGTTTTGAACCCAATAGTAAATCCGACCTCATTTACCATGGTGATATGAGTAAGTGGTTACGGGCGGCCTATACATTAAAAGCCCGCTATAAATTGCACCTGATTAATAAACTGGGGGCCACCAAAGCGGCACAAGATGCATTGACTGCCATCGCAAAGGGTTTTACATCCAATAAAGATGATTTCCAAATGGGGTTTGATGACTTGCACATTAACCCTTGGTATTCGACGGAAGTGATGGCAAAGAGAACAGGAAATTACTTCCACAATATTTGCGATCAATTGATTGAATATATGGATGGGCGTCAGTTTCCTTTTACGGATAGCCTTGTAAAACGTGACCCGAGAATTATCGTTTATGCTCAGCCTGATAATGGAAAGGGGGAAGAAGATGGAAGTAATGAATACAGAGGTTTCATAAGCGGTGGCAGTGGCCTTTCAGGAGTTACCGATTCTGTGGGCGACAGCCTGCGTGCCAATACCGACTTCCGCGAAGAAGGTTTTTATACCAATGCCACGGCTCCTATCGTGATTCTATCATATTCTGAAGCTCTGTTTATCAAAGCAGAAGCTGAATTTCTTGTTGGTGGGGGCACTACTACCAGTACAGGAATTTCCAATACTGGTTACGATGCTTATATTGCAGGTATTAGAGCCAATATGGAAAAACTAAATGGAAGTATTGAAAAAATTAAAAGCGGTTATAGGGATGACACAACCTATCAGAAAAATCCGGATGTAACCCCCACACAATATCTTGCTGATCCTTCCATTAATATGGGCGCCGCCAACCTGAAATTACAGGATATTATGAGGCAGAAATACATTGCCAACTTCCTGAACCCGGAAACCTATGTGGACATGAGACGCTACAATTATTCAAAAGATGTATTCCCGGGTTTAGACTTACCGCTTGACAACGACCAAAGCGAATTCCCCGGCAAATGGCTGGTAAGGGCACAATATCCTTCTACGGAAACACAGCGTAACCCGGATAATGTGGCCAAAAACCAAAAATCTCCGGATGAACCTGTTTGGTGGATGCAATAAAATCTTTTTGTTCGACTAATAAAGGTGATTAAGTGAATGAAAGGATGACTCCGGGATTATATATCCAAGCGGGTCATCCTTTCTTTTTGTTGAAGCCTGTGAATGCCAGATTTATGGTACTTTCGTTAATAAACTTTTTTTGAAGTATGTACAGCAACAGCAAGCATTCGGATAACCTGCGAAAAAGCAAGCAACTACAAAGAATTTTGCCCCACAGGCTGAAAAAAAACAGTCTTATCGGACTGGTAACCCCCAGCAGTTCAATTACCCGTAAGCTGTTGAATGATACGATTAAAAAACTGGAAAGCCTTGGTTTCCGTGTCTATTTTCAGCATTCGGTACTTGATGAATACGGTTTCTTTGCCGGAAAAAATGCGGAAAGGGCCAACGAGCTCATGCACATGTTTTCCAACAAAGAGGTCGATGCGCTGTTTTGTGTCAGGGGCGGCTATGGTGCCATACGGATACTTGATTATCTGGATTATGAGGTTATCCGGCAAAATCCCAAACCCCTGATAGGCTACAGCGATATTACCGCCCTTCATACTGCCATTTACAATAAAACGGGGCTGGTCAGTTTTCACGGCCTTATGGGCGAATCGGATTTTAACGAGTTTGCAGTCAGTTCCTTTTTGGATGTTCTTGTGAACCCAAAGGACCATTACCGGTACCCTTATTTGCGGGAAAAGAATACGGAAACAAATCCCGAATTCGACCGTTACACCATCCATCCGGGGCAGGCCGAAGGCATCCTGGCGGGAGGCAATATCAGTGTAATCGATTCCCTGACCGGAACGGAGTACGAACCCGATTTTGAAGGTAAAATAGCTTATCTTGAAGAAATTGAGGAAAAAACCTACCGGGTGGACAAAATGATATTTCACCTGCTTTCCGCAACCAATTTAAAAAAGGCGGCAGGGATTGTACTGGGCGTGTTTAAAGGTTGTAATGTAAATGAGAAACCAACCATCAGTTTGAAACAGGACCTCGATGATCTGCTAAAGCCGCTGGCCATTCCGGTATTTTACGGTTTGTCGTTTGGCCATATCGACCGGAAAATCACTATCCCTTATGGCATTAAGGCTAAAATGGATGCTTCCCTCACCAGTCTGGAGCTTCTTGAAAAAGCAGTAACCTGATTTCAAAGTACCTTGATAGCTAATAAATTTTTAATTTTGATTTTTGTTTTCACCTTAACTATAAAAAATGCATTCAGTAATTTCAGCAAATGATAATCTGTTAATCTGGGCCGTGCTCATGGCAAGTTCGGCTTTTGGTGTTTACGCCGAAAAAAAAGGATGGATAAAAAACATTGCCGGTGTGATGTACACCATGATCATCACGGCTGTTTTGGCACTCCTTCATTTTATCCCCTATGCTTCGGGAAGCGAAAAAGTTCCGGTGTATGATTTCGTTTACAACTACATTACCCCCATGGCCATTCCCCTTTTGCTTTTCAGTGCCAACATTGTTAAAATCATCAAAGAATCGGGACGGCTTATCGCCATTTACCTCATTGGGGCAGCCGGTATTGTTATCGGCGCCATCATTACATTCTTCATAGTGCATCTCGGCCCTGAAACATTTAAGGTTGCCGGTGTATTTATTGCCACATTTGTAGGGGGCAGTGTCAATTTTGTGGCTGCTTCCCACATCTTAAACTTTGATCACAGCAGTTTGTTTACAACGACTATGGCTGTGGATAATTTCGGAATTCAGTTCTATCTTATTTTTTTGTTTTATCTCCCATTCATTAAAATCCTGCAAAAATATTATCCCGAACTAAAAGAGGAAGGCGAAGTAGAAGTGGACGAAGAAACAAAACAAAAAGAAAGCGAAAGGGAAAAAGTCAGCATTGGTGCCATTGTGTATGTTATAACCATTGCCGGGCTGGCTACCTGGGTCAGTGCCTGGATCAACGGCCTACTGCAACAATGGTTTCACATCAAAGCCAACCTGACCCTGCTTGTGGTTACGGTGGTCATGACCCTTTTTGTTTCGCTGTTTCCCAAATTTTTTGAAAAACTCGAAAGAGTGGCGTTTAGCACAGGTATGGCCCTGCTTTATATTTTTCTGGCTGTGGTGGGGGCCGCCTCAAACATAAAAACCGTTTTTATGGCAGGTCCCGGCGTTTTTATCTTTGCCGTGATTACCCTGCTCATTCAGTTTATCATTATCATGGGATTGGGTAAACTCTTTAAATTCAGCTTAAAAGAAATTGCCATTGCCTCATGTGCCAACGTATCGGGCCCCACGCTGTCTGCTCCCATGGCAGCCTCTTTTAAAGCCAAAAACCTGGTTACCCCTGCTGTGCTGGTGGGTATCCTGGGCTATATCATTGGTACCTTTCTCGGCGTTTCAGTCGGTTTCTGGCTGGCCCCCTGAGGTAATGTTTAAAAAAGAAAACAAAATGATAAACAGAAGAAAATTCATTACAGGTTCGGCGGCTTTGTCAGGCTTGTCGCTGCTGCCGTTTTCGAAAGTTTTTGCCCGTCAGGTTACAGAAGTTATTACCAGCCCTAAGCCCAAAATATTGCCCAAACGGCTGAAGCCGGGCGATACCATAGGACTGGTAACCCCCAGCGGGGAAATTAAAAAAGAACAACTGGACAAGTCCATCGAAAACCTTGATAAACTGGGCTTTAAAACCTATTACCTGCCTTCCGTAATGGACCAATACGGTTATTTTGCAGGAACGGACAAACAACGTGCCGATGAATTAATGCACATGTTTTCCAATCCGGAGGTGGATGGAATTATTTGCGTACGGGGCGGATATGGTGCCATGCGGATAGTTGACCTGCTGGATTACGATGTCATTCAAAAAAACCCCAAAGCCTTCGTAGGCTACAGCGATATCACGGCATTAAACATTGCCATTTACGAAAAAACAGGTCTTGTTACCTTCCATGGCCCTGTGGGGGAATCTGATTTTAATGATTTTACGGTTACCTCTTTTGAGAACGTTTTGATGTACCCCAAAAAGAAATACAAATATCATTATCAAAGGGAAGAAGGCACAGAAGGCAATCCCGAATTCGACTTTTATACCATTACCGGCGGAAAAGCAGAAGGCGAATTGCTGGGCGGCAACCTGAGTGTGCTGGCTTCCATGGCAGGTACAAAATACGCCCCCGATTTTGAAAACAAACTGGCTTTTATCGAAGAAATTGAAGAAAAAACCTACCGTGTGGACCGAATGCTTACGCAACTGGTCCAGGCCACCAACCTGGGAAAAGCCAACGGGATTGTTTTGGGTATTTTTTATAAATGCAGCGTAAACGATCCCCCGGCATTTACTTTGAAACAAGCCATTTCCGATATTATGAAACCTTTGAACATTCCTGTGGCTTACGGATTTCCGTTCGGGCATGTCAGCAACAAGTTCACGCTGCCCACAGGGATAAATGCCCGGTTCAACGCTACGCGCCGTACCCTTAAACTGATGGAACCGGCCGTGCTTTAAACTACTTCTTCAGCTTTGCCAAAGCATCCATCAGTCTTTCCAGCCGGGCTTTTGCTTCCCGCGATTTACAGTTGAAACTGTTGGCGATGATGGAAAAAATGATTTCGCGCCCCGAGGCCGATTTTACGTAACCCGAATAGGATTTGACCCGGTCGATGGTACCGCTTTTTGCCCGCAGGTTCCCCCGGGCCGGGCTGTCTTTAAACATTCCTTCCAGTGTTCCTTCACTGTTTCCGGCCAACGGCAGCGACTGAAAATAAACAGGAAAAAGGGAATCGTTTTGTTTCATGTATTGTAAAACAAATACTATCTGGCGGGGGGTAATCCCGTCGTATTGCGACAAACCGCTGCCATCGGTAAGGTTCAGGCCCCGCGTATCCATCCCTTTTTCTTTCCAATACGCTTCAACGGCTTTGGCATCCTGTTCTGTTTGTGCCACCCCGATGAGTTTCAGCCCGCACAGGTCGAGAAGGTGTTCTGCAAACAGGTTAACGCTATACGTGTTGGTTTTTTTTACAATTTCTCCTAAAGTCGGGGAAAAAACCGTGTCGATGATGTGTACCGTCCGGTCGATGGGCAGGCCTTCTTTTTGAAGCAGGCGGACAGTCGTCGGGTTTTTCATTTGTTGTATGCCGTTTTCTTTCAGCACACGCGATAATTCATAGGCCGCAAACCAGGCCGGGTCGGGCAAAGAGCCTTTCTCGGACACTCCTTTCTCAAGAAAAGGCAGTTTACCGCGCAGGTACCGTTGGTTACAATACATGGTGCCGAGGATATTGCTTTCATCATCCGAAACCGTGTCGGCCGTGATGCCATTATCAAAAACCAGTCCCGGTACCCGGGGAACAATAGAATCGATAACCGCCGTATCACCGGGGATGCTGTCCGTATCGAGATAAAGCGTGTAATAATCATCGTAAATGCTGATGCCGGAAGCCCCTGCGCCGTAATAAGTTCCCGTATTGGTCCACGACCAGGAAACGGGTACAATGTCCCGGCTGAAAATCCGGGCATCGGCCACCACAGCACCTGCCACAGAATCAATCCCCAGCCTTTGGATGGCCCTCACCCATTGTGCTAGAAACTGATGGCCTTTTGTTTCATCGAAATATTTGGAACCGAGGGTCGGGTCGCCGCCTCCTTTTATCACAATGTTGCCATGCAAAATATGGCGGACCGTATCGAGGGTGCCCGTATAGCCCAAAAAGGTTTGAAAACGGTAATCAGGGCCGTAAAGGTCAAGGGCTGTGGCCGTAGTGAGTAATTTTAAATTGGAAGCCGGGCGCAAGGATTTATCCGCATCATGCAGGGCTATGATCCGGCCGGTTTTGTTGTCGATGGCAAAAAAACCCAACGTTCCCGGTCTAAAAACGCTGTCGTTTACTATTTCCTTTAAAACCTTATTGACAATGTGATGCTTTTTGTACAAATGCCTTTGGGCAAAGCCGCTGTTTACAACGAATGATAACAATAAGAAAAATAATAATTTACGCATGTTTTTCACGCTTTTAATGATAAGGTAAAGATAAAAACTTCCCCTGAAAATAGCGGTTGTTATTTTTAACATATTCCGGCTGTTTTGATAAAAAATAAACGGACGGGAAGCGGGGCCTTTTCGGAAAGATGGCTATATTTGCCTGTAAGAGGAAATTGTTTGTTCACAGAAATTTCAACAGATAAGGCATGCACGATTACGGATTCTTTTCGGTTCTTCCCCCTGTGATAGCTATTATCCTTGCCCTGAGGACCAAACAGGTTTATGTTGCCCTTATTTTTGGAACATGGTTTGGATGGGTAATAATCAATGGCTGGAATGTGGTTACGGGAACTTTTGCCACGCTGGAAGCATTTGTCAATGTATTTAAATCGCCCGGCAACACACGGGTTATCATGTTTAGTGCTTTGGTCGGGGCTTTGCTGCTTTTTATTCAGTACTCGGGCGGTGTTGACGGATTTATGATTGGTATCGGCAGGTTCATCAAACGTGTGGAAAGCAAAAGAAATATAAAAAGCCGGAAGTTTGTACAATTACTGGCCATGGCCACGGGGGTCATACTTTTTGTGGAAACAAGCATCAGCTCCCTCACAGTAGGTACTTTATACAGGCCGCTGTTCGACAAATTAAAGATTCCGCGCGAAAAGCTGGCTTACATTGCAGATTCCACTTCGGCCCCTTCATCAATTTTAATTCCTTTTAATGCCTGGGGTGCCTTTATTATGGGGCTTCTGCTCACACAAGGCATTAAAAATCCAATGATGGTCCTCGGTAATGCCCTGCTTTATGATTTTTATCCGGTGCTGACTATTTTGCTGGTGTTTTTCATTATTGTTTCCAAAAAGGATTTCGGGCCTATGGCAAAAGCCGAAAAAAGAACACGGGATACAGGTAAACTCCTGAACGACAATGCCCATCCTTTGATTTCTGATACCATTACTTCTCTTGAATCAAAACCCGGAATCAAGCTGAGGGCTTTTAACATGTATGTTCCCATCCTGACCATGGTCATGATGATGCCTGTTTACCTGCTTTACACCGGCTGGGGAGCAGTTGAAGAATCAAATGGCCTGGCAGACCATCTTGTAAAAGCCATTGGTGCCGGCTCCGGGTCTACGGCTGTTTTGTATTCGGTGGTTACTTCCATTTTGGTGGCAATGATACTTTATCGCAGCCAGAAGATTATGAAAATGAAGGAGATGGTCGAGCTGACCTTAAAGGGAATCAGTGAGTTGATGCCCCTGGCATTGCTCATGATGCTTGCCTTTTCCATTAGTGATGTGAGCAACAAACTGGGAACCGGTATTTATGTCGCTACACAAACCAAAGCATGGCTAACGCCCCAGCTCCTGCCTTTCATCCTGTTTGTCATCAGCTCTTTCATTGCGTTCTCTACCGGCACTTCGTGGGGCACTTTTGCCATTATGATGGCCATTGCCGTTCCTATGGCCCATGCACAAGGGGCAAACTTATATCTCGTTGTTGCGGCAACCATTGGAGGCGGTGTGTTTGGCGACCATTGTTCGCCCATTTCCGATACCACCATTATTTCCTCCATGGCTTCGGCATCCGACCACATCGACCATGTAAGGACACAGCTGCCTTATGCCTTGTTTATTGGAAGTATTTCTGCTGTTTTATATCTGATTCTTGGTTATATTATGCATTAACCTATTTGCCGGCCCGGTCAAAGCAGCTTACCCACAGACCTTACCAAAAAATCAATTTCGTCCCGGGTATGTACGGAGGAGACAACTATGCGCAACACGCCATCGACACCGGAACCCACGTATTTTACAAACTGGATGTAAATACCTTTCTCCATCAGTTTATGTTGAATATCCTGCATTTTTTCACTGCTTCCGATGGAGAATGTTACAATGGGAAGATAATTCTCCTCTACGGAAATACCCAGGTTTTTAATTTTATCTTTGAGATATAAAGCATTGCTACGAAGCCTTCTGAGGAATTCAGGATTGTTTTTCACAAGCTCTATACCACGCAAAGCGGCCCCCACCATGGCACTCGGCGGTGAACTGGTCCCGGTCATTACATTTCCTGTTTTTAGCACGTGGATAAAGTGTGAATTGCCGACAACAAATCCACCATAAGCACCGAAAGCTTTGGACAGGGTAGCCCCCATAAACAGCCGCCCGGAACTCAACTGAAAATAGTCGTATACCCCTCTGGCGTGTTCGCCAAGGATGCCTACACCATGGGCATCATCAACCCAAACACAACCATCGTATTTTTCAGCAATTTTCAGATATTTCGGTACAGGAGGAATCTCAGCCCATATAGGAAACAGGCCATCAGAAACTATCAATGGCTTTTTCCCCTTTTTCAGATGCTTTTTGATTTGTTTTTTCAGGTTTTTTGCATCTAAATGCTTGAATTTCACCACCTTTTTTCCAGTAGCCAAAGCCCCTCCGGTATTCGAGTAATGCGCACTTTCATCGATAAAAATCATATCGAAAAACCCCATGGTATCCAGGGCTTGAAATCCGGCCATATTACTCAGGTATCCGGAAGGAAGATAAGCAGCATCTTCCGTATGGAAAAATTCGGCTATTTTTTTTTCAAGTTTTATGATTAGAGGCGTAGTCCCGTTAATGGTACGTGAGGTAGCCGTCCCGATACCATATTGGCGGGTGGCCGCTACCGCCTGCTCAATCAGTTCGGAATTGGATTGTAACTGAAAATATCCGGTCCCTGCAAAATAGAGATAATCTTTCCCGTTAATCGTGGATACAGGCCTTAATTTGTTTTCCATAATAAAGGGAAACGAACTTTTGGACATTTGCTCTTTTTCGGGTTTCATTTTTGACAGATTAAACGGTTACACTTTCCATGGTTTTTAAAAAATCCGGATCAAAACCGGCACCAATACCCGGGGCATCTTCGAGTATCCATTTTCCTTTCCCCTGATATTGGATACCACCGGTTACCGGATCTGCATCTAACATGAGAGATGAATCCATGTCGAAATGTACCACATTGTCAGAGGCTAACACAAAATGCATCAAGGCAGTCAGGGCATAACGCGATTCAGACATACAACCCACCTGGCATTTAATACCTGCCGCTTCTGCTATTGCATTAATTTTCAACGCATTAAAGATACCACCTGATTTGGAAAATTTAATATTGAAGAAATCACAGGCACCCATGGAGGCCAGCCGGAAAGCATCATGGTGGTCGAAAACCGACTCATCGGCCATAATGGGGATGGGGCTGTTGGCACGGACTTTGGCCATTTCGCGGTTGTTCCACTTAGGGACCGGCTCTTCGCAGTGTTCAATGTTGAATTCTGCCAAAGCCTGCAATGTATTGATGGCCGTTATGGTGTCCCAGCCCTGGTTGGCATCAATACGGATATGATACTCTTTGCCCACAGCCTCACGGATGGCCCTGATCCTGTCAACATCTTCTTTTGTAGTTGTTCCCAGCTTGACTTTTATGGCCGGGAAACCGGCTTCCTTGAAAGCCAGTGCATCACGAGCCACCTTTTCCGGCGGACCAATGCTAATGGTCATGTCTGTTGTGATTTCACGGTTGTTGCTACCCCCCAACAGTTTGTACAATGGCAGGTTTGCCCGTTGTGCCAACAGGTCGTACAAAGCCATGTCGAAGGCACTTTTCATGGTAGGGTTGCCGGCCACCGCCCGGTCGATTTCCGAGAGGCGTTCTTCGAGGGCATAAGGGTCTTTGCCCTTCAGCATTTTCCCAATTTGCCGGGCGTAGGCAAAGACCGTTTCCTGCGTTTCGCCCACAATGGTAACGAACGGGGCACATTCGCCCGTGCCTGTGAGCCCGTCGCTCGAATGAAGCCGGACCACCACGTTGGTGGCACTTTCAATCACACCAAGGGAAATTACAAAAGGCTCTTTGTAGGGAAGGTTCAGTTTAATAACTTCTACGGATGTAATGACCGGTTTATTCATGACTTTTATTTTTGAGAAATGTAAAATTAAAGAATCTGGAACCAGTTCCGTTGAAAATTAAAAAATTTCACAACATTCCCCTTTCCCAATAAAAATTTAACGGGATTGTTGAATTATAAAACATAAACGCTGGACAAAAAAGAAACTGTCCAAAAAGTGGATTTCACATAAAGTGCGCAAAACTTAGGTTGGTATAAGTTCAATTAAGAAATACGACTTATAATTGCGAAGAAAGGAGGAAAGAAAAAATAATTTTTTAAAATTATTTGCAAATAAAAATTATTCTCTATCTTTGCGCCCTCATTTAAGAGAAAAACAAGCCTCCATAGCTCAGTTGGTTAGAGCATCTGACTGTTAATCAGAGGGTCCTAGGTTCAAGTCCTGGTGGAGGCGCAAAAATCCGGTTCATTTCAGGGCCGGATTTTTTTTATGAATAACCTTTAGGGAGATTTAAAATAAAAAACCGGCAAGTCAGCCATATTTGCATTCCGCCACAGAGAACTAAGAAAAGATCACAAATCTGGGGCTAATCACAAAAAGCATCAGTAGTCAAACGGCCTTTTTAACTCCCGGTCAATTTCGTTGGCGACTTTTTTCAGCTCAAAAAACTGTTGTTGCAGGAGAAAGATTTCCGCTTCATCCCCTGAGATTTTTATCTTCTCCTGAAGCTCTTTTAAATGCCTGCTGATAAGCTTTGTACGCAACGGGTTCAGGGTGGTGATAATGGTTTTCAACAGGTCATCGCCTTCCTTTTTTACATAAATCTGGTTTTTCTCCCAGTTGGTACTTAACTCGTAAGGGGTGGCGATGATGCTGACTGCCTCGGCAGCCATTTTCTCATCGGTATGGTTCACAAAATAATGCTCATCGGGGATATTTCCGTTTTGCATCAAAGCTCTCACTTCATCAACAATATGGTTATAAATGTCGTTCTCAAACCGGATGCCATCCTCTTCGAGGTTCTGCAAAATATATTGTGCCACCGACTGTTCACGCTCTTCTTCCACCTCTTCGCCCAGCTCGTCCGTAATGATTTCGCGGATAGTTATTTTCTCCGTACCATAAAGCAAAATGAGCCTGACCACCTGCTTTTCGTGTTCACTAATGTCCAGCGGGTCCATTTCCATCTGTTCTGAAACCCGTTGTTTCCTTTCTGTACCAGCAACCGTTTCCTGCTCAGGCTGCTGACGTAAATTTTTCCGGTATTTCTCCCTGAGCAGTTTGTTCAGCTCATTCATGAGCGTTTGCTCTGGAATTTCCATGAGCGTGCTACACTCCTGGATATAAACCGTCCGGTTTATGGCATCGGGAATATGGGCTATGGTCTGGACAATCTCCTTAATCAGGGCAGCTTTGGCCGTCGGGTCTCCCACCGTTTCATCCAGGAGAAGGCGTGTTTTAAAGGAGATGAAATCGGCGGCTTCCTTTTGGATAAATTCTTCTACCTCAGAGCTGGTGTGGCTCCGTGCAAACGAATCGGGGTCTTCCCCTTCCGGGAAAAGTACGATTTTCACATTCATCCCCTGGTATAAAATCAAATCAATCCCGCGAAAAGAAGCTTTTATTCCGGCAGCATCGCCATCATACAAAATGGTAATGTTGGGCGTGAAACGCTTTATGAGCTTAATCTGTTCCACCGTTAAAGAGGTTCCCGAAGAGGCCACCACATTTTCAATTCCGGTTTGATGGAGCGAAATGACATCGGTATATCCTTCAACAAGATAACAGTTGTCCTGCTTGACGATGGCATTGCGGGCAAAGAAAATCCCGTAAAGGCTCTTGCTTTTGTTGTAAATGTCCGACTCGGGCGAGTTGACATACTTGGCGGTGGATTTCTCTTTGGAGAGTATCCGTCCGCCAAAACCAATCACTTTTCCCGTGAGGTTATGAATGGGAAACATCACCCTGCCGCGAAAACGGTCCATAAGCCGGTTGCCTTTGTCAATGGAAAGGCCTGTCTTCACCAAAACCTCTTTGGTATATCCGTTGGACAGGGCATGTTTTGAGTAGGTTTCCCATTCATCCAGGGCATAGCCCAGCTGAAACTTTTTAATGGTGGCCTCCAAAAAGCCCCGCTCCTTGAAATAAGTCAACCCGATGGCTTTTCCCTCTTCACTGTTGGAAAGGTTGTCCTGAAAATAACCGGAAATAAAAGTGTTCAGCGCAAACATCCCGTCACGCTCGTCCATTTGCTGCTTTTCTTCGCTGGTCAGTTCGGTTTCTTCCACCTCAACACCATACTTTCTGGCAACATATTTCAATGCTTCAGGATAGGAATAATGCTCGTGCTCCATGATAAATTTCACCGCATTGCCCGCCTTTCCACAGCCGAAACACTTAAAGATGCCTTTGGCAGGGGAAACGGTAAACGAAGGGGTCTTTTCGTTGTGAAACGGGCACAGTCCTATGTAGTTAACGCCTCGTTTTTTGAGTGTTACAAAGTCGCCTACCACCTCTTCAATACGTGCAGCATCAAAAATTTTCTGTATGGTTTCCGGTTTGATCATATCCTAAATAAGAAAGGGCTAAGATAAAACAAAAAAGAGAGGCAAGCAGGACGCTTACCTCTCAAAAACCAACAATTATGAAAACCCTTTAAACAAAGCAAAAAAATTATGAAAATTTACCCTTGCTATTGTTCGATGCAAATATACAACGAATTATTGATTTGTCAAGTAAAAATTTAAAAAAATGTTGTTAATATTTGTTAAAGCTTCTGTTTCAATCAAATGAAGGGTTAATTTTGCAACATG
The DNA here is from genome assembly GCA_015493525.1 of Bacteroidales bacterium. Taxonomy (GTDB): domain Bacteria; phylum Bacteroidota; class Bacteroidia; order Bacteroidales; family F082; genus Sulfidibacterium. The sequence continues at coordinate 56,172 of WGCY01000015.1, forward strand.
AATAAACGGTTAACGGCAATCATTATTATTTTGGTTTCACTCTCCAGTATCGGGCTGCTTTCCATTCAGGTGTACTGGATAAAGAATGCCGTACAGATACGCCAGGCTGTTTTTAACCGTAATGTGGACATGGCCATGCAGCGGGTTGTTTTTACCATCGACAAGTTACGCTATCAGGCTTATTACCTGAATTCAAAAGAATTTTACAGTAAGAACCTGAATGCCTTTGCCCTGTTTGATTCGCTAAACCGCGATATTGCTTCGCAATCATTGGCCCTCAACAATGCCAATGATTTGAACCGTTTGCTGGAGAAAAGGTTAATGTTGAGCAACCAGTACCAGCAACTTTTTGCCAAATTTAAACAACCCGATGACCTGCGTTTTTTCTCAAAACACAAAAACCTTATTGACTCCCTTGTAAGAAATTCGCTGTCGGAGAGAAACATTAAAACAAAATATGAATTTGGCATTTACAAGCCCGCATCCAATGCCATGATTTTGCAGAAAACCGGGAAATACCCCACGGAACTACTCAGCAAAAGTTTTGTGTACAACCTCTCGCCACTGGGCGACAACATGCAGTTTCCATTAAAATTTCTTATCTATTTTCCACAGGAACACATCTTTATCCTAAAGAAGCTTTACAAGTTGTTATTTGTTTCGCTGGTGCTGTTTTTTATTATTATCGGTTCGTTTTCCTATAGCCTTGTAGTCATCAACCGGCAAAAGAAATTGTCGGAAATGAAAAATGACCTGATCAATAATATGACCCATGAATTTAAAACGCCTATTTCCACCATTTCGCTGGTATGCGAGGCACTTCGGGACAAGGATGTCAAAAAGTCAGATGCGGTTTACAATAACTATGTAAGCGTAATAGACGAAGAAAACAAAAGGCTCAGGACCATGGCGGAGCATATCCTGCAATCGGCAACCATAGAGAGTGGCCGGTTAAAATTGCACAAAGAGCGGATAGATTTGCACGAAATATTACAAAATGCCGTTAACGGCAAAAAAATCAACGCCGAAAGCAAAGGGGGCAAAATAACACTGACACTAAATGCGGAAAACAGCATGATTTTTGCAGACCGTGTACACATGACCAATGTTTTTGTGAACATGCTCGACAACGCCATTAAATATAACCTGAATGCTCCTGTCATAAGGATAAACACGCGCAACCTCCAGGAAGGTATTCTTGTTGATATTGCGGATAATGGCATTGGTATCAGCAAATCAAACCAAAATAAAATCTTTGAGAAACTTTACCGTGTACACACCGGTAACGTACATAATTTCAAAGGTTTCGGATTGGGATTGAGCTATGTAAAAGCCATCGTCGACCAACACAAAGGAAAGATAACCGTTGACTCGGAACTGGAAAAAGGTTCCGTTTTTCACATATATTTACCAAACGAAAGGACAACAAGCCATGGATAAAAAAGTTAATATTTTACTTGCCGAAGACGACAAAAACCTGGGTACTATTTTAAAATCTTATTTGGGTGCCAAAGGATTTGATGCCACGCTTTGTGAGAATGGAAAAGTTGCGTTGGATACTTTTAAGAAAGGTGATTTCGATTTTGCCATTTTAGATGTTATGATGCCGGTGATGGATGGCTTTACGCTGGCAAAAGAGATTCGGAAACTGGACAAGAAAATACCCCTCCTGTTCCTGACAGCCAAAACCATGCAGGAAGACATCATTCAGGGTTTTGAAGCAGGTGGCGATGACTACCTTACCAAACCTTTCAGCATGGAAGAGCTGCTGCTGAGGATTCAGGCCATCATAAGGCGTGTGGAACAAAGCGGGCATAGCCATAAGGACCCCATTTATAAATTCGGGAACTATGTTTTTGATTATGACTACCAGACCCTGAAAATCGGGAAGAAAGAAAACAAGCTCACCTCCAAGGAGGCCGAACTGCTTAAACTGCTTTGCAACAACCTGAACGAAGTGCTGGACCGTACGGCTGCTTTGAATAAAATATGGGGGGACGACAGTTATTTCAACGCACGTTCCATGGACGTATACATCACCAAGCTCAGAAAATACCTAAAAGATGACCCTAAAGTTGAGCTGCTCAATGTGCACAGCATCGGCTTTAAGCTAATTGCACCGGAAAATTAATACCCGTAAGCATATCTTTGCCGAACGCAGGTTAATGTTTAAACATTGACCTCGGTTACTTTCGGCTTTCCGGCAGGGCCGATATATTCAGCTTTTCCAAACCCTAAAATGGGATAAAAAATCCAGGGCAGGATAAGCAGCATAATGGTGAAACCCACGTTTTTACCAAAGCTCTTCGACAACAGGTTGGTCGTCCAAATGGCTACCACGGCATTGGCGATGGGAACAATCATCCAGATGACCCACCAGCCGGGTTTCCCCACAATTTTCAGTAAAATGTAAAAATTGAAAATGGGGATAATGGCGGCCCAGCCGGGCTGACCGGCCTTTTCATAAATGCGCCATTGGGCAACGATGACCAGAATACTGATGGCCAGCATGAAAATAAAGAAAATCGATGTGAAGCCAAAGGCCATAAAATGATTAGAAGAAGAATCCATAACAGTAAATTTTTAAGATGAATAATTTCAAAGTTTCATTTCGGGAATTTCGCCTTCCACCAGCAGCGGTGCTTCCGTTTTTTCCACAATCTCTTCCACGCTGACGCCGGGAGCACGTTCTATTAGTTTAAATCCCTGGGGAGTAACATCTACCACGGCCAGGTCGGTAACAATGCGCTTCACACAATTCACACCAGTCAAAGGCAGGTTACACTCGTTCAGCAGTTTCGGGTTTCCTTTGCGGTCGGTGTGGGTCATGGCCACGATGATGTTTTTGGCGGAAGCCACCAAATCCATGGCACCACCCATGCCTTTGACCATTTTCCCCGGAATCTTCCAGCTGGCAATATCCCCCCGGCTGTTTACCTGAAAAGCACCCAGTACAGTGAGGTCGATGTGGCCACCGCGAATCATGGCAAAACTGGTGGCCGAATCGAAAAAGGCAGCCCCTTTCACGTAGGTTACGGTTTGTTTTCCGGCGTTGATCAGGTCGGCATCAAGTTCCTCTTTGGCAGGAAACGGGCCAATGCCGAGCAGGCCGTTTTCCGATTGCAATACCATTTCTACCCCTTCCGGAATGAAGTTGGCTACCAAGGTGGGAATACCGATGCCCAAGTTAACATAATAGCCATCTTTCAACTCCTGAGCAATTCTTTTGGCAATACCGTTTTTGTCTAAACTCATGATGTTTTATTTTATGATTTCTTATAAAATCTCAAATTACAAATCACAAAATACAAATAAAATACAAATCTCAAAATGAAAAAATCACAAGGTAGTGCTACGACTTTTGAAGAATTGAATGAAAGATTTTTTTTAATTGTGCAGCCTCATCTCTCAATCGCTCTCCCTCCTGCATATTGTCAAGTACATTATTACTCAAAATTAATCTCAACCAATAAGCACTTTCTTTTGCCTCTTTTCTGCTGATTCGTATTCTCATCTTAAAATCCTTTTTCCCCAATGCCTCATTTGCTTCAATATAATTGGCTCCAACCGACCCGGAAGACCTGATTACTTGTTTCCCATCCTCTTCATTAGCTTTTGAATAAGGTAATGTCTTGATAAAAAACCTTACATCTCTGGCAAAAAGAAAAGTTCTTTCTTCCAGGTCATACAGAGGTTTTTTATTTGAAGGCTGTTCCATAATTTTTTGATTGAAGCTGCTTTGTTTGGAGTTTTGATTTTGAAAATTTAGAATTATTTGTGATTTGAATTTTGTTGTTTGTGATTTGAATTTTGTTGTTTGTGATTTGAATTTTGCGATTTGTAATTTTTAATCTCTTGTTGTAGCGAATTCTATTCGTTTTTCGTAATTCTCGCCCTGGAAGATACGCTGGACGAAGATACCAGGAGTGTGGATACAGTTGGGATCCAGCTCGCCGGCAGGCACCAGCTCTTCCACTTCGGCGATGGTAATTTTTCCGGCCATGGCCATCATGTTGTTGAAGTTGTTGGCCGTATGGCGATAAATCAGGTTGCCGGCCGTATCGCCTTTCCAGGCTTTCACCAGGGCAAAATCCGCCGTAAGGGCTGTTTCGAGCAGGTACATTTTCCCGTTAAATTCGCGCACCTCTTTGCCTTCGGCCACCTCGGTCCCATAGCCGGCAGGAACAAAGAAAGCAGGGATTCCGGCACCTCCCGCCCGACAGCGTTCGGCCAGCGTGCCCTGCGGGTTCAGCTCCACTTCCAGTTCGCCCGAAAGCAGTTGCCGTTCAAATTCGGCATTCTCGCCTACATAAGACGAAATCATCTTTTTAATCTGATGGCGTTCCAGCAGGACACCCAGCCCAAAGTCATCGACACCGGCATTGTTCGAGATGCAGGTCAACCCCGTTACGCCCTTGTCGTGCAAAGCCTGAATAGCCTTTTCAGGAATACCGCACAATCCGAAACCACCGAGCATCAGGGTCATATTGTCCCCAATATCGCGGATGGCTTCCGTAGCATTTTTTACCACTTTGTTCATAATGCATATTTTTGGTTTATATCCTTAACATCCAATCTGACGGGAAATGACCAGCCGTTGGATTTCAGAAGTTCCTTCTCCGATTTGCAACAGCCGCTGGTCGCGATAGAACCGTTCGATATCATAATCTTTCATCAGGCCATAGCCGCCATGAATCTGAACAGCCTCATCGGCCACTTCGCGGGCAATTTCAGAGCAATAGAGTTTCGACATAGCGGCTTCCTTGGAATAAGGTTTCTTGTTGTCTTTCAGCCAGCAGGCTTTGTACAAAAGGTTCCTGGCCAGTTCAATCTTCAACGCCATATCGGCCAGCTTAAAAGCATTCACCTGAAATTTGGTCAGTGGTTTTCCAAACTGTTTACGTTCCTGTGCATAACTCAGTGCCATCTCAAAAGCACCCTGGGCCAGTCCCAGCCCCATGGCACCAATGGAAAGCCGGCCCCCATCGAGCGTGTGCAGCATAATATGTGAGCCTTCGCCCACTTTCCCCAGCAGGTTTTCTTTGGGAACGCGTACATCGTCGAAATAAAGCTCCGAGGTATCGGAGGCACGCCACATCATTTTGTTGTGCATGGCAACACGCCGGAAGCCCGGAGTGCCCGCTTCCACAATAATCGTGGTAAACAGTTTCTTTCCCTCTTTTTCGCCCGAAACGGCCTGTACCGTACATCCTTTGGAAATATCGGAAGCACCGTTGGTAATAAAGATTTTAGAACCGTTAATCACCCACTCATCACCATCAAGTATGGCCGTAGTTTTAGAGCCTCTTGAGTCGGAGCCGGCACCTGGTTCGGTCAGCCCGAAACTCCAAAGCCCCTCACCCGTACACAACTGCGGCAGGTATTTTTGTTTTTGTTCTTCTGTCCCGAATTCATAAATAGGACTGATTCCCAAAGAGTTGTGAGCGGCAAGCGTGGCAGCCTGAGAGCCATCCACACGGGCCATTTCTTCTACGGCAATAATATATGATAAAGTGTCCAGCCCCTGACCACCATATTTTTCAGGCAGGTTCATGCCGAAAAGGCCGAGGTCGCCAATCATCTTTGTCAATTCGTACGAAAATTCGGCTTTGGCATCCAGTTCCTGTGCCCGTGGTTTTACTTCTCTTTCAGCAAACTCGCGTACAGTCTGGCGAATCATTTGCTGTTCCTGTGATAATTCAAAATTCATTGATTGCTATTTTTAGTTATTTTCTTTTTCTTCGGCTATAAGGTTCACCAATTGCAAATCAGTATCCACCCGTTCACCTTCTTTTACGTTTACCTTTTCAATTTTTCCATCGTGAAGGGCCACAATGTTATTTTCCATTTTCATGGCCTCCACCACAAGCAAAACGGTACCCCTTTTCACGTTGTCCCCGGGTTTAACGTTCACCTTAATCACCTTTCCGGGCATGGGCGCAAAAAGGCTTCCTTTGTCAGTACCGCCCGAAGCAGCAGGGTCTTCCTTGCTGATTATCAACTCATCCGTTCGTTTTACCTCAAAGTTTATTCCTTCCAACGTAACGAAATGGCTGCCCTTTTCACCGGTTGAAACCACTGCTTTATAAAAGCGATGAAAGGTACGAAATTCTACTTTATTTTCTGCAATGGAATGCAGAAAAATATCGTAAACATTTTCGGCTGTCTGAAAAACAAAACTGTTTTTGGAAATCTTCAGCAGTTTTATGTCCAGTTCCTTTCCATCTACAACAAGCGGGATGTTCATCAGGTTTCGCCAATATCCCAGGGCTTCCCAAACATTTTTTGCCGAATGCACCTTATTGGCATTCAAATCATGCATCAAAAAAGCCAATCCTGCTATTTCAGTGCCTGTCCGGGATTTGTCAGCCTGGATATTTTGAAGTATTTCATCCGTATGACGGTCGCAAAAACCGGTGGAGATTTGATTGTTTTTTAAGGCAGGATGTTGCAGCAAATACAACAGGTAAGTCATGTTGGTACTAATCCCGTGGACCTGATAATTTTTCAACGCCAAAATGCTTTTTTCCAAAGCAACCGAGCGGTCTTCGCCCCAAACCACCAGCTTGCCCAGCATAGGGTCAAAGATACTCTGGACAGTACAAGGCCCGGAAATGCCGGAGTCAATACGGATACCGGTACCCTCAGGTTCCTCATACAGTGATATTTTTCCCGGGGCGGGGAGGAAGTTGTTCGATGGGTCTTCGGCATAAATCCTGCATTCAATGGCATGACCTTTCTGTGTAAGGGATTCCTGTTTCAGGCGCAAAGGATTACCGGCAGCAATTAGTATCTGTTCTTCTACCAAATCAACACCCGTAACCATTTCGGTAACAGGATGCTCCACCTGGATACGGGTATTCATTTCGAGGAAATAGTAATTCAGCTCTTTGTCCACCAGAAACTCGATGGTCCCGGCACTGTTGTATTTTGCCGCGCGGGCAATGCTCACGGCGGAAGCCCCCATTTTTTGACGTATTTCTTTCGTCAACGTGGGTGAAGGCGATTCTTCAACAATTTTTTGATAACGCCGCTGAATGGTGCACTCGCGTTCAAAGAGGTGCACCACATTTCCGAAGTTGTCGCCCAGCACCTGAATTTCGATATGGCGGGGTTCCTCAATATATTTTTCGATATAAATGGTACCATCGCCAAAATAATTTTTGGCTTCACGCGAAGTGGATTCCAGCATCTCTTTTAGGTTGTCGCCTTCACGGACAATACGCATGCCTTTCCCGCCTCCGCCGGCAGCTGCTTTTACCAGCAGGGGAAAAGGAATTTCGTGCGCTTTTTTAAGTAGTTCTTTCGGGGTGCCGGTAACTCCCGCGGTCATGGGAATATTCAGCTTTTTCACAAAAGCACGGGCTTCTATTTTATTTCCCATAAGTCGGATAGCTTCCAGATGCGGACCGATAAAGGCGATACCGGACTTCTTGCAGGCTTCCACAAGCAGGGGGCTTTCTGACAAAAAGCCATATCCGGGATGCAGGGCATCACAACCCGCCTCTTTGGCTACGGCCATTATTTTGTCCACATTCAGGTAAGTGTCGTTCAGCTCTTCTTTGCCAAGGCAATAGGCCTCATCAGCCATCTGTACGTGCAGGGCATCTTCATCAATTTCCGAATAAACTGCCACCGTCTGAATGCCCAGCTTTCTCGCTGATTTTATCACACGAGCAGCAATTTCCCCACGGTTGGCAACGAGTATTTTTTTGAATATCTTCATAACAATTTCAGTGTTATTTTTTTGGTTTTCGCCCGGTTACCCAATTGGGTTTTCTTTTTTCCAAAAATGCGGCCATCCCTTCCTGCCCTTCATCTGCCGCCCGCAGACGGGCAATCAGCTGGGATGTAAACGCAATATTTTTATTCAGGTTTTGATTTTGAACGACTTGCGTTATCAGCTTTTTGGTTTCTCTGACAGCAAGCGGGGCAGCCGTCATAATTTCATCTTTCAACGCCTGAACCTTTTCTTCCAGCTGTTCCTGCGGGACGGCATGGTTCACCAAATGCCATTTTTCGGCTTCTTTACCGTCAAAACGTTTCCCGGTAAGCATCAACTCACGGGCACCATATTCGCCAATTCTTTTCATCACGAAAGGGCCAATGGTTGAAGGAGAGATTCCCAGTTTCACTTCGCTGAACGCAAAACGTGTATCTTCAGTAGCTATCACCATGTCGCAGGCAGCCAGCAAGCCGTTGGCACCACCAAAAGCAGCACCATGAACCACTGCCATCGTCGGTACGGGGCATTCATAAACCGAGCGAAACAGTGCTGCCAGCCGCTTTCCATCTTCCACATTCTCTTCAAACCCAAAAGCGGCAATACCTTTCATATAATTCAGGTCGGCACCGGCACAAAAAGACTTTCCGTTGCCACGCAAAACAACCAGTCGCAGCAGTTTATCCGCATCGGCAATCCGGTTGAAAGCATCGGTCAGCTCATGAATCATCAGCTCGTTCATGGCATTGTGCACATCCGGTCGGTTCAGGATAATCTCCCGGATTCCGTTTTTCTGACTGACGAGTATGGTTTTATATAATTTCATTTTGTCTCTTACCTTATTTTGTAGAGTTGGGGATTACAAATCCCTTTTCCCACTACATTCGGATTACAAATCCGAATGAGCAATAATATAATTTGAAATCCTATTTTACAATTTTACATACATTTTGTAAAATACTACTTTACACTTTTACATTTTTTCGTAACTATTTTTTACATCCTGAAAATTCCATACTGCTGCTCGGGATATTTTTTGTTCAGCGACATGGCTATTCCCATGGCCAGCATCTTGCGCGTATCCACCGGGTCGATGATACCGTCGTCCCAAAGACGTGAAGTACTGTATAACGCCGCCCCTTCGCGTTCGTATTTTTCGAGAATGGGCCGGCGCAACTTTTCCACCTCTTCCGGCGGCATCTCTTTGCCCATGGCTTTATACTGGTCTTTTTTGACTGTTTCCAATACGGTAGCCGCCTGCTCGCCACCCATGACCGAGATTTTGGCGTTGGGCCACATAAACAGCAGCCTTGGGTCGTAGGCGCGGCCTGCCATACCGTAATTTCCGGCACCAAACGAGCCACCGAAAATCACCGTGAACTTGGGAACGTTGGTATTGGCCACGGCATGTACCATTTTGGCACCATCGCGGGCAATGCCTTTGCGTTCAAACTCTTTGCCCACAATAAATCCTGTAATATTTTGCAAAAAGATAAGTGGAATCTTGCGGCTGGTACACAGCTCGATAAAATGGGTTACCTTCAGTGCCGACTCGGAAAACAACACGCCGTAATTGGCAATGATGCCCACCGGAAAACCCATAATCCGGGCAAAGCCGGTAACTACTGTCGTAGCGTATTTCGTTTTAAATTCCTGAAAACGGCTGCCATCCACCATGCGCATAATAATCTCCCGGGGATCGACCATTTTTTTCAAATCCACCGGAGCAATGCCGTAAAGTTCTTCCGGGTCATACAGCGGCTCTTCGGGAGGTAATATATCCAATTCCTGCTTTTCGCGAAACGCCAGGTTTTCAAAGATATTACGGCAAATTTGAATGGCATGGGTATCGTTTTCGGCAAAATGGTCGGCTACCCCCGAAATGGAGGTATGTACTTCTGCCCCGCCCAGCTCTTCGGCAGTAACTTCTTCACCGGTAGCTGCTTTCACCAGTGGCGGGCCGCCCAGGAAAATGGTTCCCTGCTCTTTTACAATGATGGTTTCGTCGCTCATGGCCGGCACATAAGCACCTCCGGCAGTACACGACCCCATGACAATGGAAATTTGCGGAATGCCCAGTGCCGACATACGCGCCTGGTTGTAAAAAAACCGTCCGAAATGGTTGGCATCCGGGAAAACAGTATCCTGCTCAGGCAGAAAGGCACCGCCCGAATCGACCATGTAAACACAGGGCAGGTGGTTTTCCATGGCAACCTGCTGTGCACGCAAATGTTTTTTAATGGTAAAACGCATGTACGTACCGCCTTTTACCGTGGCATCGTTGGCGATAATCACTGTTTCCTGTCCGTGAATCACCCCGATTCCGGTAACAATGCCGGCGGAAGGGAAAGCGTTTTCGTACTGATCGTAAGCGGCCAGCGGTGAAAGTTCCAGGAAAGGCGTTCCTGGATCCACCAGCAGGTTAATGCGCTCGCGGGCCAGCAACTTGCCACGCTCTTTGTGCCTTTTGACTGACTTTTCGGACCCCCCGCGGGTGGTGGTTTTCAGAATTTCTTTGTATTCATTCAACAGTTTTAAAAATGCCTCACGGTTGGCTTTAAACTCTTGCGAATGAACATCTATTTTCGTTTTTAACTGGTACAATGTTGTTGCGGTTAAGTGAATATTCAATAACTATTGACGAACTTCTGACTTTCGGAATGCAAGTTTACGGAAAAATCCGGAGATGGCCGGGAATAAATTCCCGACCTGTTGGGAGGAGCCGTCCGCCTTTGGCGGACTACAAAATTTCGGTCCGTAGGTACGAACAGTTTTTCTTTCCAGAACTCTCCAAAAAGAAAAGATGTCGTCATTGCGAGGAAACAGGGTTGGAAAACAGCGAAAGCTGACGAAGCAATCTATTGATTTAAAGTATGCTCGGTATAAGATTGCTTCTTCGCCCCGGCGCATAGCCTGCCTCATGCTCATCGCAATGACGGGGTTTCTTATTATTGTACAGCCTCTGTTTGGTTGAGCCGGGGATTTCAATCCCTGGTAAACAAAGCTTATTTCGTTTCCCCCATCCATTTTTTCAGTGTGTCAATAGCCTGTTGTTTCATTGCGGGGGGCAGGTTGTTAATCCGGGTTCGGTGGCTGCCGTGTGGTTTCACCAGTTTTATCAGGTTGTTCTGGTAAGTCAGGTTTACCGAAGTGGAGCCCCATGGGTCGGCACCGCCCACCAGGAACATCATGTTGTGCGCCTTGTGGCGGATAAAACAATCGACGGAGTCCATTACCGACGGGTCAAAGCCCGGCCGGGTTCCTTTGGGAAGCGTAAAATTGAAATCGGGATTGTGCTTAAAAACCGTCCACTGCCTAAAGGGCGCAATGTTGTACCCGTACATGCCCATTTGTTTCATGGCTTCGTAAAAGAAAGGTTCAAATTGTTCAATTCCCTGGTCGGAAACCCACGAAAAATCAGCCACCTTGTCCCAGTACTGCACAACTTTTTCCGGATTGTCAAACGTTTGGGGAATGGAATCGCATTGGGCCGTGCCCCATTGCCAAAAGGCAAAACGGTATTCGAAGACCATGATGTCGAAAGCTTTTTCCCAGCCCAGCCGGTTGTAGGTGTAGCCTTTTGCCTTGGCCTCTTTTTTAAAGTAGGGCAGGTATTTGTTGCGGTGGCTAATCAGCTCTTTCTGAAAATTGTAAATGGCCTGGCGGCATTTTTTGGTGCCGTCTTGGTCAAGGAACCTGTTAATGCGCCGGTCGGTGATGGAAAAATTCAGCGGTGCCACATAGGGTACGCTGGCTGTTACATCGTCCGGGTAAAAATAACGGTAAATCATGCAGGTCTGGCCGCCTTTGCTGATGCCGGTACTGAGCCACTTGCCGTGAAAAATGTGCTTGAGCATTTCCGCAACGGCATGGTCGTCGGCTGCCGCCTGTTGCACGGTAAGGTAACGCCAGTCGAGGCTGTCGGGTGCCGAAGGCGGGAAAAACCGATGTTCCAGCACCACCTGGTTGGCATCCAAAATGGGACACAACTCATTGACATACTTCGGATTGGCAGCATAATTGGCCCAATAACCTTCGGTAACAAAAACCACCGATTTATCCAGCCCTTTACTGGAAAGAAAAATCCGCTGGGTAAAGGTTTTCCCGTGAGGATGGTTATGGTCCAATGGTTGTTTGAATTCGATGAGGTATTTTTCCGTAAAAAAACTGTCCACCGCCATTTTTTTGATGGTGATGGGATAGGTTTTGGCCAATTGTTCCAACTGTTGTTCAAGCTTACTTTGTCCGCTTACATTTATTGTCAAAAGCAGAAAAAGCACAGAGATAACCGTTGCCATTGACTTTGTTATTCGCTTCATGCCTTTTTTTCTTCAAAAGTAGCACTTCCATGCCAAACTTCAAACGGTCTTTTTGTTCTTTTTTCTAAGGGAAACACGTAATTTCATCCTTTTTCCTCAAACCGTTCCGGGCGTCCCCGCCCGGAAAAACAAACCACCCCCTTTTTTTTTGATAAAATTTATTTCGCCGAAAAAAATAATACAACTTTCATATTAATAGCTTGTTGTGGTATAATGTTAAAACCTCCATATGTTAAAATCCGAAAAAAACCTTCAAAAATTTTGTTTTTTCGTTTTTTTTTTTTTTTCTTTTGCAAAAGAAACCGATCGAAAACCCGACCGTTTTGATAAACGGCCCCGCCTTTTTTGTCGGTTCCGACAACCAAAGCCAAAATGTAAGAAGTTGAATGAATATTCAATAAAGGGAGAAAACTACCCCCTTAGATTGAAATAAGATAACAATGCGAATGTATAACTGTATAACAAAGAAAGGAGGTAGTGTGGCAAAGATACAAAACTAAGCTAAACCAGCCTGTCTTGCAACGAAAAATGCAGAATACGGCACGCAGTGCATACCGCGAAAACAAAATGAGAAGACAGGGACGTTTCACCCATTAAATGAAACAGGTGGTTCCGAAAAACCTTAATAGAGTAGGGAAAATTAATTTTTTAAAATATGAAAACAAAATTATTAATTATAAGTGTTGTATTGTTCTTTGGCACAGCAATTTTTGTTGGGTGTAATAAGAATGAAGAGGCTTCAACTCCTTGTCAATCAAAAAAGATTGGTATATCAAATGTTAGTGGTGCAAGTGCTACCGAACGTAATATTGCTATTCATTTTATTGAAAATAATAAAGAGTTAATATCGAAGTTTTTTAAAGGAAGTCACTGTTTTAAATCAGAAAAAGCTTATTCCTCTATTGAAGTAGTCAAATATTCTAATTTACATGGCAAAGCAATAATTATAAGGTATGATAATGTTACAAAAAAACCAAGGTTAAAGGATCATGAGGTTTCTGATACTGCAAATGCTGTAATGTTACTCGTAAGTGATAGTAATGTCGTTTTGGGAAATATTGAATATAATAGGACTGTAAATGGAAAGTTTTATGAAGTCAAGACGCAAGCAAATGGTATTGATTGGTTTAAAGCTATAGCGAATAAGAAAACCAAAAAAATAATTAGTCTTAAATTTTACAATATGAAGTCTTCTTTATCGAAGAAAAAACCTACATTTGCTCAATGTGTAAAAACGGCACTTGATGCCTGTGGAGGTGATGGAGAATGTGCTTTTATGTGTGGTGCTGTTTTGGAAGATTGCCTTGCGGCAATAGCTTTGGCTTGTTTATATGTTTCAGCTTAATTAATAATGTTATGATGTATTACATATTAGGGAGTATTTTAATTGCTCTATATTTAGTATTGATAATTTGGGCTTCTGTTGATATTCTGAGATCCAACAGAAACAAAAGTATGATTTTATTATTGCTTTTAGCTCCTATTGTAGGTCCGATTATCTATTTTCAGTCAAAATAAACGGATTAATTTTTGTTGTTTTTATCTAACCAGTTCAGGTATGATTGCCTGAACTGGTTCCTGTTGTTTAAACAGATATCTCCTCCTAAAAGCCCAAAGAAATACCCCCTCCGTAAGTTATACCGTGAATTTTTAGGCAGGTTGGTTGATGGCGTAAGTATAATCATAAAAACTGTTCATTTTTGACGGTTTAACCTAAACAACCAACTAACAGCCTGTTATGATGTAATGATAAAATCCCTATATGTTAAATTCGAAAAAAAACCTTCAAAATTTTTGTTTTTATCATTTTTCTTCTTCTCTTTGCAAAAGAAATCGACAACGCCCCAACCACGCTGCTGATTGTATTGGCCAAAACCGAATTTTAAGAAATTGAATGAAATTCAATGAAGGGAGAAAAGTACCCTTTTGGTTGAAGTGAAATGTACACAAATAAAAATAAAAAATTAAAACCAAACCATTCTATGAAAAAAATGTTTTTATTGTTGCTCGTTTGCAGTTTTTCGGTAGTTTCCCTTGCGCAAACGGTAAAACCGATTCAGGTAACTCCCACTGCCAAAGCCAGTGTGGAAAAATCTATTTTCAGCATTCAGGCGGGGCCAATTGGAATCTGGATAAACAATGAAGCACGTTTGTCCCGTTCCCTGGTATTACGTGCCGAAATAGGCTATGCTGCCCGGTTGTTGTGGGGTGCCGGGCAAGAGGAGGGTTTTCTGACGGCCCCTGTTTTCTTATAAAAAAACGGCCGGCCATCTACGTAATCCCCGTAATTTTTTTCTTTTGGACATCCTGTTTCACGGGTGTTTCTATTTTTGCTGTTAAAAATGTATCTTTGTTGTTAAAAAACTGAATATTATGTCAAAAAGAAAAATAGTTACGCTGCCCGGTGATGGTATCGGGAAAGCCGTGTTGGAGGCAGCCATCCGCGTGTTGGATGCCGCCGGGTTTGAAGCCGAATACATCGAGGGCGATATTGGATGGGAATTTTGGAAACACGAAGGGGACCCTTTGCCGGAACGCACGCTCAAGCTTCTTGAGGAGCACAAAATTGCCCTTTTCGGTGCTATCACCTCCAAACCGAAAGATGCGGCCGCCGAAGAGCTGGACCCCGCTATGCGCGGAAAGGGACTGGTTTATTCTTCGCCCATTGTGGGGCTGCGCCAGCATTTTAACCTGGATATTTGCATGCGTCCCTGCCATACGTACAAAGGCAATCCGCTGAATTTTGTGCGCCGCGATGCCGATGGCGGCATGGAAGAACCCGAAGTGGACGTGGTCATCTTCCGGCAAAATACCGAAGGGCTGTACAGCGGCATTGAGTGGTCGGACCCACCGCAAAATGTGCATGATGCCTTTATGAGCCATCCGAAATTTGCCAAAAACTTCGGCAGTACGCCCAAAGAAGAACTTTCCATCTCGTCGCGTATTTTCACCAAAAAAGCCACCGGCCGGATTTTGCGGGCTGCTTTTGAACATGCCCGGAAATACGGGTACAAATCGGTGACGGTTTGTGAAAAGCCCAATGTGCTGCGCGAAACCTCCGGCATGATGTACAAAATGGCCATGGAGATGCAGAAAAATGAATTTCCGGAAATCGAACTGTGGAACACCAACGTGGATGCCCAAATGATGTGGCTCACGAAAAACCCTGAAAATTACGGGGTTATCGTGGCCGGAAACCTGTTTGGCGACATTATTTCCGATGGTTTTGCCGGCCTGATTGGCGGATTGGGATTTGCCTGCTCGGCCCAGTACAACCCCGACAACGGCATCGGTGTTTTTGAACCTACCCATGGCTCGGCACC
The DNA here is from genome assembly GCA_015493525.1 of Bacteroidales bacterium. GTDB lineage: Bacteria > Bacteroidota > Bacteroidia > Bacteroidales > F082 > Sulfidibacterium. Next base: position 71,537 of record WGCY01000015.1, read on the forward strand.
CAAGTATGCGGATTATCCTGTTTCCATCGTCAACCCGGTGGCCATGGTTGAATCGGCCTGTATGATGCTCGATTTTATCGGTGAAAACGACAAAGCTGCTAAAATCCGGAAAGCCGTGGCCGCAGTGATTGCCGAAGGCAAAGTGCGTACTTACGATATGATGAAAATGCGCGGTAGCGCTGACGTGGTGAATGAAGGAGCCGCCTCTACGGACGAAATGGCCGATGCCATCATTGCTAGATTGTAATTAACCATAATAATATGGAGATGCCCAAAAATACAGTAGTTTATAGTTCACGCAGAGTTCGCAGACGAAACGCAAAGAACGCAAAGTATTCAGTTTCCTTACTTTAACTTTGCGTATTTTGCGCCAAATTTTTGCGTGCTTTGCGTGAACCTTACTTTTGGGATATTCCCGTTTTACAAAGAATTCCATTATGAACAAAGAAGTTTTAAATCTCTGGCCTGAGCTCAAATGGATTCAAGACCAGGATCTTCGCGAAAAAACCGCCAGAACGTGGGAGCTGGCACTGGAACGGAGCGTGCTCACCGCCGATGACCTGGAACACATTCCCTTTACACTGTTGGTAGGCCCCGACCTGAAAGTTACTTTTATGGACCACAAACGGGCGGTGGTGCACATAGCCCGCGATGCCGGTGAAAAGGTCAATGCCATGTTTCACGGCGAACTGAAAGTGAACATGGATGTGCTGATTGCCGGCACCATTCTGGCCGATGTGGGAAAACTGCTGGAATACGAACTGGATAAAAACGGCAAAGCTGTTCAGGGTGCTTACGGCAAGTATTTGCGGCATCCGTTTTCAGGCGTGAGCCTGGCCGAAGAGGCCGGCGTCCCGCCGGAAGTGTGCCACATCATTGCGGCCCACGCCGGCGAAGGCAACATGGTGAAACGCACCACCGAAGCCTATATCGTGCACCACGTGGATTTTATGACTTTTCTGCCCTTTAAGGAACGGCTGGAGTTGTAGTTTCTTCTCCTTTCAGGTCGAACCAGACCTGAAAGGTGGTAAGACAGGTTGATATAACAAGCTATTATTTAACATGTAAACCCTGAGCATCTCGACTTTTCAAGTCCTGATCGACTTGAAAAGTCAAAGAGCATAACAAATTCGTTGTTTCTAAATATTTCCCTTTGCCCGTTGCGCATGTTTCCGTACTTTTGTCTGCAACAGACAGTGCCATACCGACAAATCAGCTAAATGGGCCGCCAGTTTTGCTGCCAAATGGTGGGGAAAGAAATGGCCGCATACCTTTGGCGAAACGTTTGCCAAAGCCATAAAAGGCGACACGAATGCTGGCCACGGATTAATGCAAATCATTCACGACAGTACCACGGCCCCCATCATCCGGGCGGCAGCCATAAAATATCTGGGGCAACAATCCGTTTCCGGCACCGCGCAAGCCCTCATCCGGCAGGAACTGAAAAATACCAATCCCATGGTGCGGAAAGAAGCGCTGGTTGCCTTTGTTCCCGTCAGCCAAAACGATTTGATTACGACATTGAGTCCCCTGCTAAAAGACACTACGCTGCTGGTGCGCATGACGGCCACCCGCCGGCTTCTGCACAAAGGCATCGGCGAATACATTAAAGCCATGGATTATTCGGCCGATTTTGCCCCCAGCCGCCACAACCTCGGCGTGCTTTACATGAACCTGGGTCAGCTGAAAAAAGCGGAAGCCCAGTTCAGGGAAGCCCTGCGTATCGACAACAGATTTTATCCCGCTAAGGTGAACCTGGCACTGGTTTACAATAAAATGGGAGAAAACAAAAAAGCAGAAGTACTGTTGAAAGAGGTTACCCGAAACCATCCGGAACTAGCGGAATCTTTTTATTCGCTGGGGCTACTGGAAGCTGAAATGAAAAACTACCCCGCTTCGGCACATTACCTGCAACTGGCTTCGCAGAAGCTGCCCGACCGGCCACGGGTTTTCCTGAACCTCGCCAAAGTGCTCCAATACTTGCAACACCTGCCGGAAGCGGAAAAAGCTTACCAAAAAGCCTATCTGCTGGCCCCTGCCGAACCAAATTACCTCTCGGCACTCATTGCCTTTTACCTGAAAACAGGCCAAAAGGCAAAAGCCGTTCATTACCTGAAATTATGGCTCAAAGCGCATCCCGATGACAGCGGGGCGAAAAAGCTGTTGCAAAAACTGAACGGCCAGATTTAACTTGCTAGGCCTTGTGTCCCATGGTGCGGGCTGTTTTTTCAGCCACTTCATCCATCAGCTTATAGCGTTTCCGGTATTGCGAACGTTTTTGGGACTTAACTTCCGAAAGGGCTTTACGTTTGGAGATGACCGGTAGTTCAAACCATCCATCAGCCCCTTGCTGTCCGCCGGTTTCTTTCCAAAGGGCATCGTAATTGAAAGGAATGGCATGCCACCGTTGCAGGTGAATAGCATGTTTCCGGCGGTAAGCCTGAATTGCATCGCCCGCACCATAAACAGTCCCGCACCCCAGGTTGCGCACCATCTCCTGCAGGGCAAAAACAACGAAAGCTTTTGGCCGCAGGCCGTACATCAGTTTTTGGACTGTTTTAGAAAGATTTCCCATGTTTATTTCATGTCCCTGCACACAGCCAATGCGGCATGCCCATTGTTGCGGGGCCGTTTCTTCAAACGAAAAAGCAGCGGCCACAATCCGCCCGCCCAGAGCCTCAACATCAAAAGAGAGCACAAATTCGCCCTCTTTCCTGTACCTGTAATCGTACCCCAGTTTCAATGAACCCTGCTGGTCCCGGTTCATCTCAAATTTTGCCAGTTCAATCTCTTTTTTGGAGGAGAATGCCCGGAGAAGAATACCACTTTTTTCAAAAGTAAAACGGTAAGTATCGAGAATCACCTTGGTTTTGCGTCGGATATTCCATTTTATGACATATAAACGCGGAACGGCTTAATATAAAGCGTTGGCCGCTGCCGGGCTACCGGACGAAAACCGGATGAATTGAAAAAAGCAAACCATCGGCGGGCAAAACCAGGGTGAAGCAAGGCGTGAAAAGCACTTTTCCACTGTTGTTTTTTGCGGTATTTTTCATTCTCATAAGAAAAAACCTTGTCGGCAAGCCGCCAGCCTTCTGCCGCCACCGAAAAAAGCGGAAAACTTTTACCGGAGCCCGTATCAAAAATATCCAGTTGCTCCAAACGGGATGCTTCTGCAACTTTGTCCCTATCCCTATCCGTGTATTTTTTTCCCTCCTCCATCCGGTTATTTTAATTCCGGACAAATATACACTAATCTATACGTAAATTTAAAAAATACGGTGCCGGAAAAACATTCCGGGGCCATAAACCTTCACTTAACCGGTTTCAACCGGATATTACGCAAGTGCAGATAATCCCACATTTCCTGCTTGCCGCCGCCGGTAAAAAATAGCAGGTTTAGTCCTTTTTCAGCTTGTTTTTTGCCTGTACTATTTTCCCCTGATTCTGAAATCAAGTCATTCCTTTTGCTCTCTTTGTGCCAGCCTTTGGGTTTCTTTGTGGTATTACCGAACCATCTGGTTTTAAATGTTTTTGTTTACCACGAGGGCAAAAAAATCATGATCCAGCGGCAGGTAGCCCTGTTCGTAACAGAAATAATAGATTTTGCCTTCTTTGTTTTTGAACACGTGGGTGAAATACTTGAATTCAAAACCTTTGGCAAGTAACGTTTGTTTTTTAACTTTGGCTTTGCCGTGCGGATTTAATGCTTTGAGAATATGCCTGTTTTTGCGTAAACGATGGTTGATGTTACGCATGTAGGCCGTTTCATCTTTGTTGAGGCGGTTGTTATAAGTATTTCTACACTGGTCAGAACAGAACTTCTGGTCAATCCTGCCATGTAATTTTGCCCCGCACTCCAGGCAGTAACGTTCCATAACAGTTGAATTTCTTCAAAAGTAAGAAAATTTTATAAACCTGTGAGCTGTTTTGCGACCACACGGTTATCAAAAAACGTGGGAATCAGGATGATTTTCCTTCCAGTGATAAACCCCAGGTCAGCGGCATTAACTTTTTGGCGGGTGGTATTGCTAAGGATTCTCTGCATTCCGTCCTGAGATACCAGACGGATTTCTCCCGACCAGTCAGAGACTACATATTTGCCATCTCCCAACGGGATTAAGCCGTCAATGCCGTGAGGTACACGGGCAAGGATTTCTATTTTCCCGGTTTGGGGATTGGCTTTCAGCAAATGACCGTGAGCACCGATAAGCAATTTCCCGTGTTCGGTGGTAAGTCCGTTGGCACCTTTTAGAAGTGGATCGCGACTCCAAACGTTAGGCTTTCCGTCCTTTAGGACAAAGATGACGCCCAAATCAGTATCAGTAACATAAATTTTTCCTTTCGGGCCAACGACTACATCATTCAAAAACTTAGCACCGGGAAAGTCAATAAACCGAATGATTTTCCCATTATTGAGGTCTATCTCCGCCAGCCGGTCGATGTCTGAAACAAACAGCTTTTTTCCTTTGGTGGCCATGCCTTTGGGGGCATTCAGCCCGGTAGCCCAGCGCAGTTGGAGGATTTTGCCTGCGGCATCGAGGCGGGCAATAAACCCTTGACCGTTTTTTTCGGAGGGCTTGCCGCTGATGTTGGATACGTAAAGGGTTTTTGTTTTGGGATAATACAAAACCGATTCGGGGGTTTTGAGAACCCGGGGTGTGGCCCATACCGGTTGCAACGACTGGGCGGAAGCTGCAAGGGCAAACAACGTAATCGTAAAAAGGAGGCAAAAACGTTTCATGATTTAATCGTTTAAAAATAAGCTGCGGGCTAAGGTAAGAAATTACCGGCTGCAAGACAAAGGATTTCTTCGGGCGGGGACGCCCGAAACGGTATGGAATGGAGACTCGTCCGCGTCTGAAACGCGGACGTATTTATCTTTCACATTTGTAATGTATTGAGCTGTGGAAATACCTCTGCGTTACAAACGCGGAGGAGTTGTGCATTTTTTACTTTTTATATTTAATGGCGGTTACCCGCACAACAGTAATATCACCTTTGCCATAACAAGGGCTTCCGGATGGAATTTCATATTTGATAAAATAATCGTGTGGAAACTTCGTGTGGTCATCGAGTACGGTATTTTTTACCACATCCAAAGCCCGGAACTTTTTGCCGTTGGCGGTAAAATAATAGCCGCCACAACAGATACACATTCTTAAGTCAGAGCCTGTGAACGTAGCCCGTACCCAACCCGGTGGCGGGGTGTTTGGTTTGTTACAGGAAGCACTTAAAAGGAAAATGAGCAGAAAAGCCCAAAACGTGAATCTCAGCATTTTTGTTTTCATGACGTTATGGATATTAAACGGCCCTTGAACTACTTGCAAATATTATACCGGAATGAAAAAGAGCTGGAAAGCTGGTCGGGATTTGCCTGCCCGACCGTGTCATACAGGCGGGCAATCCCGACCTAAAGGACAAAAGGATTTATAATCCTTGTTTTCAATACATTCGGATTACATCAACTTATGCCGGTACTTTCTCTCGTCCGCGTTTGAAACGCGGACGTATATATCTTTCACATTTGTAATGTATTGAGTTGTGGAAATACCTCCGCGTTACAAACGCGGAGGAGTTGTGGTGAATTTGCGGTAACCGGGTGTGCGGCAATTCACGTGAGCATCCCGGTGTACTGAAACAGTATTAAATTCCCGGGACGCTCACGCCAGCACGCGTCCAAAACCCGGCGCAAGGCCGGCTCAGCGTTGAACGGTTATGATTATTTCCTTTGCTGATCTGGATTTGTAATCCCGACCGTTACCGCTTGTTGGAACGGCGCCAAATGCGGAGCTTTTCGGCCTGTTTGATGAGTTCGTCGCGGAAATCGGGGTGGGCAATGCCGATGAGCTCTTCGGCACGCTGCCACGTGGGCTTGGGTTTGAGCCTGACGGCGCCGTACTCGGTGACGATGTAATCGACGAGCTGGCGCGGAATGGTGACAATGCTGTGCGGGGCCAGGGCGGCCATGATGCGCGATTCGAGCCTGCCTTCGCTGTTTTTATAGGTGGAATTGAGGCAGATAAAACTTTTTCCGTTTTTGGCCCACTGGCTGCCGAGTACAAAGTCGAACATGCCGCCGTTGCCCGAAACCTGGTACATACCGAGGCTTTCGCCGTTGACCTGCGCGTAGAGATCGACCTGCAGGGCGTTGTTGATGGAAACAAAATTGTCAAGGCGGGCAATGACGCGCGGGTCGTTGGTGTAGTTGGCGGGATAGGAGGCCAGGCCGGCGTTTTGGTGAATAAAATCGTAAAGCCGCCGGCTGCCGAGGGCAAAGGTGTAGGGCACTTTGTGGCGGTCGATGGCTTTGCGGGAGCCGTTCATCACGCCGGATTCAATCATGTCGATGTAGGCATCGGACAACATTTCGGTGTGACCGCCCAGATTTTTCAAACCGGATTGGGCAATGAGTTTGCCGACGGCGTTGGGGATACCCCCGATGCCCAGCTGGATAACGGATTCGTCCTGAATGAACGGCAGGATGTTTTCCGCAATTTTGATATCGGCTTCGGTGGGTTCGGCCGGGGGCATGGCCGCCAGCACCTGCTCGTTGGAAGCTTCGACCACAGCGGTGACCCGTGAAAGGTGCACCGACTCTTCGTTTCCGCCGTAAGCCACGGGCATGTTGGGATTGACCTCCACAATGACCACTTCAGACATTTCGATTTTGGCCATGGTTTCGGAATTTTGCAGCCCGAAGTTAAAATAGCCGTTTTGATCCATGGGGGCGGTTTGCAGCATGGTAACCTGCCGGCGGGGACGGGCCATCCCTTCGCGGTAATAACGCGGGGCCAGGTGGTAAATGATGGGCGAATAAAAGCCCAGTCCATACTGTTTTTGCATCATCCGGTTGATTTTGCTGAAATGCCAGTCCATGTAAGTGAAAGTCTGCGGGTATTTAACGGTTTCGGGTACCGGCGGCACGGTGGTAACGGCATAGATGAGCACATCGTGCAGCTCGTTGTGGCGGTCGGCCAGTGCCTTGTCGCACAACACCGGTTTTCCGTTGAAAGCACCGTATTCGACCCGGTCGCCCGATTTTACCATTTTGACGGCTTCGGGGGCCGTCATAAGTTTTTGCTGATAATCTTTCTGTATGTCCATTGTTCTTTGGTTTAAAAATATTTTATTACGCAGGCGTAATATCTGCAAATTTAAAAAAGGGCAGGAAAGGATGAACCGTTTATTGGAATTTTTAAGACGGCTTCCATCCTTGTAAAGTGTTAACAACTTTTGTACTAAAAAACGGATATGGTATATTAAATCTACCTAAAGGTTTGAAAATGATTTTTGTACAAGGTGCCTGCAGGGGTGAAAAATGATTTTTTCAGTTTATTTTCAGGGGTTTTCCCTCCTTATTTAAAATAATTCTTAATTTTGCAGCAAACAAAATAATCATTAAAAACAGAACATCATGTCAGTATTAGTTGGAAAAAAAGCCCCTTTGTTTGAGGCAACAGCCGTAGTGAACGGCGGCGAATTTGTGGAAAAATTTTCGCTTGAACAATATATCGGAAAAAAACACGTGGTTTTTTTCTTTTACCCTTTGGATTTTACCTTTGTGTGCCCCACGGAGATTTTGGCTTTCCAGGAAAAACTGGAAGAGTTTGAAAAAAGAAATGTGGCCGTAGTCGGCTGCTCCATCGACTCTCAGTTCTCTCATTGGGCCTGGTTGAACACCAACAAAAATGATGGTGGAATCAAAGGGGTGAAATTCCCGTTGGTCTCGGACCTGTCCAAAACCATCGCCGAAAATTACGATGTATTGGCCGGTGAGTATGATTACAACGAAGAAGGCGAAATGGAATTTCAAGGGGATGCCGTGGCTTATCGCGGATTGTTCCTGATTGATAAACAGGGCGTTGTGCGCCACCAGGTGGTAAACGACCTGCCGCTGGGCCGCAGCATTGACGAGGCCCTGCGTATGGTGGATGCGTTGCAGTTTTTTGAAGAGCACGGCGAAGTTTGCCCGGCCAACTGGAAACCCGGCGACGAAGCCATGGAAGCCACCCACGAAGGCGTTGCCCAGTATTTGAGCCACCACTAAGATTTCTTGCGGCCTGGTCGCAGGCCTAAAAAAAAGCTGCCTTTGAAAAAGGGCAGCTTTTTTTATGGGGTTCTTCGGGCGGGGATGCCCGAAACGGTTTGGTACAAGGATAGTGCAAGCAGATGTTTACGCCGGGATAGTTTCTCAGTATCGCTTCAGGCGGAAACGCCTGAAGCGTTTACAACTTTATTCCAAGGTTAATTATTTCATTTGCAATTATAAGTCGCATTTCTTAATTGAACTTACGATGAATCCAAAGCATTGTTCCAAAGATGCCATTTTCTTGCGTTGAAAGAAGGATGATGGGGCTATTACGGATATCAAGAAGAAGAGAAAAAGGATGATTTTAGCTAAAATCTGATGAGAAATTTCCAGTACCTTTGCCCAAAAATTAGAAAAATGAAGATTATAGGAATAGGAAACGCCCTTGTGGATGTATTGACACAACTTGAAAATGATAACCTGTTGAAAGAACTGGAGCTTCCACGTGGAAGTATGCAACTGGTAGATGCTGAACGTGCGGCACAGATACAACAAAAAAGCAAAGGCCTGAAAAAACAGATGGCTGCCGGCGGTTCGGCAGCCAATACCATCCACGGCCTGGCTAAGATGGGCATGAAAACGGCTTTTATCGGTTCCGTAGGGAAAGATGAAACCGGAAAGTTCTTTGAAAAAGATTTGAAAAACAGCGGCACAATCCCAATGCTTTTTTATTCCGGCACTGCCTCGGGAATTTCCAATGTTATGATCTCTCCGGATGGTGAACGGACTTTAGGTACTTTCCTCGGAGCTGCGCTGGAACTTTCGGCAGATATGTTGTCCAAAGACCACTTTGAAGGCTACGATATTCTGCATGTGGAAGGCTATCTCGTGCAAAACCACGAACTGCTCGAAACAATTCTCAAACTGGCAAAAGAAGCCGGGTTAAAAGTTTCCCTTGATCTCGCCAGCTACAATGTGGTAGAGGACAACCTGGATTTTTTACATGATATGGTAAACAAGTATGTGGATATTGTGTTTGCCAACGAAGAAGAAGCCAAAGCTTTTACAGGCAAAGAACCGGAAGGGGCTTTGAATGACATTGCTGCCGTTACTGACATAGCCGTGGTAAAAGTCGGCAGTAAAGGCTCCATGGTAAAACAGGGAGGGGCAACTACTTTTGTTTCGCCCATTAAAGCCCGTTTGGTGGATACTACCGGTGCCGGTGATTTGTATGCTTCCGGTTTTCTTTATGGCCTGGCCAACAACCTTGGCATCCAAAAGGCCGGCTCCCTTGGCTCTTTACTCTCAGGCACAGTGATAGAGGTGGTCGGTGCTAAATTTGATGAGGCTAAATGGGAGGAGATACGGGCAAAAGCCAGAAACTTGTAAAAAGCAATGTATTGTTGTGCGGAAGCCCTTATTTAAGATGAGCAAAATAATCTTCTTTTGAGATTTGCTCAAGGATGGCTTTCCCATCAAGGAAATTCTTTTGTTTTAATCTATTATACCAGATTTTTGCCCCGGAATAATTTTTCTGTCCTGCCAGCACTTTTATGATGTTGGCATATAAAAAGCCGTAAGGATAGGTGGGATTTCCATCTATGGCTTTTTTAAAACTCACAAAAGCTTTCTGAAGGTCGTTATGGTCAAAAGCTGCATAACCTTCGTTGATGGCCTCGTTTATTTTTGGATCGAGTATCAGCCCAAAAATAGAAAAGCAATGGTCTTTACAATGCTCAATGACATCCACATAATGGAAGCTTGTATCCGGTTTCGGGAAGAAGAGTTTAAAGGTAAGCTTTTCGCCTTTCCATTTAAAGTGATACACATCGGGACAAACCGGAATACCCTCTGAGCGTATCATTTGAAGTTTCTTTTTGCTTTGGATATTTTGCAAATAAATATGCTTGCTGGCGCAAAAAAAACCGGAAGGCGATTGGTTTTCGATGGTGAGTTCTATGATGAATTCTTTGCCCTGTGAGGTAATCTCATTAACAAGAAAAGGATGGGTTGATACGGCAAAATTAGGTACTTTGATGGTTTGTCCGGAAAGAGAAACGGCAGATACTACCATCAAAAAGGCCAAAAGACTACGAATTCCTTTTCTCATAATTCTTCTCCATTTAAATATTCAGAAAAAAAGCCACGAAACCTGTGCTCCGTGGCTTTTTAATGTTTAACAAATTTTGTTAATTATTTACTTTTCTTTTTACCAATGGCAATATCAAGACCTACAGACATTGTCCAAAGGCTTTTTTCATACTTAGTATTGTAACCCACAGCAGTTCCGCCTACGTCAGCAGATCCGGGAACAGTCTGGCTTTGATATGTAACATAATAAGCTCCATACTGTAAAGTGAGTGCATCGCTAAGTTTCCAGGCACCACCTGCACCTACCGTATTGGTTGTCAGGCTATAGCTGAAATCAGTTTGGTAAGAAGGATTTACACCGGTTTGGGCGTAAAGGTAACCACAACTCATAAGGAAATTTTTGCTTAGGTGAAATTCAGCACCGAAAGCATACTCCTGAAAATGTTTGTTGATGTTCTTTTCTACATTGGCCCAGCCTGTTTTGTTATCCCAGTAGGTATGGAATCCACCCTGAAGTGAAACCACTTTACTCACATTGATTTTGGCACCCACGGAGAGCATAGCCGGCATATCGGCATTTTCTGTACCGCCATCGGGGAACATTTCAATGGGGCTGCCATCGGGATTCATGCCTATCACAAAGCCTTTCCCGACAGGAGTGGAGTTGGTCAGTGTCATTTTGGTTTTAAACTCATATTTAATACCGAAGTCCAGGTTATCATCCATGAAAGAAAGGTTAACACCAATAATCGGGGTAAACCCTGCTCCTGACTGGCTGACATCAATATCCTGATCACCCATTAATTTGGCACCACCATACATCTGTGCTGCTTGTTTGGCGTACCCTTCTGCCATAGTTGCAAACTTGGTGGAAGCATCATAATAGGTAGCCTGTATTTGAGAGAAATTCATGGCATCAATCTGGGCCTGTGTAAGTCCTAACTGCAACAAAGCACCTGTCATAGTCTGCGCCTGCGCCTGAGTAATAGCACCACCTGCCAGGGCCTGTGAAATAGTTGCTCCGCCCAAACCGCCATCCAGCAACGGCTGAACCTGATTTCCGGCAGTTTTGTACAAACCTGAAGCTGCAGAAGCCTGTGTGGAACCGGCAGTCAGTTGGTCACCTACTCCGTTCATAAAAGCATCTGCTTTAACAACACCACTGGCCGTTTTTAGTTTAATATCCCTGATATGTCCGGTATAGGAATTTTTGGCCATCACATAACGCACACCTGCATATACAGATACGTGATCTGAAATAGCATAGCTGACCCCTGCTTGTAAACCGTAATAAATAGAGGTCCCTTTGACTGCCATATCAACAGAATAGCCGGTAACGCCCAGACTGGAGAATGCGCCTACGAGAGAAGAAATGGGAACCTCAGCCATGGGGATACCTTTTGAGAAGTCGGCACTTCCACCACCACCAATGATGTTGAAGCCCAACGAGAATGCCCAGCGTTTTGTTTTATAGGCAACATAAAGACTGGGGAAAAGGGGAGCACTAACCGTACCTTTAAAAGTCTTATCATTAAGGTATGGGAAACTGTTGGTAATCGTCTGATTCTGAAAAATTGACTGATTACTGAAAGAAATATACAACCCATCATCGAGTTTGGTCAAACCTGCCGGATTGTAATACACAGCATCAATACTGGTAGAAGCATCACGTACCAACATACGTGACCATGCTGCGCTTTGGTTGGTATTGGTTACCAGTCCGCCTGCAAAAGCAAGGTTTGCAACCAACAGCAAACTCATTAAAGAAATAGTAATTTTTTTCATAGGATGATAATTTAATTTGTTAATGTTATTTGAGGCTAATATAGAGAATATTAGTTCAAAAAATGCAAATTTTCCAAAAAAAAATAAACCAACTATTCAAAAAAATAAAAACAAACCAGTATACTCCCTTTATTAATTGTCTGGAATACAATAATTAAGCAGGCTTATTAATAACCCGACTAAACAAGATGCCATTTTCACATTTTTTAAGATTTCAACCATTTCCGGGCGTTTACAAAGGCTTCAAGCCAGGGGGTAGCTTCATCTTTTCTGTGCTTTGATGGGTAAAAAGGCCATTGCCAAGGGAAAACAGAACGTTCCAAATGAGGCATCATGGCCAAATGACGGCCGTTATTGGAACATACGGCAGCTGCTCCCCAGTCGGAGCCATTGGGATTGCCGGGGTATTGTTCGTAGCTGTAGGAAATGGGGATACGATATTTGTCCTGAAAATAAGGAAAGTTGAATTTTCCTTCACCATGTGCCACCCAGGCTGCCAGTCGCTGGCCCGCCAATGTCTTCAGCATGACAGACCTGTTTTCGTGGATATTTACATTAACAAACCCGGACTCGAATTTTCCGGAATCATTTGTTACCATTTTCGGTTTTTCGGGATGCTCAGGGTAAACAAGCCCCAACTCCATCATCAGCTGGCAGCCATTACAGACACCAAGGCTAAGGGTGTCTTCTCTTTTGTAGAAATCATCCAGTGCTTTTTTGGCCTTTTTATTGTAGAGAAAAGCACCGGCCCACCCTTTGGCAGAGCCAAGTACATCCGAATTGGAAAAGCCACCCACAAAGACCACAAAGCCCACATCCGACAGATTTTCCCTGCCGGAAATCAAATCGGTCATATGGACATCTTTTACTTGAAAACCAGCCAGATATAGGGCATAAGCCATTTCCCGGTCGCCGTTTACGCCTTTTTCACGAATGATGGCTGCCACAGGAGCTTTGTCCCTGTTTGTGTTTCCCACAAGGGCATTAATTTTTCCTGAAAAATTCCTCCGGAAATGAAATTGTAAGTCCTGACGTTTGAAATTCTTCAGCCGGGATTGGGCTGCGGAAATCTCTGTTTGCTTTTGGTCAAAAAGAAAAGAGGTTTGGTACCAAATATCCCGGTAGTGGTTGATATCCAGCACAAAAGACTGATTTAAATGATGCAGCTTTAATTTTTGTTCTGATATAATTTCGCCCATAACATGGTAAGCAATGCCGGCAGCATCAAGAACTTCCTTCGTTGTTTTTTCATCTTCAACCTGAATTACAACGGCGGGGTTTTCGCTGAACATTAACCGTATGAGGTCTTTTTCTCCAAAAGTATCCATGCCGATTTCCATTCCATATTCGGTATTGGCGAAGTTCATCTCCAGGAGTGTGGTGATAAGGCCTCCGGCGGAGACATCATGGCCTGCCAGAATTTTTTCTTCGACAATCAACTGTTGTATGGTATCGAAAGTTTTTCGGAAATATACAGCATCCTTCATATCGGGACATTCCTGCCCCACTTTGTTCAGTGTTTGGGCAAAACTACTCCCGGCCAGGCCAAAAGGTGAGCGCGAAAAATCTACATAAAAAAGTTTTGTGCCGGCAATAGGATTTACTACCGGACTCAGGGTTTTTCGGATGTCCGAAACTTCAGCCATTGCGGAAATAATGACTGTTCCCGGTGCATAAACCACCTTGTCATCGCCATATTTCTGCGTCATGGAAAGAGAATCTTTTCCCGTGGGGATGGGAATGCCCAGGGCTATGGCAAAATCACTGGCTGCCTTTACCGCTTCATAAAGCCGTGCGTTTTCTCCCGGGTTCCTTGCGGGCCACATCCAGTTGGCACTCAGCGATACGCCGCTTAATCCGCCTTCAACGGGTGCCCAGACAAGATTGGTCAGTGCTTCGGCGATGGCCAGCCGCGATCCGGCTGTAGCGTCTGCCAAAGCAACGGCAGGCGCATGTCCCAATGCCGTGGCGATACCTTTTTCCCCCTGATAGTCCAACGCCATGACACCAAGATTGTTCAGCGGAAGCTGTAATGGCCCGGCACACTGCTGCATGGCCACACGTCCCGTTACCGACCGGTCCACTTTGTTGGTGAGCCAGTCTTTGGAAGCAACAGCCTCCAGATGTAAAACCCGGGTAAGATACTTCTCAAAAAGAGAAGTTTTGTAAGTTACCTTTTCAAATTTTCTGGTTTGGCTTGTGTCGTATAACACTGTCCGTGGAGGTTTTCCGAAAAGATATTCCAGCTTTAAATCCACGGGACAAATCTTTTCGTTGTCATCTTCCACTACCAGCCTGTGATCATCTGTTACTTTTCCCACTTTGTAAAACGGTGCCCTTTCGCGGGAAGCCACTTTCTCCAGTAATGGGATGTCTTTTTCTTTGATAACCAGTCCCATGCGTTCCTGTGATTCGTTGCCGAGAATTTCTTTAAAAGACAATGTCGGGTCGCCCAAAGGCAATTTCCCCACCTTAATTACAGCACCCGTCTCTTCCACCAGTTCGGAGAGGCTGTTAAGGTGCCCGCCTGCACCATGGTCGTGAATGGATATGATGGGATTGTTTTCAGACTCTACCATAGCCCGGATGGCATTGGCTACCCGTTTTTGCATTTCCGGATTGGCACGTTGAACGGCATTCAATTCTGTTCCCTGTCCATACTGTCCGGTGGCAACCGATGAAACGGCTCCGCCACCCATGCCAATGCGGTAGTTATCGCCCCCCAGCACCACAACCACATCGCCCGGCTTAGGAATTTCTTTCTGGCTGTCTTTTTGGTTGGCAAAGCCTACACCACCGGCCTGCATGATGACTTTGTCGTAAGCAAAAGTCTTTCCGTTTTCATCGTGTTCAAACGTAAAAAGGCTGCCATTAATAAGCGGCTGGCCAAATTTGTTGCCAAAATCGGAAGCTCCGTTGGAGGCTTTCATAAGAATCTCATCCGGGGCATGATACCGCCAGGGACGTGAAAGAATCTTTTGTTCCCAGGGGTTTTCACTACTCAGGCGCGGGTAAGCGGTCATATAAACGGCTGTTCCGGCCAACGGCAGGCTGCCTTTGCCACCGGCCATACGGTCGCGAATCTCACCACCACTGCCGGTTGCCGCTCCGTTGAAAGGTTCCACGGTCGTCGGGAAATTATGTGTTTCCGCTTTGAGCGACAACACGGAAGAAATCTTCCGAACTTCAAAAAAGGCCGGTTTGTCCTGATGGGCAGGTGCAAATTGTTCAATTTCCGGCCCTGTTACAAAAGCTACATTATCTTTGTAAGCCGAAACAATCTTTTCGGGATTTGCCCTTGAGGTTTTTTTTATCAGAGCGAACAAGCTCTCCGGCATCTCTTTTCCATCAATAATAAAGCTGCCATTAAAAATTTTGTGACGGCAATGCTCGGAATTGATTTGCGCGAAACCGTAAACTTCCGAATCGGTCAGTTTCCGGTTAAGCTTTCTGCTCACTTCTTCAAGATATTTCACTTCTTCTTTGCTCAGGGCCAGGCTTTCCTGTGCATTGTAAGCCGTAATATCATCGATATATTTTATGGGTTCGGGCTGCTGATGGATGGTGAGCGATTGCCGGTCAAGGCCTTCATACAGCTGTTGTAACATGGGATCGTAAGAAATACCGGTATTTTCAACTTTTTCAAATCGCTCTATCCTCACAATGCCTTTGATTCCCATATTTTGCGTAATCTCAACCGCATTGGTACTCCAGGGGGTTATCATTTCCCGGCGGGGGCCCAGGAACAACCCTTTCTGAACCCTGATTTGACAAAGTTTTGTTTTACCAAAAAGCCAATTCAGCTTTTGATGGTCTTTTACCCAAAGTGCTGTATCGGCCTGTACAACAAAAAAATGACATCTGTCGGAAGAATAGAGGTAAATCATGTGGAGGAACTTTATGGGAATACACCGGCAAAGATAGAAAATGCTTTGTGTATTTTAAAAATCAATGAAATTATTTTACCCTGATTATGAGAATGAAAAAGCCATTCGGTAATAACACAAACAATTGAAAATCAGCATATAAATAATTGATACTTTTCCTAACAGCCACAAAATAAGATATGGTATTTAGAAGAATTATAAAAAATCCATCAGGAAACGTATTCCGCATAAAAATTAGAATTACTTTTGCACATTATTAATTATTTATTATTATTTTATTACACAATGAAAAAAGGAACAGTAAAATTCTTCAATGAGTCCAAAGGATTTGGGTTCATTATTGAAGAAGATTCCAAAAATGAGTACTTCGTACACATTTCAGGATTAATTGACAAAGTTCACGAAGGTGACGAAGTTGAATTTGACTTAAAAGAAGGTAGAAAAGGCTTGAATGCAACCGATGTTAAAGTAATTTAATATTTTAGCATTCATTTTTCTACTAATGAAAAAGGGGCCTGTCAGTGATGACGGGCTTTTTTTATGCCTGTATTGCACAAACGGAACAAGTATTTGCCAGTATCTTGTGCAGCAATTTTAGTATTTTTGAACACTATCAGGGGAGATACGGATTTTGTTTTATGACAAAAGAAAAAAAATCGCTGGAAGAAGTACATGCTTCCGTTGACACAGTAGGAAAAGCAGGTATTTACAGGAAACTGCTGGCGTTTATGGGGCCGGCATACCTTATCAGTGTGGGCTATATGGATCCGGGCAACTGGGCTACTGACATTGCCTGCGGCAGTGAATTTGGTTACCAGCTTATCTGGGTGTTGCTCATGTCGAATATCATGGCACTGTTGCTTCAAAGCCTGAGCGTCCGCCTCGGAGTGGTGCGTGGCCGCGATCTGGCACAGGCTTGTCGGGAAACTTATTCCAAATCCGTCAACTTCATTCTCTACATCCTTGCGGAGATAGCCATCATTGCCACCGACCTCGCCGAAGTGGTTGGAATGGCCATAGGGCTGCAATTACTTTTTCATATCCCCCTGCTTTGGGGTGTGTTGCTGACTTTTGCTGACACCTTCATTTTGCTGTTTCTTATCAACAAAGGCATGCGTAAAATGGAGGCTTTCATCCTGGCTTTGGTGGGCATTATCGGGCTGGCTTTTTTTGTGGAAATGCTTTTTGCCAGGCCGGACATAACAGAGCTGGCAAGGGGGTTCATTCCTGCTATTCCCAACAGCAGCGCACTATACATCGCCATTGGCATTATTGGTGCCACGGTCATGCCACATAACCTTTATCTGCATTCTTCTCTTGTACAAACCCGAAAATTCAAACGCACCCGTATGGATATCGGGGGAGCTTTGCGTTTCAATTTTTTTGATTCAATTTTTGCGCTGAACATAGCTTTTCTTGTTAATGCAGCCATTCTGATTCTTGCAGCGGCTACCTTTTACCAGGCAGGTATGTTTCATGTAACCGAAATTCAGGATGCCTATAAGTTTCTGGCCCCGCTCCTCGGTACAAAATGGGCCGCCATACTCTTTGCTGTTGCATTAATTGCTGCCGGACAAAGCTCGACACTCACAGGCACACTCGCCGGACAAATTATTATGGAAGGGTTTATCAATTTTCGTATTCAGCCTTGGGCGCGACGTATAATTACGCGGTCGCTGGCCATTATTCCGGCCATTTTAACACTGCTTTATTTTGGCGAAAGCTATACGGGTAAGCTGTTGGTCCTCAGCCAGGTTGTTTTAAGTATGCAACTGGGATTTGCCGTTATTCCGTTGATTCATTTTGTGAGCGACAAAACATCCATGGGTAAATTTGCCATAAAAACGCCCGTAAAAATTATTTCGTGGGCCATAGCCCTTGTTATTGTTGCGTTAAATGTTCAGCTTGTTATTGATGAAGTACAGCATTGGTTTGCCATCAGCCGGCATCCTGTTATTTTGGCCCTTATCATAGTCCCTGTTATTGGGGCTTTGCTTGTTTTGTTAATTTACCTTTCCCTGTTGCCTGTGTTGCGGAAAATAAAAATCAGCAAAAGTGATTTTATTCATTCCGGCATACCGGAATTAAAGCTGGTTTCCAAACCAATGTACACCAGGATTATGGTCGCCCTGGATTTTTCTACTGCCGATGCAGCTGTCATGCAACATGCCCTGGCCCTGGCCAATAATGAAACCAGTTTTCTGTTTGTACACATTGTGGAGAGTGCTGCTGCTTTGGTGTATGGCGATGAAACCGATGACCTGGAAGCAGAGGATGACAGCCAAAGGCTGAAAAAATTCGTCGATCAAATCAACGAAATGGGATTAAAAGCCGAAACACGGATAGGATATGGAAACCCGAAAGTATTGCTTCCTGAATTTGCCACCACTTTTGATGCCGACCTGCTGATTATGGGGGCGCACGGGCATGGATGGTTTAAGGATTTACTCTTTGGGACAACCATCGAAAAGGTAAGGCATAAGGTAAAGGTCCCGGTTTTAATAGTGCGGAAATAGTTTGTTTTTAAAGATTTTTCTCCGAGATTCCAAAGACTTCGCTGTCATCCACATCTCCCTGAGGTTCAATATGGATGACAACATCATAAATGTTCTCGATGTTTTGCCTGATTTCCTTTTCAACTTCATGACTTTTGGCATGTGCTTCCTGCAATGTTGTTTCACCCGCAAGCTCAATGTCCAGCGCAATAATATAAAGATAAGCCATTTTTCTTACCCGGATACGATGGGGATGCGAAACGCCCCCCACTTTGGTGCAGGCGGCAATAATTTTTTTATAAATCTCCGGATTGTCCACACCATCCATTAAATCCCTCCCCGATTCAATAAATATCTTTAAAGCCGTCAACATAATCCAGCCGCTCACTGCGAAAGCCGTCAATACATCGAGAAGGGGCATTTTGAAAATAAATGTTGCCGTCAGCCCTATCAGCACCGACAAAGAAATCAGCACATCGCTTTGCATATTTTTGGCATTGGCAATGAGCATGCTGCTTTGTTCAGATTTTCCGGCTTTTTTCAGGTAGAGTGCCAGTAGTTGTTTGCCAACAATGGAGACCATGACAATGTAAACGGCTATGGTTTTGGGAATGGCACGGGGAACGGGATGAACAAGTTTGCCAAAAGTGGAAATGGCAAGCTGTGCCCCTGCAAAAAAGATGATAAATGCCAGGATTTTTGTCGCCAGCGTGTCCGCTTTATTGTAACCGAAAGGAAACTTCAGGTTGGGCGGACGGGCCACAATGTGTGCCGTGAAAAGTGTAATCAGCGATGTCAGGACATCTGAAGCAGAATCGATACCATCGGCTACTACCGCAAGGCTTCCGGCAAAAAGGCCGATACTGATTTTTAAAAGAGAAAGAAAAGCATTGGTAAAAATAGCCACTTTCGAGACTGCCACAATCCTTTTCTCTCTTTTGCCAAGTGCCATCGTCTTTTTAGGGCAAAGGTAAGGTTATTAGGGAAGCTGTCCAAAAAATGGGTTTCACGCAAAGTGCGCAAAACTTTAATGCAGAAAACGCAGAACTTAAATCATTATAGCAAAATGATTTAAGTTCTTTGCGGATTCGTTGCGCTTTTAGCGTAAACCTTCAAAAACTATTTTCTTGAACACCCCCATTTTCTATCCCAGAAAACGTTCCGCTTCAATGGCGGCCATGGCACCGGTTCCGGCAGCCGTAATTGCCTGACGGAAATGTTTGTCCTGCACATCGCCGGCAGCAAAAATACCGGGAACGTTGGTGGCTGTGGAATCAGGTTGGGTAACGAGGTATCCCGTTTCGTCCATGTCTAATTTTCCAAAGAAAAGATCGGTGTTGGGTTTGTGGCCAATGGCAACAAAGAACCCTTCAATGTCGATTTTTTTCTCTTCCCCGGTCTTGTTGTTCACCAGCACAGCACCATTAAGTGCTTTGGTAAATCCCTGTTCTACGCCTACAATTTCTTTCACTTCGTGGTTCCACAGCACTTCAATATTGTCCGTATTAAGCACTTTATTCTGCATGGCTTTTGAAGCACGCAATTGGTCGCGGCGGTGGATCAGATAGACTTTACGGCACAAGTTGGCAAGATAGGTTGCTTCTTCGGCAGCGGTGTCACCGCCACCTACAACGGCCACATCTTTGCCTTTGTAAAAGAAACCATCGCAGGTAGCACACGCAGAAACGCCGCCGCCTTTGAATTTCTGTTCCGATTCCAGTCCAAGATATTTTGCCGTGGCACCGGTCGCGACAATGACAGTCTCTGCCAATAATTCAGTTCCATCATCGATTTTTACCCTGAAAGGCCGTTCTGAAGTATCAATTTCCGAAACCATCCCCCAGCGGATATCTGCGCCGAAACGCTCGGCCTGTTTTTGCAGGTCTTCCATCATTTTAGGGCCTTCGACGCCCTCCGGATAACCGGGGAAATTATCTATTTCGGTAGTGGTGGTAAGCTGTCCGCCGGGTTCCATGCCCTGGTAAACGATGGGTTTCAGGTCAGCACGTGAAGCGTAAATAGCAGCAGTATATCCGGCAGGGCCGGAGCCTATAATCAAACATTTGGTTGTTTCCATGTAATTATATTTTTAGAATTCTTTTATTGAGTTTTTAACATATCAAATCAAATGCCAAAAGTCCATTTCGCAAAAACCGCACTCCTTTTGGCAGATGAAAGAACAAACAGGTAGCATTAAACCGCTAACCTTCCAGTTCAATGCTCACGAAATCCATTTTGCCGCCAAGAGGCGGATTGAGTTTCCTGATTTTCAGCCGTGCATGTTCTACCTGTGGGAATTGGGCTTTTACCTTTTCCAGTATGCGGCGGCCCACATGCTCCAACAGCTTTGATTTGACGGCCATCTCTGCTTTCAAAACCTGATAAACTTCCTGATAATTAACGGTATCGTTCAGATTGTCTGTCTGTTCGGCCTTGGTAGTATCTACTTCAAGAAACAGATCGCAATGAAATTTGGTACCGATGACCTGTTCCTCTTTGAAACAGCCATGGTAGGCAAAAAATTCCATTCCTTCTATGGATATAATGGACATATTCTTTTGTTTTTGCAAAACAGGTTATTCTTTTCTTCCCAGTTCGTGTAATCCCGTTTCCAAACGGCGAAGTGTTTCTTCCCGGCCAATCAGGGCAATGATATCGAACAAATGCGGCCCTTTCAGCGCACCGACTATTAACAGCCGGAAAGCATTCAGCACAACGCCCATGCCGTATTCATTCTCCTCCATCCATTTTTTTACAATGGCTTCCGTATTTTCCGAAGAAAAATTATCTATACCGGCCAGCAAAACTTTTAATGCTGACATTTGGTTATAAGAATCTTGTTTCCAGCGTTTTTTCACTGCTTTGGCATCGTACGATGCGGGTGCCCTGAAGAAGAAATCGGACTGTTCCCACAGTTCATGCACAAAATGTGCCCGCTCTTTTACCAGCCCCACCACTTTTTCGACATAGCCGATGTCGGCCATAACGCCCTCTTTTTCAATAAAAGGAAGAAACAGCCCGGCAAGTTCTTTGTTGTCCGTTTTCAGCATATACTGGTGGTTGAACCATTTGGCTTTTTCCGGATCAAAACGGGAACCCGATTTTCCCACCCTGTCAATGGAAAAAGCCTCTGCCATTTCCTCGAGGCTGAAAATTTCGCGTTCATCGCCCGGGTTCCATCCTAGCAGGGCCAGCATATTGATAAAGGCATCCGGGAAATAACCGTCTTCGCGATAGCCACGCGAAGTTTCTCCTGTCTTGGGGTCTGTCCACTGAAGCGGAAAAACAGGAAAACCCATCCGGTCGCCATCCCGCTTGCTCAGTTTGCCCTTTCCATCGGGCTTGAGCAACAGCGGCAGATGGGCAAACTGCGGTGCTTCCCACCCAAACGCTTCATAAAGCAAAATATGCAGCGGTAACGAAGGCAGCCACTCCTCGCCCCGGATTACATGGCTTATCTTCATCAAATGGTCATCCACAATGTTTGCCAAATGGTAAGTAGGCATGCCATCTGACTTAAACAACACCTTGTCGTCCAATACATTGGAATGAACTGTAACCTCTCCACGGATTAAATCATCCATTCGGACAATCCGGTCTTCGGGCATCTTGAAACGCACCACAAAAGGCGTGTTTGTTTCCAGTAATTTTTGTGTTTCAGCTTCGGATAAAACCAATGAATTTTTCAGCTGTTTTCGTTCGGCAGCATTGTAAGTAAAGGTCTTTTTTCCTGCTTCATATTTTTTACGCAGGGCTGTCAGCTCTTCTGCCGTATCGAAAGCATAATAAGCCTGGCCGGAAGTGATCAGCTGTTCGGCATATTGGCGGTAAATGGCTTTGCGTTCCGACTGCTTGTAAGGCCCGAAATCACCACCTTTGGTAACCCCTTCGTCAAATTGAATCCCGCACCAGCGGAAAGCTTCGATGATATAATCCTCGGCACCGGCAACAAACCGTGTCTGATCCGTATCCTCTATGCGCAGGATAAATTTCCCGCCCTGTTTCTTGGCAAAAAGATAATTGTACAAAGCCGTCCTGACACCGCCGATATGCAACGGCCCTGTAGGACTGGGCGCAAAACGCACCCGGATTTCACGGTTACTCATCTGTTTTTGTTTTGAGGGGCAAAAATACACAAAAAGCCTGTATTTTTGCCCCATGAAAATTGATGTTGTCCCTTATGCTTCGGCCATCCGTCCCGATTTGATCCAAAACCGCCATGTGGTTGTAATCGATGTGCTCCGGGCTTCTTCCGTGATGGTTACGGCACTGGCCCATGGTGCCAAAGCGTTTGTTCCGGTCAGGACGGTGGAAGAGGCCGGACAAAAAGCACGGGAGTTTTCCAAAGAAGAAATATTGCTGTGTGGCGAACGGGATACGCGGGTTATTGATGGCTTTCATTTGGGAAATTCGCCCCAGGCCTATACCCGGCAGAAAGTGGAGGGCAAAACGCTCATTTACACCACCTCCAATGGTACACAGGCTTTGAATAACTTGTCCGGGGCAAAAGAAGTTTTTGTCGGTTCTTTTCTGAATATGAAATCCCTGGTTTCCCGGTTTTTAAAGCTAAATGATGCGGTCCTTGTCTGTTCCGGGACCAACAATAATTTTTCGATGGATGATGCCATGTGTGCCGCACTGTTTATAGACGAAATAATGAAAGTAAAGCCGGTTGGCCTTTCCGATTTTTCCCTCACATTACTAAAGGCTTTTCAAAAAGATAAAGGAAACCTGTCGGTACTTTTGAAAGATTGCTATCATTTGAACCTGTTGAAGAACAATGGATTCGGTAGTGATGTGGCCTACTGTTTACAGAAAGATATCCTTTCCGTTCTTCCCCGAATGAAAAATGGGAAGATTGTACCGGGATAATAAACGGACAACCACTCACTTCATTTTCAAAATTTGGATGAGTTGTCCGTTTTCGAACAATTGTTGTAATAATACGTACATAATAAATAATGTTAAAAAGAGTTTCACCCGGCACTTTGGTATAAATTAGACAGTTATATTTGTGGCACGTTTTGTGATAAGCTCTTATTTCAAATCAGCTAACCGGTGTATTCCCTGAACGGGGACACCCAAAAGATATGAATTCATGAAAAAAAAGATTATTTTTCTCATTCCCTTATTCGGGCTGTTGATTATTGGAATGAGTGTTTCGGCCCAGCAACCGTGGTCGCTGGAGAAATGTATCAATTATGCCTACGAAAATAATTTGCAGATAAAGCAAAGCAAGCTGGGTGCCGAATCATCCAAAGAAAGCCTGGTGCAAAGCAAATGGAAATTTCTGCCCTCTTTCAATGCCAGTGTTTCGCAAAATACCGGCTGGGGAAGGTCTATCGACATGGCCACCTACCGGTACACAAACAAAAAGACAAATCAGGCTTACGGTTCGGTAAGTGCCAACCTGACGCTTTTCAACGGACTGCAAAACATAAATAACCTGAGAGAAAAGCAGTTTGAATATCTTGCAAAAAAATATAATTCGGAGAAAATTCGTGATAATATCGCATTGAACATTGCAGCAAGTTATTTGCAGATTTTGTTCAATATTGAGCAGGTAAACAATGCCAAAAGACAGGTGGAAATAAGCAAAAAGCAGATTGACCGCACAAAAAAAGAGACGGAGGCGGGAACTGTGGCACGAGGAAACCTGTTAGATATTGAGGCTCAGGGGGCCAACGACCAGGTTAACCTTGTCAAGGCACAAAACAAGCTCATGCTGGCTTATCTCGACCTTATGCAACTGCTCGACATAAAGGGTGATACGGTATTCGATATTGAGAAGCCCAACCTCATTATTGCACAAAAGCCCCATTTGCTTCCCATTCAGTCTATTTACAACCAGGCACTCGGCATCAGGCCGGAGATTAAAAGTGCGGAGTACACGGTGAAAGCCGCCAACCGGACGCTGGCCATGGCAAAAGGAAGGCGAAGCCCCACGCTGAGCCTGAACTCTTCGTATGGCAATAATTACTCTGACCAAATCAGGTTGAGCAACAACCCGACAGATCCCGGATTTAACGAAACCAAGCCTTTTTGGGACCAGCTGAGGGACAACCGGAATGTTACCCTGGGGTTCAGGCTCACCATTCCCATTTTGAACGGTTTTCAGGTCTCCACCAACATAAAACAATCAAAGATTTCATTGGAAAATGCCAACCTAAGCCTGAAAATAGAAAAGAATAACCTGCGGAAGAGTATCGAGCAGGCTTATGCCGATGCGTTAGCAGCTTACCAAACCTATATTGCCCGTGAAAAATCAGTGGCATCCCTGAAAGAATCTTTTAAATATGCCCAGGAGAAATTAAATGTGGGGATGTTGAGTTCTACGGATTACGACGTGGCAAAGGTGAAGCTCTTCAATGCGGAATCCGACATCATTGCTGCGAAATATGATTACATCTTCAAGACGAAAATCCTTGATTTCTATCTTGGCCGCAGCCTGACGCTGAAAGACGTCTCCAGACAGGGGACTTTACCCTCGGGGAACATAAAATAGTTTGCGGAATACCCAAAGAATATGACTACATTAGCACCCTAAAAATAGTGAAATGTCAAAATCGCGAAAGAAATTAATCTGGTATATCATTGGTGCGGTTGTGCTGGTGGTAATGGTCGCTTTGGCTGTGAAGAAAGGCAAATCTTCAGAAGCACAAAAAGTTGCTGTTGAAAAAGTTACGAGGCGAAATATTATTGAAACCGTCTCTGCCAACGGTAAAATTCAGCCGGCCAAAGATGTGAAAATCAGCCCTTATATTTCAGGCGAAGTTGTCCAGCTTTACGTCAAAGAAGGTGATTTTGTGAAAAAAGGGCAGAAGCTGGCGAAAATTGACCCTAAAATTTATATCTCCAGTTACCAGCAGGCAGAAGCTGCCGTAAAAACCACAGAGGCTAACCAGGCCAATTCAAAAGCCCGTCTGGCACAGTCGCAGGCACAATACACAAAAAGCAAACTCGACTTTGCCCGGAGCGAAAAACTTTGGAAAAAACAGGTTATTTCCGATGCAGACTACGATGCTGCCCGCTCGGCGTACCTTGTGGCCAAAGCAGAGGTAAAAGCAGCCGAAGAGAGTTACAAGGCCAGCCGGTTTCAGGTTAAAAGTGCCATGGCCAAGCTGAGCGAAGCAGAGGAAAACCTGAACCGGACCACCATTTATGCACCGAACGATGGGACTGTTTCCAAGCTGAGCGTACAGGTGGGCGAACGCGTTACCGGTGCTTCACAGTTTTCGGCAGGAACAGAAATCATGCGCATTGCCAATCTGGATGTGATGGAGGTAAACGTAGAAGTGAATGAAAATGACATTGTTCAGGTCGCCATGAACGACACCGCCCTGATTGAGGTGGATGCTTATCTGAACCGCAAATTTAAAGGCATTGTAACCGAGATAGCCACTTCGGCCAATACCACCGGCGTAAGTGCCGACCAGGTTACCAATTTTGATGTGAAAATCAGAATGCTGAAATCTTCCTATGCCGATCTTATCCGCCCCAAAAACCCTATCCCATCGCCCTTCAGGCCCGGAATGTCTGCAACCGTTGAGATACAAACCAAACGGGCCGATAATGTGCTTGCCGTTCCCATCCAGGCAGTTACAACGAGGGCCGACTCCACCGGACGCATGCGGTCAGCCCTTGAAAAAAGAGAAGAGAAGAAAGCGAAAAAAAGTACACAATTACAGAAAAAAACAAAAGAGTACGTCTTTCTGTATGAAAAAGGCATCGCCAAACTTCAGGAAGTGAAAACCGGTATTCAGGACAACATGTATATCGAAATAAAAAAAGGTTTAAAAGAGGGCCGGGAGGTGATTACCGCACCTTACAGGCTTGTGTCCAAAACATTAAAAAACGGCGACAAAGTAAAAAAAGTGAACAAAAAAGCGTTGTTTGTCGTGAAGAAAAAATAACGGGGAAAAGGATTTGGGAAAGATACTAAACATTGAAACTTCCACACGGGTTTGCTCTGTGGCACTGTCTGTGGACGGAAAAACCGTGGCCCTGCAAGAGACAGATACAGAAAGCTCGCATGCACGGCAGATTACAGTTTTTGCCGAGCAGATTATGTACCAGTCAGGCCTGAATTTTCAGGATTTGGATGCCATTGCCGTGAGCAAAGGCCCTGGTTCTTACACGGGTTTGCGCATTGGTGTTTCCACGGCCAAAGGGTTCTGCTATTCGCTCGACAAGCCATTAATTTCTGTTGGCTCCCTCGAATCGCTGGCCGGTGGGATGGTCCTGAAGCTGGCTACTGAAGGAAAAAATCCCGATAATTTTCTTTTCTGTCCCATGATTGATGCCCGTCGTATGGAAGTTTATACGGCAATTTACGACAGCCGGCTTCACGAAGTGAAAAAGGTGGCGGCAGAAATTATTGATGAGCATTCTTTTGCCGATTATTTCAAACGGAAGAAGCCGCTGGTTTTTATGGGCGATGGAGCTGCAAAATGTAAAGAGGTATTGGGCAAAGCTTCTCCCTATGCAATTTTCCGGGAAGCGTTTCTGGCTTCAGCAACTTATATGGCCCCCCTGGCAGAAGAGAAATTTAAAACCGGGGATTTTGAAGATACGGCTTACTTCGAGCCTTATTACCTGAAAGACTTTGTTGCCGGCATCCCGCACGTGAAAGGATTGAGATAAAACGCTTTGTATGAATATCACTATCTCGTATAATATTGTAAATTAGCATACTGCTGTATGATAGCTTTAAAAGTTATTTGAAAAACCAGGCCAAAGAAACATGAGCTTCATAAAACGTAATTCTTACGCAATATTTCTGCTTATCAGCATCCTGCTTATCGCTTTTTCGTTTAACCAACTCAGCCTGTGGGATCAGGATGAAGCAGCTTATGCGGGTTTTGCCCAAAAAATGTTGGAGACAGGCAATTGGCTGGTACCGGATTATATGTGGTCCTTCATTCATCGTAAAACGCCCTTACATTTCTGGGATATTGCCATCAGTTACACAATATTTGGCATAAATGAGTTTGCCGTTCGTTTTCCCTCCACCTTATCGGTTATATTTACTTATCTGACCATCTATTTTTGGGGTGGCCGTTTGTTTGGCCGCCGGGTTTCGTTGGTTGCGGCGGCGGTTCTCAGCACTACTTTATTTGTCCCCAGCCTGGGGAAGATATCGGTAACCGATGGTACCCTGCTCCTGTTTACCACCTTAAGTGCTTTTTCCATTTTGCAGGTGCTGGCAAATAAAAGCCGGAAAGCTGTTTTCGTTTTTTGGCTTTCCTTTGCCCTGGCATTGATGACCAAAGGCCCACCGATTATTATTTTCACTTCGGTATTCGTTTTTATCCTTTTTGTTTTTCATCCGCAGAGGAAGAACCTGTTGCGGCTTCGCCCCTGGTTTTTTCTCCCGTTGGCCCTTGCCCCATTGGTAATCTGGGGCTATCTGGCATGGAAAAGCGATGGAGGGGTATTTGTCAAATGGCTTGTCGATTGGTACATCCTAAAACGGATAAACGGCAGTGTCCTTGGCCAGACCGGTCCTCCGGGAACGCATCTGCTCTTTACTTTTGTCTTTTTCATTCCCTATTTTATGTTTTTGCCAAAAGCCTTTTGGAATGGCATTAGCGGGTTGTGGAACGATAAAGGAAACCGTTTTTTGCTGGGTGCATGGTTTGTTGCCGCCTGGCTGATCTGGGAGTTCTCGCCCAGTAAGTTGCCCGCCTATACTGTGGCTGCCCAGGTGCCTTTGGCCATACTGGTTGCCATGGTGGCGTTAAAGTATCTGGAGGAAAATACAAGGCCCAAAAAGTTGCTGATAGTGCTGCATTTTATTCTTATGATGCTGATTACCATAGGCCTTACCGTGGCAGCTTTCGTTTTAAAAATGGATGTGGTGCTGAAATCCTCCTTTATTGTTCTGGCTGTTTTGATGTTTATCGGGATGTGGGTATTTCTAAAAAAACTGTACACCCGGAATTTTATAAAAATACTCATTGGCATAAACCTTTTGTTTCAGTTTTTCCTTTGGATTGTACTGATGCCGCAAATTGATAAGTATAAAAATAGCACAAAATTGGTCGGTGAGTATATTGCCCAACATGCGCATAAAGGTTCGGCAGTTGTGATTGGCAATGTAAAAGGGCATCCGCCAAGTTTGATTTATTATACAAGTTTCAGCTCTGATAAAATAAGCGAAAATCAAAATATGAAGGAGCTTATCGCTGCTTACGAAAGCCCACGGCCCACGGTTTTGATTTTAACGCATGGGCAGTCAAAGTCTTTGCTTGGGAAACATCCGGATGCACGGGTGCAATCGTTTAGTTCATTTTTTGTAGACCGAAAAGGGAAAGCCGGTTACTATGTCGTGTTGAACCAAGCTGCCAGGGCAAAGTGATGGCTGCAAAGCCCAATCTTTGAAGAAAGAAACCTTTGAAATAACCTGTTGTCCGGTTTTCCACCGATATTGTATTTTTGCCTTTCCAAAAGAAAAATGCCATGCTTACGATAAAGAAATTTGTTTTTAATCCTTTTCAGCTGAATGCTTACATTGTGTACGATGAAAACGGCGACTGCCTCCTTTTCGATACGGCTGTTTCCACCGATGCCGAGATGCAACAACTCGAAGGTTTCATTGCTGAGAATAAATTAAAGCCCATCCTGTTGGTGAATACCCACAGCCATATCGACCATATTATCGGGAACCGTAAAGTGGCGGAACGCTATCATCTGAAACTGGCTGCGCATCGCGGGGGACAAGGGTTTATCGACCGGGCTGCTGACAGTGCCGCCCGCTTTGGGCTCCCGTTTGATGGGGCAAAAGAAATTGATGTTCCGCTGGACGAAGGCGATACATTGACTTTGGGAAATCATACTTTGCAGGTTTTTTATACCCCCGGCCATGCCGATGGAAGTCTTTGCTTTTATGCGGAACCGGAAGGTTTTGTACTAACGGGGGATGTGCTTTTCAACCAAAGCATTGGCCGTACCGATTTGCCCACAGGCAATTACGATATCCTGCAAAAGAGCATCTGGGAGAAATTGTTCGTGCTTCCTGACGAAACAGTAGTTTATCCCGGTCATGGCCCCAACACCGGTATTGGCGTTGAAAAAAAGACCAACCCTTTTGTGGCCATTGGCATGGAATAGATGGAACCGCAAACCGGACAGAGAATATATATTGCTCCTTTTCAGGGAATTACGACTGCTGTCTTCCGGGAGGTTTACACCCGCCATTTTTCGGGTACCGATAAGCTGTTTACCGCTTTTTTCAACGGTATCCATAACGAGAAAAGTTTACGCTCAAAACAAAGGGAAATAGAGAAAACCTGCCACCATGGTATCCCTGTTGTGCCGCAGATTTTAAGCAAAGATGCAGGGGAGATATTGCTTTTCGGAAAACAATGTTATGATTTGGGCTTCAATGAAATCAATTGGAACCTGGGATGCCCTTTCCCGCGGGTTGCCCGTAAAAAGAGGGGCTCCGGTTTGTTGCCCTATCCTGAAGAAATAACGGAGATACTCACAAAAATATTTCCTGCACTTCCCCTGAAATTGTCGGTCAAATGCAGGCTCGGTTATAACAGCAACGATGAAATCCTGAAGCTTATACCTGTTTTCAACCGGTTTCCGCTTTCGGAAATCATTGTACATGCCCGCCTGGGCAGGCAGATGTACAAAGGCAGTGTCCAAACAGGGGCTTTCCGTGAAGCTTTGCATTTGTCCGCACACAAAATGGTTTACAACGGTGATATTTTCACACCGGAAGGTTTTCAGGCTTTTCAACAGCAGTTTCCGGAGGTAAACCGTTGGATGCTGGGCCGCGGGCTGCTGGCCGATCCGTTTTTGCCTGAACTGATCCGGGGAATTTCCCCATCAGCACAACCGCTGCTTGTTATCAGGAAATATGTGGACGACCTTTATTTCGCTTATCGGAAAGCGTTTAATGACAACCTGCGTGCAATCAGTGTGATGAAAGAATTCTGGAGCTATCTTTCCCTCTCTTTTGACCGTCCGGAACGCGTTTTTAATAAAATAAAGAAGAGCACCGCTTTTGATGGTTACGAGGATGCGGTGAATTTTGCGCTAAGCCATTATGTCTGGCAGGGAAAAGGGGGCGAAAAATTTCTTTGAGCCGGGAAATTCCTGTTTACCGACAAAACCCTGTCGTTCACCGATTTTTATTTCCCCTGTTTTGCCAACCCTCCTATATTTGCAGTAAATTTAAAGCAGAAAGAAATGGAAAACTATTCCGACAGATCACATAGCACCCAAAACAGCAAGCTGGCCATCGGCGGCCTGCTGATTTTTATCGGTGCCCTTTTAATGCTCTCTAACCTCGATTTTTTTAATGTTGACATGGGATACTATATTTTCTCGTGGAAAAGCATCCTGATTTATATCGGGGTAGTCATGCTGGTTGCCAGGCCCAACAAAATTACAGCCTATATTTTAATCGGTGTCGGTGCCTTCTTCTGGCTGCCTGATATTTTCGGATATTATATTCGGTTTAAAGATATTTTTTGGCCGCTCATCTTCATAGGGCTGGGGTTTGTCCTGATTTACAGGCAACGTCCGCATCATATTGAATATGATGAGAATGGTCATCCGAAAGAGGGCAGCAACGGCTATTTGAACGATGTTTCGCTGTTTGGCGGGGGAGTGAAGATAATACAGTCCAAAAATTTCAAAGGCGGCAATATTACCGCGGTTATGGGTGGCTCCGAATTCGATTTACGGCATGTGGAGTTTGCTTCCAAAACGGCTGTCATTGATGTTTTTACTTTGTTTGGCGGTACCAAGTTTATCGTTCCCGAAAACTGGGCGGTTCAATCGGATGCCATCTCTGTTTTGGGCGGATTTACCGATAAACGGGCGGTAAGTATAAATGCTTCCGAAGATAAGGTTCTGATTATTAAGGGACTTGTTATGCTGGGTGGCGTTGAAGTAAAGAGTTTCTAATCTTAAACAAACTGACAATGAAATCAAAAGTGGCAACATATCTGCTCTGGTTCTTTTTAGGCTTCCTGTCTGCCCATCGCTTTTATCTTGGGAAATACGGAAGTGGTATCCTGTATCTTTTGACCGGCCAGCTTTTTGGCATTGGATGGATTATTGATCTGTTTCTGATCAACGGTTGGGTGGAACGGTACAATCTGGAAAAGCGGGTGAGCAAGATAGAGACAATATGGGTGTAAGCCTTTTTACAAAAAGAAAAATACAGCAAAATGTTGTTTAACCCGGTATCGAAAAACAAAAGTTATTTTTTAAGTTATCTGGCTGTCTGGATACTGATTATAGCTGTTCATACACTGGTTCTCAATTTTTTCTACGGGGTTAGCGGGACAGAAAGCCTGACCGATTCACTGGTCTTTAACCTTATTTTCATGGTTGCCGGCTACAGCTTGTGGTACGTCATCCGGTTCAATTTGAAAGAGAAGCCCTCTTTTTTCGATTTGCTTTTCAACCACCTGCTCATCGCCCTTGTAGTCATTTCCCTTTGGCTGTTGCTGGGCTATTTCTCCATGCGTGGATTTTACGGCGGCGATGAGGCTTACATGGACTTTTTAAGAAACTCCCTTGCCTGGAGGGCCGTCATCGGGCTGTTTTATTATCTGCTTTTTGTGATGTTTTACTACCTGATTCTGTATTATGATGACCTACAGGAAAAGCTGAAGACGGAAAGTAAGTTGCAAAACCTGGTAACCAAAGCGGAGCTGGAAACGTTAAAATCACAAATTAACCCTCATTTTTTGTTCAACAGCCTGAACTCCATCAGCTCACTCACCATTACAAGCCCCGAAAAAGCGCAGGAAATGGTCATTAAACTTTCCGATTTTCTTCGCTACTCGTTAAGCCACGACAAAAATGAAAAAACCAGCCTGCAAAAGGAATTCGAGAACCTGAAACGTTATCTGGAAATTGAAAAAGTGCGTTTTGGGAAGCGGCTGAATTTTGTTTACAGCATCCCCGAGAGCTGTTATAGCCAGCAGATTCCCAACATGATCCTGCAACCTCTCATCGAAAACTCCATAAAACACGGCGTTTATAACAGCTCCGATGAGGTACAGGTGGAGATTTCCTGTAAAGAGGAAAATGATTATCTTGTCATCGAAATCAGCAACGATTACGACCCGGAAGTGAAGAAACCCAAAGGGGAAGGCATTGGACTGAAAAATATTAAGAAACGGCTGCAATTGATTTATCATCGGACCGATTTGCTGGAGACTGTGGCAGACAAGATGGTTTTCAAAGCTGTTTTACGGTTACCAAAAAATTAAACAAACGGAAGTAACTCATGAACAATAAAATATTTGCCCTGATCATTGAAGATGAACAACCGGCCCGCGATTTACTGAAAGCTTACTTGCAGCCTCACAGCGAAATAGAACTGGTGGCCGAGTGTGAAAACGGCTTTGAAGGCATAAAAGCCATTACCGAATATCGTCCCGATTTGATTTTTCTCGATATTCAGATGCCCAAGCTCACCGGTTTTGAAATGCTGGAGCTGCTGGACGAATACCCGGAAATCATTTTCACGACAGCCTATGACGAATTTGCCCTGCGTGCTTTTGAGCTGAATGCTGTGGATTATCTTATGAAACCGTTTTCCAAAACACGTTTCGATCAGGCACTGGAAAAAGTCTTTACCCGCCTAAAAAACAAATCGCATTCAAATCATGCTTTGGAAAAACTGAAGGGGCAGGTTCAAGAGTCATCCGGGCCACAGGAGCGATTTTTTGTAAGAACAGGAAGCCGTATTGATGTGATTCCCGTGGACGAAATCAGGCACGTGGAAGCACAAGACGATTACGTGGAATTTCACACTTCAAAAGGCCGGTTTCTGAAAAAAGAGACCATGACACAATTAGAAAAGCAACTCCCGCCGGAACAATTTCTCAGAGTTCACCGTTCACACATTATCCGCCTCGACCAAATGGAAAAACTGGAAAAATACGGCAAAGAAAGCTACATGGTCATCCTGAAAGATGGTACCCAAGTGCAGGTGAGCAAAAGCCGTATCAAAAGCCTGAAAGAAAAACTCGGGATTTAAAAATTCCTTTTATAAATTGACTCGGCCAGCTCAAACAACCGCCGGCTTTGCGCATGCCCGATAGATAGTTTCTTCAGCGAATCAAGTGCCTCATCATAATACCTCTCCATAATGGCAAACGTATCTTTGTGCACATTCAGTTGCTCATAAATGGCCTTCATAGCCTCAATTTTTTTCTCCTCCTCTTTTTCTTCAAAAATATCGAAGATTTCCCGACGCTGTGCTTCATCGGCTTTGGTCAGTGAAAGGCAAAGCAGGTAGGTCTTTTTGTTTTGCAGAATATCGCCGCCAATCCGCTTGCCAAATGTTTTCTGGTCGCCGAAAGTATCGAGATAATCATCTTTAATCTGGAAAGCCAACCCCAGCTTTTCGCCAAAATTATAAATATGTTTCTGGTCTTCAGGAGAAGCATTTCCAATAATGGCCCCCATGTGCAGGGCTGCGGCCAGCAAAACAGACGTCTTCAGTCGAATCATATTCAGGTACTCATCCAAGGTAACTTCGGGAATATCCTCAAAGTCAACATCATACTGTTCCCCCTCAATAACTTCGGCAGCTACTTTCTCAAAAGCGGTAAGCAGGGCAAAATGCTTGTCACGGGGTGCTTTGTTCAGTAAATGAATGGCATGAAGCAACATGGCATCGCCCGTAAGAATGGCTTTGTTCACGCCGAAAGCCTTGTGCACCGTTGTTTCGTTTCTCCGGATATCCGCTTTGTCAATAATATCGTCATGAACCAGTGTAAAGTTATGGTAAGTCTCGATGGCGCAAGCCGTATCCAGTGCTTTCGCGATGTCTTCACCGAAAGCTTCGCAGGCCGTCAGCAGCAACACGGGGCGAATGCGTTTGGCCTTCATTTTCATTATTTGCAACGCCGGTTTGTACAACACTTCCGGGAAACTTTCGTAACCTTTGGTAAAAAGATAATCTTCAAAAATGGCTTTTAGTTCGTCATTCGAATGCCTTTGGTTTGTTGTTGTCATTGTTTTTTCTTTAGAATTGCTGAACTATTTTTATGGGGAATGCCTTTAAAATATTTTTTGTCTGCTCAAAATCGGAAGTAAATCCGAGCATCATTCCGCCCCCGCCCGAGCCACAAAGTTTTAGGAAATATTTCCCGGTTTTCCAGCCTTTTTCCCAAACAGGCAGTACTTTTTCTGGAATCATGGGTTGGAAATATTGCCGTGTAAAAGCGGACAGTTTTTCCACACAGGGAAACAACGCCTCCGTGTCTCCCAAAAGGTAAGCCCGGATACACTGTTGGTTGAGCGGAACGAGTTCCGATTTAATTTTATCAAGAAAATCAGCCTTTTCACACTGGTTTACAAAATAATTTACCAGCGGTTGTGTTTCGCCGGTGGTACCTGTATCCAGCAGGAACATCGCCCCGCCGGTATCTGATGTAAATTGCGGTAAGTCAACCACCTCCAATTTATTCTCTCCCTTGACCATCACCGCCTTTTGCAAATAACAAATCAGGGGGTCCAACCCGGAACTTTTCCCGTGAAACCACGATTCCATGGCCGCCATGATTTGTTTCAAAGCAACAAGCTTATCGTTGGAAAGGGCCGCCCCGACCGGAATTTTATTCATCCCGTAACGCTCATAAACAGCAGCCACCAACGACCCCGAACTCCCCAGCCCGTATCCCAACGGGATGTTGCTTTCAAACACAAGCCCGTTGGCAATATCCTTTTCCAATCCCGGAATATCTAATTTACCTTGAAAGTCTGCCTTCCGCGAAAGTTCGTGCAGGTACCCGGCATATTTCTTTAAATGGCTGTTGGAGTCAAACCCGGAAAGGCCGTTTGTCTTACCAAAGGCAAAAGCACCATGCAGGTCGTTGTAGGGAATGCTCAACGCCGGCGAACCTGCCATGAGGGCATATTCGCCAAAAAGCAATATCTTGGAATAGAAATTTTCGCGTTGCGGCATGGCTACAAGATTTTCTCCGGACCTTTTCCCACTTCATCGTCAATAAATCCCAACGGGCTCAGGAAAGAAACCAGCTCATCCTCAATAAATTGCTTTACCTCCACTTTTATGGCGGCCGGATAAAGCATGTGCACATTGGGGCCGGCATCCAGCGTAAAGCTTACCGGTAACCCTGTCTTTTCGCGAAAAGCAAAAATCCGTTGGATAATTTGCAGCGTGTTGGGCTTCATCAACAGAAAATAAGGCTGTGAAGTCATCATCATGGCGTGCAGCGTAAGTGCTTCCGACTCGGTGATACGGATAAAAGTCGTGGTGTCGCCGTCGCGCATGGCTTGTAAAAGTTCCGATAAATTTTCGTGTGCCTGTTTAAACCGTTCTCCCGCATAAGGATTGCTGTTCATCAAGCCATGTCCCACGCGGCTGGAGACTTTTTTCTCCCCGGCATCCACCAGCAAAATGGTATCCTGATAATCGCTGAAAATTTCATGTATCCGGTCGTTTACCGGAAAGCCATAGAAATCGGAAGTCCCGGGTTCATTTTTCGTTTCACCCCAAATGACCACTCCGCCATAAACCGACCGACTGGCACTTCCGGAACCTAACCGTGCCATGTAGGAAGCCTTGCGGCGAAAATCCTCATCGTTTTGCAACGTGCCGAAAAACTGTCGTTCCATATCGCACAAAACCATGGCCAGTACACTCATGCCGGAAGCCGAAGAGGCGATACCGGCAGAATGGGGAAAAGTATTTTTGGAACGGATGACGAATCTCAGCTGGTTTACAAAAGGAAAAATCGCTGACAGGCTTTGAAAGAATTTTGCCGTCTTTTCTTCAAAGGCCGGGTTTCGTTGTCCATCAAAATAAAATTCCATTTCCGGTTTCCCGGAAGAAGCCGGCGAATAACTCACTTCCGTTTCCGAATAGGAGTTGCTCAGGGTGAAGCTAATGGATGGGTTCTGCGGTATCTGCACCGGTTTTTTCCCCCAATATTTCACGAGGGCGATATTGGATGGACTGCGCCAGCCTGTCTTTCCGGAAGGAATTTCAGTATCTGCAAATTTTAAATCAATATTTTGATAATGAGGCTCTACGTTCACGGTTTTGTTGTATAAATAATTATTCTCGACAAGGGCTGGATGGCCAGCCTAATGTGTGGCCAAAATTAAAAAAAATACCGGTATTCACACTTTTTATAGTTTTGCATTTTCTTATCGGGAAAGCATGGAGAAAGCAAATTGGAAAAAGGTTTTATTTTTCTTTTTATCGGTTATTTTGCCATTGGGACTTTTGGCCCAAAAGGATACTGTGTTGTTGAGCGAAATCCGGGTTTCGGCAGTATCTAATCCTGTGGTACTGAGAAAGATTCCCCGCAGGGTGGAGATAATTCCCCACAGTGAGATAAAAAATATTCCTGCCAACAGCCTGGATGGCTTGCTGGAACAGGCCGGAGGCCTCGATTTGCGGCAGCGTGGCACTTTTGGCATGCAGGCCGATTTGAACCTTGCCGGCGGGTCTTTCGACCAGGCACTGATTATGATCAACGGTATTCCGGTAAACGACCCGCAGACCGGCCATCATAATCTGGACCAGCCCCTGAACCTGAATGATGTGGAAAAAGTCGAGATTGTCCGTGGCCCGTCTGCCCGATGGTTTGGGCCGAATGCTTTTTCAGGTGCCATCAACATTATTACCAAAAAAGAACCCGGGGACAACCTTACTTTCGGTGTCCGTGCCGGGCAGTATGGTTTGTTCTCTTCTTCTTTGTTGGCCGGCTACCATACCGGACGGGTCATTAACCAGACTTCCGTCAGCGGAAGCCGCTCCAATGGATACCGGATAAATACGGATTTCAAAAACCTGGGTATTTCACACCAATCGTTTCTTTCGGTGGGCAATACAAGCCTGAACCTGCAACTGGGTTATGCAGACAAAGCCTTTGGTGCCAACAGTTTCTATACGGCCAGGTATCCCGACCAGTTTGAAAGAATTAAAGTTATGTCTGCCGGTTTGGGTATCCGAAATGACAGGAAAAGTAAAATACAATACGGTGGAAATATCCACTGGCGGAGGCTTTACGACCGGTTTGAGCTTTTCAGGGAAGGCAATGACTGGTACCAAAAACAGGGCGACTGGTTTGTGAAAGGTACGGATAGTGCCGGATTTCGTACGCCGGCAGGATTTTATCCCTATCAGGGGCCAAATTTTCATCGAACGGATGTGGCAGGAGC
This sequence comes from Bacteroidales bacterium, assembly GCA_015493525.1. Classification (GTDB taxonomy): domain Bacteria; phylum Bacteroidota; class Bacteroidia; order Bacteroidales; family F082; genus Sulfidibacterium. The sequence goes on from WGCY01000015.1 coordinate 109,006, forward strand.
AGAGGGAAGTGTGGGGTTTTCCTCTGTTTTGGGAAGAACGGCCGCCGGTATTTCGTTGCGGTACGAAAAAATTCTCAGCAATGTGTTGGGAGAACCTATGGCAGATACCCTGTTTTCCTCCATCGACAAAGAGGCATTTTATGACCATAAAAAAGAGAGGCTGCAAACCAACGTTTTTCTTAACCAGTTTTATCAGAAACAAAATTTCTCCGTCTCGGCGGGGGTAAATGTATTTTACAATGCAGCGTACGGTTTCCTGTTTTCTCCCGGTTTGGATATCTCCTGGTTTGTAACAAAAAAGCTGAAAACCTATTTTTCGGCAAATCGTGGTATCCGGTTGCCTACGTTTACCGATCTCTATTATACAGGCCCGGATCATGTGAGCAATCCGCAGCTGAAACCGGAAACATCTTATGGTTTTAGCACAGGGGCCCAATATTTCCTGAAAAGGTTCACTTTTTCGGCTTCTTTGTCCTACAGGCTTGGCCATAACCTCATTGACTGGGTAAAGAAAAGTCCGGACGCCAAATGGGAGAGCCTGAACCTGACCCGAATGAATACGTTGGGGGCCGGTTTCTCGCTGGCTTACCTTCCGGCCCGGGCCAATAAAAAAATTGTGAAAGCCGTGAGGCTGAACTATCATTATCTGTATTCCGCTAAAAGTGCTTCGGGATATGTCTCACTCTATGCCCTCGATTATCTTCGCCATAACCTGAGTATTTATTTACAACATGCTGTTTTCGGAAACCTGACCGCCGGTTGGACTTTTTCCATTCAAAAACGTAACGGAGATTATTTTGACTACGAACAAAACAAAAAAGCACCTTACAGTACGGTTTTTCTTTTAAATTTGAAAATCCGGTACAAATTGCCCCGTTTTACTTTTTTTGTTCAGGCCGACAACTTATTGGACCAGACTTACCGCGATATTGGCAGTGTGGTCATGCCGGGTATCTGGGTTACCGGTGGCGTTCAATACCATGTTTCCCTGAAGAAGAAAGAATGATTAACCTTTCAGGTGGTCTTGCTCCTGAAAGGTTGGAAAAGTTGAATCATGGAATTGTTCAAGCGTCAGCATAGACTTCTTCTGCCGCTCTTCAGGGTTTGCAACCCTGAAATATTAACTCTTGGCTCTTCCGGATTTGCAATCCGGAAGTTTGTAAAGGTGGATTTAAAATCCACATCCCTTGGTAGGGTCGGGATTACAAATCCCGACCAGCAAAGACCGGTAAATAAATTTGTATTTACCGGATCATCAGCTTTTTCACCAGTCGTCCATTTTTTGTATTGAGCATGAGGAAATAAAGTCCGTTGTTAATACCGGAAAGTCCGAAATGCATTTGGTTTATGCCCTTACTTAAGTCCCCTTTGTAAAGAGTACGTACCTGCCTGCCGGTTAGGTCAAAGAGAGAAATTTCGCCGGTGGACGGTTGCTGCATGTTCCATCTTACATCGATCCCGGATGAGGCCGGATTGGGAAAAACAGAAAAGCTTTTTAGGGCATTGTTCTGCTCTTTTTGCGGAACACCGAGGATAAAATCGGGTTTTTTCAAACGTACCGAAGTGTATAGATGATATTCACCGGGTTTCATGGTCATTTGAAAATCGTTGCCCGTACCGGTAACATTCAGCGAATCGCCGCTGAAATAATCATACCACCAGCCTGTTTTTTGAAAATAGGGATGAACGTCCAGGGCTTTCACATCGAAGTTGCCCAAAATGGTAACATCCATATCCGCACTGTTCAACTGAATCCTTTTGAAAAGCCCGTTTCCCAGCTCCAGATAATAGTTTGTTGTACGGAAAACCGGTTGGGCCTCTTTCAGGTGAATCAAAGCTGACCAGACCCCGTACAGGTGTTTCCGGTTGGAATTGTCGTAATAGTCCCACAAAATGGGCTTGGGATGCGTACGGCAACCGCCGTTGTCATCGATGGTCCCGTTTTCACACTGGTTGATGGAAATATCATAACCCAGTTCCCCAAATTGCCATATCATCTTGGGGCCCGGGATGGTGAAGAAAAATGTACCGGCCATTTCCATGCGTTTCAAGGCCGTGGGAATATTTTTGATATTGTATGCACCGGCAGCGTTGCCATATTTTTCATTCTTAAACATGAGGCGTTCTTCATCGTGGCTTTCCATGTAGCCCATGACCCCGGCAGGATTGGTATATCCCCGTTTTTTGTACGATATCCACGAGAAATCCGAATTGTCGTTGTAGCCCATAGTGGCCTGGTTGTAGTTGGTATTGCCATTTCCCCAAACGGACATTCCGGCATCGGTCAAAACCTTCTCTTCACTGTTTTCCGTAAAGTGTTCCAGAATCACATAAGCATTCTTTTTGTAGGACCAGATGTGGCTGGCCATACGTTTCAAAACGTCAATACGCGACTGATCATAAGCCCATCCATCGCCGGGTTTGTTGGTAAAGCCTTTGGTGAAATCAAACCGGAAACCATCCACGTGGTATTGTGATATCCAATAGTGGTTTACGCTGTCCACAAACTGTTTGGTGGCAGGCTTCTCGTGGTTAAAATCACTTCCCCAGTGGTAAGTGGGATTGGGTGGCTCTTCGTTAAACCAGGGGCTGTTTGCCGCGGGCCGGTTTTTGGCTGCATCCCAGTACATCATAACGAGAGGGCAGGAGTTGTAGGCATGGTTGAGGACCATGTCCATAATGACGGCGATGCCATTGGCGTGGCAGGAATCCACAAATGCTTTAAATGTATTTTTCGGTCCATAGTATTTGTCCACGGCAAAATAGTAATTCGGATTATATCCCCAGCTCAGGTTTCCTTCAAATTCACTTACGGGCATGAGTTCGATGGCGTTAATTCCCAGCCGTTTAAGGTAACCAAGCGTGTCAATGATGTCGTCAAAAGTGTGCCCTTTTGTAAAATCACGCACCAGCAGTTCGTAAACGACGAGGTCTTGCTTGTTCGGGGCCTGAAATTTGGAGGTTTTCCATGAATAGGGCGTTTGGCCCGTTTGCAGGACAGAGGCAATACCCGTTGTCTTTCCCTTGGGGTAGGCTATCAGGTCGGGATAGGTTTTTGCGCTGATATACTGGTCGTTCCATGGGTCGCTTACTTTGTCGGCATACGGGTCGCCAATGCGAATGGTGCCGTCAATCAGGTATTGAAAGACATACTCTTTTTTGGGCGTTAACCCTTTTATCTCTACCCAAAACCGGTTGCTGTCGGGGGTCATGTTCATGGCCCATTTATCGCCCACCTCCCAGTTGCTGAAGTCGCCAATGGCAAATATATGATGCTTGTGAGGGGCAAAAAGGCTCAAAACTACCGTGCTGTCGTTGATGTAATTAATTCCATCCCTGACACCGGCAGGCAATGCGGCAACATTGGCGGGTTTGTTCACGTAAAAATAGACAGAATCATAAACAATTTTACTATTTTGTACGGCTTTGGCAATAATCCAGTGTTTACCGTAGGCTTTGGCTATAATTGTATCGGAAAACGAGGAAGTTGTATCGGCTGTCAGCAGTTGGTTGTCGAGGTACAGGAAGGTGGAATCGGCATAGGTACTGCTTCCTTTTACGTAAACTGTGTCGTTTAAGTCCACAATATCCGGATGTTGTGCCGGAAGCGTGATTTGCACGTTTGTACCGGCTTCATATACATCATAAAAAATATCGCCGCCATCGGCCTTTTTTCCGGTTTTCGAGCCATCGGAAGAACGAAAGACAAAGGCCATTTTCAGGATTTTCTCTCCGGCAGGGACACCATAGTACGCCCTGATAGAGGGTGTTATCTTTAGCTGCCAAAGGTTATCGCCGATTTTGGTCATTTTACAGGCGGGAATGTTTTGTGTCCATCCGGCCTTCACATATTTCCAGTCGGAAGGCTGGGTGCTTTTGTCCGTGATGACCCCTGTGTGGGCATACACATCTCCGGTATAATCTTTCAGCCCTCCGCTGCCCAGGGCTGCATTAAAGGTAATGGTAACCGCATCGGAGGCGGTGGGGAAAGCCGGATTGGCAGTAATGAGCTGAGCGTAAGTTTCGCCGAAGCCCAAAAGCAGGAGGAACAGTCCCAAGGTAATTTTCTTAATCATAACGGATAGTGTTTTCTGATTGATACATGAAGAGAACAAAAGTATTTAAAAAAGAGGTACGGAAATGTTAAATTGGCATGGGTTCCCTAAAACCGGGCAAAAACCATTTGTATGTTAGGCCATGCCAGGATTATTTTCCGCATTACAAACGTTTGAGGCATTATAAACTTTTCGTGAAAACAATGTTGGATTGTAAAAAGTATTGTTTTGGCTATCCTGCCGGGCTGCCGGAAGTTTTTTTTGCCTTGCGAATATTCGTTATTTTCATTTTTTATCCCTTCGATGGTTTATCGGTGCAGGATGGCATCCTTTGGCCCATTCGTTTTTTTCTGTTCCGGGGCCGGAAGGCGGCCTCGCCGTTTCAGGTTTTTTTTGCCGAAAAAAAAGCCCAAATGCCCAATTTCAAACGTTTGCAGCACAAAAGAAGTCCGTGCTGTTTGATTTACCTAAATAGGTAAAAAAATACAGGAACCTATTGATGTTTTTGAAAAAAGAAACTATCTTTGAAAAAAAAACTGATAATAAACTAAAGGAAATAATAATTAAAAATTTTTGACATATGAAAAAGGTCCTATTAATTTTTTTATTGAATGTATTATTGTTGTCTTCAAATGATGTATTTGCTTGGAATACATTAAAATTACATTTATGGAACGGGTTAAACCCTACAAATGATCCGGCCTTACTGTATAAAGGTAAAGGCTATATTAATTATTATATTGCAAATTCCAGCGTTACGGGCACAGCAAATTTTTTAATGTTTGAAGATGGCTGGGGTGCTAAATGGGGAGAAAGTGGAGCAACTGTAAATTCAATTGGTGTTTTAGATTACAATGGCGTTGATGGCTCTGTTACCGTTAAAAATGGCTATTATTATACCTTCAATTTTCCTTCAAATCCGACAGCAGATGATAATAATAACTATGCAATATTAGAAACAAGCTCTGCTCCCGTTACAATTAATGGGGTTAGTCAAAGTCCAAATGCAAATTTGGTGTCTGATAATGATAATGTTGCAATAACAATAACAACTAGTGCAGCTCCTTGTTCAGAGGAACATTTCTATGTTTGCTATTCCACAGATAACTGGAGTAGTTTCTCATTAGCATCTGTATCAATTCCAAGTGGTTCAACAATAGGTACAGCAACAATACCAGCTCAAAGTGCGGGAACTAATTTATCTTACTATGTTTTTTCATCAACTATTTCTACGCTTTCAACTTTTACAAATAGTAATATAGATTTATACACTATTTATTATAATGATAACAACGGCCCCAATTATTCCTATACGGTGAAATACGGGACAACCCAATCCGGAAACTGGGCTGACGATGCTACATGGAAGGCGGGAGCCGTCCCCGGAAACGACAAAGATGTGATAATCGGGCATGACGTAACGGTTAAAAATAACGTTGGTTCACCTGCCACATGCAAAGATTTAACCATCAATTCCGGAAAGTCCTTAACGATTGATGCTGGTGATGCCCTGACGGTAACGGGCAATTTGATTATTGACGGGACCCTGACGGTAAAAGATGGTAATTATTCCACCTCCAGCAACGGCTCGCTTATTGTCAACGGGACCATTACAGGGAATGCTACCCTGTTGCGCTACATTCCTAAATTTTCCTCTGTAACTGCATCAGACGGTTGGTATGAAATCGGATGTCCTGTTACTTCGCTCGTTGTTTCGGGTACCGATTGGGATCCAACGGGTACCCCTCACAACGACCTATATTATTGGGGCGAAACACAAAACAAATGGAAGAATTATAGGAACAATACATTTGATTTTTCGCCGCAAAAAGGTTACCTTGTGGCCAATGAGACAAACATAAGACATGTTTTCACCGGAGTGCCTAATACGGAAAGCTTTACGATACAAGACCTTTCATACACTCCGGGGCCGGGGAATGGGGATGGCTGGCATTTACTGGGAAACCCTTATCCATCGGCACTTAAATGGGGGACTACCAACTGGCACCTGAGCAATGTGGCCGGTACGGCCAAAGTGTGGAATGAAAGCAAAGGAAATTATGACGATGTTACTTCCGGACATATTTTCTATTCTATTGTTGGCTTCTTTGTACAGGTTACCTCCGGTACCAATTCGCTGACTATTCCTGCCGCTGACCGTATGCATTCTGCTATTTATGTTAAAAGTGCTACGGCAACAAACCCCAAAGAGACCTTAACCTTTAAGGTTTCCAACGATGCCAACGGTTATTACGACGTCAGTACGCTCGGCTTTAAAGCCCATGCCACCGAAGGTTTTGATATGGCTTTCGACTCACACAAGCTGTTCAGCATAGTAAAAACAGCCCCCTCGCTGTGGACAAAGAGCGATGCACAGGATTTCTCCACAAACTACCTGCCCGAAACCACCACCGCTTACGATGTGCCCTTGCACTTTAAGCCCGGTGTAAGCACGGTTTATCATTTGACCATCAAAGGGGCCGATAGTTTTGACAACACAGGGCTGGTACTCGAAGACCTGAAAACCGGAGAAAAGATAGACTTAAGCCATACCGGCAGTTACGATTTCAGTGCAGAGACAGGCGATGACGTAAACCGTTTCGTCCTGCACATCAACGGCGTAACCGCCGTTCCCAACGTAAACGAAACCGATGGCATTCAGGTATTTTCGTATGGCAACACGGTCTATCTCCACGGGCAGCACATGCTCAACGGAAAAGTCTCCATTTTCAACACGCTGGGGCAAAAAGTGTATGATGGTTTGTTAAACGGTGCTGCCAAACAGCAAATCCGGGTCAACCAGCACGAAGGCATCTACTTTGTACGGGTGGAAGAAAACAACTACGTGTTTACCAAAAAAGTGTTTATTCAATAAAATTGTAACATAAAAAATAAGATAAAAATGAAAAAGTTTCTCATCATATTCAGTTTGGCCTTCGGGCTTATGTTTTGGAGCAACAACACTTTTGCACAGGCATTTCCGCCTCCACATCATGGCTCTACCGGAGACCAGGGCAGCGGGGCACCCATTGGGACGGGAGTTGTTATTCTCCTCGGCCTAGGGGCTGCCTATGGCGGGAAAAAATTGTATGACGGGGGAAAAAACACCCCGAATGATTAGGTGTCATTTTGGTATTTTCTGGAGGACTGGTTATGAAAACATTTTTTATCTATCTACTGATTCTTTCTGAAACATTTGTTTTTGGGGTATCCCGTTTGTCCGGACAAAGTCAGGCGAACATGTACCTCAGCGGAGATATGAATAGCTGGCAGGCTTCAGCGATGCATTACCGCCCGCTTGGTACGCCAAGCTGGAGTATTACCGTTCAGGCCACTGCCGATAATTCTGCTTCCGGATTTAAGTTCAGAAATTCTACTGACAGCTGGGACCATCTGTGGGGTGCATCCTCTGATCCGGTGGGTACACAGGGAGTAAGTATCAACACGGAATATACTGCCTATTCAGGTGGCGGAAACGGTTCGTTTAACCAGTCCAGTGGCAACTATTATACATTTATCTGGAAAGATGTGGCCAACGGGAATGACAGCAAAGGCTACGTTATGGAAACGAGTGCCCAACCGGTTACCATCGATGCTGTCAGCCAGCAACCGGGGAAAAATGATGTTTCGGAGAACGATGCTGTTGTGGTAACCATTACCACAAGCTCCGCACCGTGTGCCGAAGAACATATTTATCTTCGCTATTTTGTGAACGGCTGGCAAAACCAACATGTTGTTGCGTTTAGTTTTTCCGGAACTACTGGTACTGCTACTATTCCAAAACAGACCAATAAGGCATCCGTGAATTATTATGTGTTCTCTACCACGGTTTCCGGCCTGACTTCCGGTTCGGCTGTCAATTTTGATTTGTTGACGATAAACTACAACAATAACGGCGGGCCTAATTACACCTATACGGTTAAAAGGCAGGGAAGTATGTATTGGAGTGGCGACATGAATTCGTGGGGTGCCCGGCTTATGGCTTACCGTCCGCTTGGAACGCCAAGCTGGATAACCACAATACACGCATCCGGAGCTGTTTCCTCCTCAGGGTTTAAATTCAGGGATTCGGATGCCAATTGGGTCCATAGCTGGGGAAGGGGAGATAATGTGAATTTTGACGAAAATACTACCTGGTATAGCGGTGGTGATAATGGTACTTTTTCCCAGTCCGATGGGAAATATTACACATTCACGTGGGAAGATGTAAGCGATGCATCGGATAGTCATGGCTATGTCATGGAAACGGGTGCCCAGCCGGTTACCATAGATGTCGTCAGCCAGCAGCCTGTTGCAGAGGACGTTTCGGACAATGATGCCGTAACGGTTACTGTTACCACCAGTGCTGCACCGTGTACCGAAGAAAAGGTTTATGTGCGGTATTCAACGGATGGCTGGCATAATTCGGCCATTATTCCGGTGAGCTTTACCGGCTCGGCAGGAACGGCCAGCATTCCGGTTCAGAATGCCGAAACGGCAGTGAGCTACTATGTGTTTTCCACAACGGTTTCCAATCCCGCGAGCGATTATGACCTGTTAACCATTAATTACAATAACAATGGCGGCCCCAATTATTCCTATACGGTGAAATATGGGACAACCCAATCCGGAAACTGGTCTGACGCTGCTACATGGAAAGCCGGAGCTGTCCCCGGAAACGACAAAGATGTGATTATCAGGCATTCGGTTACGGTTACAAATACTATTTCTGCTCCTGCCGAATGTAATGATTTGACCATTAATGCAGGAGCTTCACTTGCTATTGATGTTGGTGATGGCCTGACAGTGAATGGTGATTTGACTAATTCTGCCAGTGCCTCCGGCTTGGTTGTTCATTCCGATGCTACCGGTAACGGTTCCCTCATTGTAGGCGGTACATTTTCAGGAAACGTCACAGTAAAACGATACATTAAAAAATTCACTACTGACGATGTAACTGCATCCGGTAACGGATGGCATGAAATCGGCTGTCCGGTAACGAGCATGCCGATAGCAAATACCGACTGGGACCCTACAGCAACGGGAACGAAAAATGATCTCTATTACTGGAGTGAAGCCGAAAATAAATGGAAAAATTACCGGACCACTGTTTTTGACTTTACGGATGACAAAGGTTACCTCGTGGCCAATGATGCTGACCTGACACATAATTTTATTGGAACACTGAATACTTCTGATATTTCAATATCGAATCTTAGCTACACTGCCGGAGAGGGAAACGGCTGGCACCTGCTGGGCAATCCCTTTTCCAGTGCCTTAAAATGGGGAACTACCAACTGGAACTTAAACAATGTAGATGGTGTTGCCAAAGTATGGAACGAAAGCGGTGGAAATTACAACGATGTGACCGTAGACGGAGATAACAAGGTTATCCCCTCCACCAACGGTTTTTTCATCCAGGTTACTTCCGGCACCAACTCACTGACCATTCCCGCCGCCGACCGTGTGCACGATGCCACCAATAACCATAAAAGTGTTACGGCAACAAGCCCCAAAGAGACCTTAACCTTTAAGGTTTCCAACGATGCCAACGGTTATTACGACATCAGTACGCTCGGCTTTAAAGCCCATGCCACCGAAGGTTTTGATATGGCTTTCGACTCGCACAAGCTGTTCAGCATCGTAAAAACAGCCCCTTCGTTGTGGACAAAGAGCGATGCACAGGATTTCTCCACAAACTACCTGCCCGAAACCACCACCGCTTACGATGTGCCCTTGCACTTTAAGCCCGGTGTAAGCACGGTTTATCATTTGACCATCAAAGGGGCCGACAGTTTTGACAACACAGGGCTGGTGCTCGAAGACCTGAAAACCGGAGAAAAGATAGACTTAAGCAACACCGGCAGTTACGATTTCAGTGCTAACAAAGGCGATGACGTAAACCGTTTCGTCCTGCACATCAACGGCGTTACGGCCGTTCCCAACGTAAACGAAACCGATGGCATTCAGGTATTTTCGTATGGCAACACGGTCTATCTCCACGGACAGCACATGCTCAACGGAAAAGTCTCCATTTTCAACACGCTGGGGCAAAAAGTGTATGATGGTTTGTTAAACGGTGCTGCCAAACAGCAAATCCGGGTCAACCGGAAGGGTATCTACTTTGTGAGGGTGGAGGAAACAGGCCATGTTTTTATACATAAGGTATTCATAAGATAATAACCTGAGACAGGCCCTTTCTATCGCTAATCGTTGGCAAGTCTTATCTCAAATTCAGGTTATTACTGTATCATAAAAAAAGCTGTCCGTCAATTGGCGGACAGCTTTTTTTATGAATACCGATTGTAATTTATCGTTTAATAAACTTCATGGATTTAACGATACCATTGTCCCCAAAGGCGGAAACAACATAAAAACCACTGTTTAAATCACCGGTTTGTATGGTTACCTTTTTCCCGGTAACTTCACGGATAACGCGAACCCGTTGTCCGGTAATATTGAAAATTTCGATGCGGTTTGCATTTTCCAGATTGTCAATGTAAAGCACGTTGTGTACCGGATTGGGATAAAGGTTAAAGTTGGGTTGTACGGCATTGATTGTACGAATACCGGTGAATCCCATATCGCCCCATACCGTGTTCAAAGTGTCAGGACCTGTGATGGAATCTTTCCGGTTGTCGCCACCATCCCACTCGCCATTATCCCAACTGGCTGTACTGTCAAAAACCAGGAAGTTTTTGTATTGGATATTGGCACCTTTGTATAACCACAGATTGAGTGTAAACGCGGTGGTATCTTTATTGGGAGTACATTTCAGGGGTGCCAGCGAACCAGGCATGGCCCAGGCTTTTCCTATTCCGAAATCCCCGGCCAGGAAAACCGATATTTTATTGGTTCTAATGCTGTCGGCAATGGAGTCCGTGCGTACCTTGAAAACAACCAAAACCGGTGTGTCGCCAAATTTGTCTTTTAATGCGGTGTTGCCATCAATAAGTGCCCTGCGGTTGGGGTCACCATCCCATTCGCCATCGTTCCAGGAAGGACCGTAAAAATATTTGTACTGGATCAGTCCATTAGATACCCCGTGAACGGTTAACGTGTACCTGGTTGAATCAGTGTTGGGAGCCATCATTAAAGTATCCACTCCGGGCTCATGCCATCCGGCAAAGTCACCGGTAATATACATGGTATCAGTTTTGGGATTGAAAGTAGTATCACCTTTTACACTCACGTTAAAGGTAACATCCCCTGTTTGGGCAAATAATCCTGCCATCAAAAAGAAGGCAAAGGCACTAAGTAGAATTTTTTTCATAACATTTTAATTTAAGATGAATAAATAATTTTAATTTTAGGTTCTGTTTTTCGCAAAGTTACTATAATCTTACTTTAAAATCAACAGGCTGGTAAATTTTAACATAATTTTAACCTTTCTCTTTACCAGCGAAAAAGTTTCCACAGGCAGTATTTTCTTCACTGCCTGTGGAAATCTTTTTTTAATTGATTAGTTTTTAATTAATTTATATTTATAAACCGTGTGGCTCAAATCTAAAACGACCGTGTAATTTCCAGCTTTGGGAACGGCAATATTTGTGTTGCTTCCTTCCTGTAGCTTTCCATCATTTTTATCACTGCCGTAATTTAATGCCCAACTACCGTTGGCCCTGAATTTTATGCTGTTGGCTGTTAAGTCCAGGGTAACGGTCCAAACATGGTTGGCCACATCGTACGTCATGGGCGTATCGGTATCCCAACCGCCGGGCGTGGCATCGCCAATCAACCCCCAGGTGGTTTTCAGGTAACTCCAGGTCAAAGCCTGCGTGTCCACATTGAGCTTATAGTAGCCGCTTTCGGGCACTTCCAGGTTGTTGCTCAGCCCGTTTTCGGTGGTGAGTTTGCCGGGCCCGGCACTGCCATAATTGGTGTGGTTCCAGTCGCGGGCACTGGTAAATTTAAACTGAATAGGCGTGGTGGCCGAATTCATATAAATGTACCCTTCGTAAGAGCCATCGCTGTTCAACGAGCCGATAGAATCAGCGGTGGCCGGACTCCAGTTCTGATAGGATCCCGGGACATACAATTGCGGATAAACAATCGGGATATAGAACGGGGTAACATTCACGTTCATGGTATTGGAGAAAGCCGTATCCACCTGGCTGTTGATAATGGCAATGACACGGAAGGAAACATCCAACGGATTGGGAATTTCCGGGTCATCTTCCAGCAACAGAATTTGGTTGTTCAGGTCATTTATGTTTATTTTCAGGGTGTCTTTGCTTTTGGCATGGCCAACGGGCAAAGCATTTTGAAAATTATTGCCTTTCCGGTCAACCTGTACGTAGTAGTCAACGGCAGTATTAAAGCCGTATTGAGCGGATGACCAGGCGAAGAGTATGGTACTGTCTTTGTTTTCATTGGTGAAAACCATGGTACTGCCATCTGCCGGACTGGTCATTTTCGGTGCTGTAATGGCAGCCGGGTCAAGGACAACCTCAGTGCCTGATTTTTCGCAGGAATAAAAGCCCAGTAACAGTGCCAGGGCCATAAATATTATTGATATCTTTTTCATTTGATTCAATTTTAGAGGATTAATAACCAGTATTTTGTGTTAAATTGGGATTGGCAGTAACATCTGATGCCGGAAGAGGATAAAGGTTATAATGGCTGTCGGTGGCCGTACCTTCTTTTACGCCGCCTTTCCAAGGCCACAGGTAGCTGCTACTGGTAAATTTCCCAAAGCGGATAAGGTCTGTTCTCCTTTGGGCTTCCCAATATAACTCACGTGCCCTTTCATTTAGGATGAAATCCAATGTTAAATCGTTGGCCGTGATGTCGCCGGAATTGTTTCCGTAAGCCCTTTCGCGCAACTTGTTAATATAACTTACAGCAGTGGCCATGTCTCCGCCTGTACCGCCTCTTACAACAGCTTCGGCGTACATTAAATATACATCGGCCAACCTGAACAACGGGAAATCGGTATCAGGGAAAGTCAGGTCGGAACCGGGATTTCCGGTGGAGGTAATGTTTTTAAATTTGGTAACGGCATAACCATCGGTAAATTTACCCACATCGTTGATTTCCAGCTTTTGGCCATCTGTAAAAAACATGGCCCGGCTGTCTTTGGCACCTGTTGCATCGGGAAATTTATTAACAAGGGCACTGGTGGTACGTGTTCCTGCCCATCCGCCATCAATACCATAGTCGGAAGGGGTCATTTTTCCACCTACGGCAGCATGGATTATGAAAGTGGTCCCGCCCCAGGTCTGGGTATGAATACCATCAAAGTTAATGGAAAAAATCTCCTCGTCATTATTCAGGTTATTGTCGGCAAGAAACAAATTTGCATATTTTGGTTTCAGCGAATAGCCGGCATTTATCACCTTTTTACAATAAGTGATACAGTCGGTGTTCCTTTCCTGTCCGGTGAAGACTTTGGCATTCAGGTAAAGTTTGGCCAAAAGGGTCCAGTCGGCAGCTTTATCAGCACGTCCGTATTCATTTTGACGGGCATCGATTAGGTTGGGTTCAATGGCTTTCAGTTCCGACTCAATGTATTTAAACAGGTCGGCACGTGAAATTTGTTTTGGAAAAAAAGCACCTACCGGATCATTTTCCGTAACAAAGGGAACATTTCCAAACTCGTCAATGGCATGGTAGTAACTTAGCGCACGCATAAAACGGGCTTCGGCACGGTAATGGACAATTTTGGCTTTCAGCGCATCATCCACACCACGTTCTTTGAGCTTGGCATCGGTAGTCTGGCGCAGGAACTCATTACAAAGGCCGATTTGATAAAATACACGGTAGTAAAAAGCACTTATAAAAACATCGCTGCTTCCCCATGACTGGTTATGGAAGTCTTTTACCGTTTGGTCGTTCCACGAAATAACTGCCTCATCGGTGGGCAGTTCTTCGAGGTACCACAAACCACGCAGGTACTCACCAAAGCCTTCGTCAATACCGCTGATATCGGAATTTCCGGCAGGCCCTTGCTGGCCTGACAAAGCCAATCCGGCATAAATTTTGGCCAAAGCTTCTTTGTAAGCAGCAGGATTATCGAAAACTGTTGCTGAAGTAATACTTTTTGGATCCAGTGGCACGGTATTCAGGTCTTTGGTACATGAAGCCAGTATGAAGACCAGTCCTGCCAGTAGAATGATTTTGTTATATAATTTATACATAGTCTTTAATTTTTATCGGTTAGAATTGCAGGTTTACACCAAAAACATAAGTGGTCGGTCTCGGATAGATGTTGTTGTCAATCCCGTTGAAAACTTCGGGATCCAATCCTTTGTATTTGGTAATCACAAAGGCATTGTTTACGGTAAATGACAGACTCAGGTTAACCGGGTTCTTGTCGCTTTTGTTCATGTTTTGGAACGTATAGCTCAAAGCGATGTTGTCCATCCTGAAGAAGGAGGCATTCTGAATGTAATAATCGGAAAGGTATTGCGGGTTCATAAAACCGGCTTCCGATACATCTGAGGTAACGTTACTCAGGTAGGGCCCTTCGGGGCGGTACAAACGGTCGTAAACACCATTCATGGAGCTGACGTTGTTATAGACATAGTTGCCAAAATTGGCACGGCCGGCGAAAGAGAAATCCCAGTTTTTATAACTCAAATCAGTGGTAATACCAAAATAGAATTTCGGGGCCGGGTCTTCATAATGGTAACGGTCGTTGTCATTGATTTGGCCATCGCCATTCCGGTCAACGTACAAACCTTCAATGGGTTTACCGTTTTTATCATAAACCTGTTGGTAAACGTAAAACGAATAAGCAGGATAACCTACGCTGTGCATTTGTATCGTATTGCCAACACCTCCCGAAATGCCTCCGGTAGCTATGCCGAGATAATTCGGATCGCTGGTGGCCGTTAGTTTGGTAATTTTGTTGGTATTGGCCGATGCGTTAAAGCCCAGCGACCATTTAATATTTTTTTTGGCGATAATCACCGAATTAATGGAAAATTCAAAACCTTTGTTCTCCAGGTCGCCAATGTTGGTCGTCAGGTAATTGGTCAGGTTAGAACCTGCCGGCACAGGAATGTAGTTAAGCAGGTTTTTGGTTTTCCTGTAATAGTAATCAAACGAACCGTAAATACGGCCATCCAGAAATCCATAATCCAAACCGGCATTGTACGTAGTGGTTTCTTCCCATTTAATATAAGGGTTGTATCCTTCAGGGCGAAGCGTGGGGTAAAAAACATTGCCCATTTGGTAATAAGCTGCTGCATTTTGGCTAAGCGTATATTTAGGAAGGTAAGGATAATCTCCTTTGTTGATATCCTGCTGTCCGGTAATACCGTAACCCAACCGGAGTTTTAATTGAGAAATAACCTTTGAATTTTTCAACCACGGTTCTTCATTAATACGCCATGCAAAAGCTGCCGATGGGAAAAGTCCCCAGCGGTTACCGGGTGCAAACCGGGAGGTGCCGTCATTACGTAAAGTGAAGGTGAACAAATATTTGCTTTTGTAAGAATAATTGAAACGCCCGAAAAACGAAACAAGGTAATATTCTGTGGGAAAATTAAAGGTATCGACCAATGTGGTATGGTGATAATTGCCGTTCACAGAGTAATCCCTTCTCCAGAAATGCTGCCACGAGTAACCCACCATGCCGTTGAAGTTGCTGTTTTTAACGTCTTTGTTATAAGCCAGATAGAAATTCAACAAATCGTTTTTCTTTTGCTGGGAGTAAGTGTTGTTTGTACCACCAAAATTTAAAGCGTCAAATGTCCAGGAAGTATAATAAGGTACAACCGTGCTGCCATTGCTTTTTGAATGGTCCATGGCCAGGTTGAGATGGGCACTTAATTCCGGAACACCGTGAAATTTATAATCCAGTTTTAAATTACCAATCACACCACTCACATTGGAATGGTTGTTTGTAAGGTCCAACAGGGCAACAGGGTTGGTGGTGGCCAGTTTAACGGGCGTTCCATCGGGCTGCGTAAGCGTGTAATATCCACCGTAGTCGGTGTTCGTATAACTGATGCTTCCATCAAGATGGTGGACTGTAATGTCATAAACAGAATCGGAATAGACCGGTTGTGTGGGGTCCATGGCAATGGCGGCCCCAATGGCACCATGGTCGGCGAACCGGTTTTTAACAAAAGTGCCCTGTACGTTCAGGGTAACTTTCAAATCACCTTTAAAGAAACTGGGGGTCAATGAAGTAGCAATGGTTGTCCGCTTCATGTTATCGGTTTTTAATATCCCATTGTTATTGGAATAACCGACTGAAACACGGTAAGGCATTGTTTTGGTAGCATCGGTAAGACTAATGTGATGATCCATACCGAAAGCATTCTTGAATATCTGACTTTGCCAGTCTGTTTGGCTGTGCCCCAAAAGGCCCAGCACATCATTTTGTCCGGCATAGCGTTGCTTTACCATATTGGTAAAATCATCCGCATTCAATACAGGTACTGTCTTGCCCACAGTGTAAGAGGAAAAGTTGGCTGAATAATTTACCCGCATTGGCTGACCAGCTGTTCCGTGCTTGGTGGTAATAATGATAACCCCGTTGGAAGCCCTGGAACCGTAAATGGCAGTGGCAGAAGCATCTTTCAATACGGTAAAGGTGGCGATATCAGCAGGATTGATGTTGTTGAGAGGGTTTCTCATACCGGCAATACTACTGTTAGAAAGCGGTACCCCATCCACCACAATCAAAGGGTCGTTGCTGGCCGAAAGGGAAGACCCGCCGCGGATACGAATAGTTGCCCCGCTTCCGGGTGCCCCACCGTTGGTGGTAATTTGTACACCGGCTACTTTTCCGGCAAGCAGGTCGGTCGGAGAAGTAATGGCTCCTTTGTTAAAACTTTTGGAACTGATGGCCGTTACCGACCCTGTAGCATCTTTTTTCTTTACCGAACCATAACCGATAACCACCAACTCGTTGAGGTTGGCAGCCGATGGTTTCAGCTTGATGTTTAGGGTAGAATTGGGCTTTACAGGTACCTCCTGTGTTTCGTAACCCACATAGGAAAAAATCAAAACGACATTTCCGTTAATCTGGATGCTGTATTTACCATTCATGTCGGTAACGGTTCCATTGGTGGTGCCTTTTACCTGAATGGTAGCTCCCGGCAAGGGTGAGCCATCCGATGCATCTGCAATGGTGCCCCGAACTGTCCCGCTCTGGGCCATTGCTGTCGATATCCCCCAAATAAGCAGGAGAACCAACATAGCAGTACTTGCAATAAACTTTTTTAGCATAACACGTTTTTTAAATTAACTTTTTCTGTTTTTTAACTGTTAATCAATATTCAATACGAATTTTTACAAAATTAGGTGAAATTTATTTAACAGATAATAATCATTTTTAATGAAATTTAACACAAGATGTTCCTGATGAATACAAAATATTGATAGACAATAATATAATCATTGTTTGTCTTTTGCTTGCCGAAAGCTTTTTGTACAAGGTAAAATTCATTTGCAAACGATTGAAATAAGGCCTTAATCGTGCTATATCAGGCTGTTTGCCGAAATTTCCCGGATTTTTTTGTGGTATTTGTTACAAAGCTATCAAGCTCCAAAACCGGTTGGATTTTTGGGTTGGCAGGTACATTTGACAGGGAACCTTCCTCGGAATGGAAAGGCTGTCTGCATGACATTTTAAGAACACACGAATGAGAGATTGCTTACTTTTGTGGCCGAATACGAAAAATGGAAAACCAACCAAAGCAACAGTGGGCATCATGGCTTATCCTCTTCAGCTTAATGCTGACATGGGGCAGCTCTTTTATCCTGATGAAAAAGGCACTTCTCTCTTTCACCGGAGTGGAAGTGGGATTGTTGCGCATTGTCCTGACTTTTTTGTTTTTGTTACCTTTTTCATTCAGGTACATTCTAAAAATTGACCGGAAATATTTTTGGCCATTGCTGATTTCGGGAATTATTGGCAGCGTTATCCCTGCATTGCTTTTTGCCATTGCCGAAACGCGTATTGAGAGCGGGTTGGCAGGAACGCTTAATTCGCTTACGCCTCTTTTTACCTTACTTATAGGGCTGGCTTTTTTTGGATTCAAAACGCGGTGGGTTAATGTGGCCGGGGTTTTTATTGGCCTGGCCGGGGCTGCCGGATTGATGATTTCAAGTTCGGGCAATCATTTGGGGGGCGATTTCTGGTATTCCTTTCTTGTGGTCATTGCCTCGGTTTGTTATGCCATAAATGTCAACCTTGTGAAAAAATACTTTGTGGGCATTGATTCGATGCAAATTACGGTAATGACCTTCTTTTATATAGGTATTCCGACTTTGGTCTGGGTATTATTTTTTACGCGTATTCCGAACTTGCTGTGGACTCGTCCCGAAGTGTGGGAGGGAATGGGCTATCTGGCTGTTTTGTCGGTTGTAGGAACAGGGTTGGCCCTGATTGCTTTCAACAAGCTGATTAAAATGAGCAGCCCTGTTTTTGCTTCGTCCGTTACGTATGTGATTCCCATTGTGGCCATTATGTGGGGCGTACTGGATGGCGAACGGTTTACTGCCGTTTATTTTTTCTGGATGATACTCATTCTGGGTGGTGTATTTTTGGTGAATGCCAGGCCACGGTTAACAATAAAATAGGAATTAGCCGGGGCGACAGAATTATTTTGCAAAAAATAAATAACAATGATTTGTTAATTAGATTTTTTTAGTATTTTTGCATCTCCAATTTTGACAGTAAAAAAAGACAAATCAGAATGTACGCAATTGTTAACATAGCCGGACAGCAGTTTAAGATTGAGCAGGGTCAGGAGATTTTTGTTCACAGGCTCGAAGGCGAAGAAGGTGCCAACGTTGAATTCGACGAGGTTCTTTTGGTAGAAGATAAAGGCAAAGTGAACGTGGGGACCCCCAACGTAGACGGTGCAAAAGTAAATGGTAAAATTATCGCCCATATGCGGGCTGACAAGGTAAAAGTCTTCAAGAAAAAAAGAAGAAAAGGTTATCAGAAAGAGACCGGCCACCGTCAGGACCTGAGTAAAATACTGATTGAAAAAATTACTTTGTAACGCTAAAAATTTTAGAAAATGGCTCATAAAAAAGGAATGGGTAGCTCCCATAACGGTCGCGAATCGGAAAGTAAAAGATTAGGTGTAAAAATCTTTGGCGGACAAGTTGTTAACGCCGGCAACATCATTGTTCGCCAGCGTGGAACAGTTCATCATCCCGGCCTGAACGTGGGTATGGGAAAAGACCATACGCTTTTTGCCCTGAGAGATGGCATTGTTGAATTTCGTAAAAGAAAAAACAACCGTTCTTACGTAAGTGTCATGCCCCCCGTGGAGCAAAAATAACCACTTAACCATAAGGAGAAGCCCGGTTTTGCCGGGCTTTTTTTGTATCTGCCCGGCTTTAAAACAGACAAAAACAGGCCTGAAATCGGTGAGAATGATTATTTTTGCATGAAATAAAATTGATGAAAACAAAAGGAGACATTGTAAAAGACTGGCTGCCACGATATACGGGCATGCCTCTCGAAGAGTTTGGGAAATATATCCTGTTGACAAATTTTAGCCAATACCTTGAGTTGTTTGCCCAATGGCATGGTGTCGAAATTCACGACCGCAGCAGGCCTATGAAAGCAGTAACTTCCGGCGAAATCACCATGATAAATTTTGGTATTGGTAGTGCCAATGCCGCCACCATTATGGACTTGCTTTCGGCTATCCATCCGAAAGCTGTTTTGTTTCTGGGAAAATGCGGCGGGCTGAAAAAGAAAAACCAGGTGGGCGATTTGATTTTGCCCATTGCCGCCATCCGGGGCGAAGGTACTTCCAACGATTATTTCCCTTCCAAAGTCCCTGCCTTGCCGGCATTTAACCTGCAAAAAGCTATCTCCACCACCATCCGTGATTTCTCACGCGATTACTGGACCGGAACGGTCTTCACAACAAACCGCCGGGTATGGGAACATGACCAGAAATTTAAGAAGCTGTTGCGCAAAACGCGAAGCATGGCCATTGACATGGAAACAGCCACGATTTTTACGGTGGGATTTGCCAATAAAATTCCTACCGGGGCTTTGTTGCTCGTCTCCGACCAGCCTATGATCCCCGAAGGGATAAAAACTGCCGAAAGCGACCGGAAAGTGAATGAGAACTTTGTGGAAACACATGTAAAAATAGGCATTAAATCATTGGAACAACTTATAAATAAAGGTCTTACAGTAAAACACCTGCGGTTTTAATGGCTTTGAGGGCGAGCGATATATTCGATGCTTTAAAAAAGAAAAATTACAGTCCCGTTTACTTTTTTTACGGGGAGGAACCATTCTATATCGATGAGCTTACCGGTTACATAGAGAAAAATGTGCTGGATGATGCTTCCAAAGAGTTTAACCAAAGTGTTGTTTACGGCCTGGATGTAACTGCCCGCGATGTGGTTGACCTGTCGCACCGTTTTCCCATGATGGGAAATTATCAGCTGGTGATTGTGAAGGAAGCCCAGAATATTCAGAATTTTGATGCTTTGCTGGCTTATTTTGAGAAACCTCTGGAATCCACCATTCTCGTTATTAATTATAAGTACAGGAAACTTGACAAGCGCAAAATGCTTTACAAAAAGCTGAGCAAATCGAAAGAGGTTGTGCTTTTTGAATCAACGCGGGTTTACGACAATAAAGTTCCGGCCTGGATTTCCGAAAGGGTTCACCTGCTGGGCCATACCATTACGCCGAAATCGGAGATGATGCTGGCCGAATATCTGGGAACCGACCTTGCACGCATTAACAATGAACTAAATAAACTGGCCATCAACTTGCAGCCCGGACAGGCCATAACCGAAGATTTAATAGAACGTTATATCGGCATCAGCAAGGATTTTAATGTTTTTGAACTTCAAAATGCCCTGGGCAAACGTGATATTTATCATGCCCTGCGCATCATTCAGTATTTTGAGGCCAATCCCAAACAAAATCCCTTGCAGATGGTGAATGTCTTACTTTATGCCTTTTTTATGAAAGTACTCCTGTACCATCAGCTGAAAAACGAAAGTAAGAACACCATTGCTTCAAAAATCGGGGTTTCACCTTATTTTGTGGATGGTTATCGACGGGCTGCACAAAATTATAGTCCCGATAAAATAAAGGAGATTATTTCAGGTATTCGCCAGCTGGATTTGAAAAGCAAGGGACTGGGTGCCACAGATACTTCTTCTTACGGACCACTGACGGAGTGGATGTTCAAAACTATTTCAAATTAAAAATCCGGTTGATTACCGCTGCATATTTCTTGTGAATATAAGACCGTTTTAGTTTAAGGTTGGCTGTTATTTCACCGGTTTCAATGGTCCATTCATGGTCCAGCAGTTCAAATTTTTTGATTTTCTCTGTGTCTCCAAAATGCTTGTTGTAGCTGTTTACCTCTTTTTTAAAACGTTTAATAATCTCCGGGTGTTTGATCATATCGTTGTTTGTGGAAAACGAAATTTCTTTTTCGTGGCACCAGCTTCTCAGATACTCAAAATCAGGAACAATCAATGCTGCGGCAAATTTCTGGTTTTCACCGATGACGATTATCTGATCGATAAACGATGATTCTTTAAATTTGTTTTCGATGAGCTGTGGGGAGATATATTTCCCCATGGAGGTTTTAAAAATTTCTTTGACACGACCGGTAATTTTCAGTAAACCGTTTTTGTCAATCTCCCCTTTATCACCGGTATGCATCCAGCCATCCACCACGGTTTCCCTGGTAAGTTCCGGGTTTTTATAGTAGCCCACCATGACGCTGTTGCCTTTTACGAGGATTTCGCCCCTTTCCGATATCTTTACCTGCATATTTTTCAGTGGCAGGCCTACCGTGCCCACTTTGGCTTCTCCCGGCCCGAAGGTGTTCACGGCAATTACCGGCGAGGTTTCCGTCATGCCATAGCCCTCCAGCAGGGGAATGCCTGCCGTGTTAAAAACTTTGACAAGTCTGGGCTGAATGGCGGCACCACCCGATACCACCACGCGCATATTTCCGCCCAGGGCTTCCCGCCATTTGGCAAAGATAAGCTTGTCAAAAAATTTCCGTTGTGCCTGAAATACAGGGTTTTTAATGCCATATTCAAATTGTTCGCCCAAAGCTACCGCCCTGAAAAACAGCCAGCGTGGAACCGGTTTCAGTGCCCTCCCTTTGGCCAGGATTTTGTCATAGACTTTTTCGAGCAACCGGGGAACGGTCGTCAACAGATGCGGCTTTACCTCCTGAATGTTTTGGGCGATGGTGCCCATACTTTCGGCATAATAAATGGAGACGCCGAGATAAAGCAGAATATAGATATTTGTGCGTTCATAAACGTGGCAAAGGGGCAGGTAACTTACTGCACGGGAGGTTTCATCCACCGGAAAAATATGATACAGGTTCATTACATTGCCCAAAATATTTTTGTGCGAAAGCATAACGCCCTTTGGGTTTCCGGTAGTCCCCGATGTGTAGATAATGGTAGCCACATCTGCCTCATCAATACCCGATTTAACCTCTTCCAGTTTATCGGGCACACTGTTTTCTTTTCCCAGCTTTACAAGCTCCTGCAAATGGGGGATGTCGTCAAAATGCTTAAAAGTATAAACCCCTTCCACCGTGGCAATATTGGGGACAATATGTTTGATTTTACGGTAGAGGTCCCATCCCGATACGAAAATATATTTTACTTCCGAATGGGCCAGGATGTATTTGTAATCATTTTCGCTAATGGTCGGGTAAACAGGTACATGAACGGCCCCGATTTGAAGAATGGCCATGTCAATAATATTCCATTCCGGACGGTTGGGGGAGATGGTGGCGATTTTATCGCCCTTTTTTATACCGAGTTTTAGCAGCCCGTAACTGATATTGTCCGCCAGCTCACGAATGGTTTTGATGTCATATTTTACCCATTTCCCGTTTTGTTTTCCTGCCAGCACATCCTCTTTGGGCTTGAAAGTTGTTTCGTAATAGGGAAGAATATCGAAAAGACGTTTAATCTCCATGTTTTTCGTTTTGATTGAAAATTTTATGGTTGTGGCAGGGTTTTATTCTCTGTTAAAAATTGTTGCACTCGCCTGGGCTGTCGGCATAATGACCAGGTCGTTAATGTTGGCATTGGCAGGAAGTGTGGTGGCAAAAAAGACAACTTCGGCAATATTTTCGGGATGCAACGGCTCAAAACCTTTGTAAACACTGTCGGCTTTGTTTTTGTCGCCTTTAAAACGTACCACCGAGAATTCTGTTTCGACCGCACCCGGGGCTATCTGGGTTACCTTTATGCCGTATTTTACACTGTCTATCCGGATGGCTTTGGTCAGTGCATCAACAGCATGTTTTGTGGCACAATAAACATTCCCAAATGGATAGACTTCTTTCCCGGCAATGGAACCAATATTGATGATATGGCCTTTTCGCCTTTTTGTCATTCCTGGCAAAACGGCGCGGGTTACATAAAGGAGCCCTTTTATGTTGGTGTCGATCATCTGTTCCCAATCATTCGTATCGCCATCCTGAATGGTGTCCATTCCCACGGCGAGGCCTGCATTGTTTACCAGAATATCGATATTGGCCCAGCCATCAGGTAAGTTTGTCAGTGCGTTTTTTACGGCTTCCCTGTCCCTTACATCAAAATTGAGTGGAAGGACATTCACCGCAAAATCCTGTTTTAGTTGTTGGGAGATTTTATCTAATCTATCTTTCCGCCGTCCGGTGATTATCAGGTTATGGCCGTTCGTGGCAAATATCCTGGCACAAGCCAGTCCGATACCGCTCGTAGCCCCCGTAACTAAAACAATATTTTCCATGGTGTTTTTATAAAAATGCGCGCAAAGGTAAAAAAAATATCAAACTGACTTTTGGGCCTCAAAGTTCGGATTTGCCCGTAAAGTTATTTTATCTCGTTAAAAAATAGTAGGTTATGCCAAAACGGTATTTTGCTCCCGGGGGATTTATGAGAATTCCTGCCTGTTTGTTATGAATTTTTAAGAGAACCACACAAGCCGGAATAACAAAAAGCCCTGGCAAAACCAAGGCTTTTTGAATGGACAATTACAGCTTATCTCTTGCAGACTGTAACAAAACTTTATCATCAATCTGCGAGTGATGTGTTCCAGGGTCTCCACCCCGAAATCACAATGTCAAAGATGGGCCAAAAAAAGGGGGATATGACATTTTTATCGGAAGTTATACGTAATTTTCTTAGTGTGTGATGCCCATGTGTTGATTTATAACCATTTAAAACGTTTGCGCTGTGCAGTTCCTTCTAAGTATTTCTCTTAGAAATATCCAATGGGCCGTGTAAAAAGGAGGTATGAGAGAGGTTTTTTTTGATAAAAAAGGGAGCGGTTTGCTTTGAGAAAATGGGAAAGGCAATGTTAGCAAGTGCCCCTTTCAATCAGCCGGGTCTTAATTTTAATGTGTTCGGGGGTGAAATCAAAAGTATCCTGTTCAATACGCTTTAACAGGAGTTTGGTGGCTTTTTTCCCCATTTCAAAACCAAACTGGTCTACCGTGGTCAGCTCCGGATCGCATATGGAAGAGCTCAGGCTGTTTTCAAAGCCAACCACTTTGAGATCGCCGGGTATGGAAATTCCCAGATTCCTTGCAGCTTTCATGGCACCGAGGGCCGTCATGTCGTTGACCGCAAAAAGCCCATCGGGGAAGTCTTTCTTTTTGAAAATGCTTCTTGATATCTTGATGGCGTCCTGGTAAGTGTCGCACGAATAGACCAAATCTTTGTTAAATGGGATTCCATGTTTCTCCAGGGCATCTTTGTAGCCTTTCAGCCTGTTTTGGCCGAGCAGGAGATGCTGGGGGGCAGAATAAATGGCAATACGCTGACAGCCTTTTTCGATAAGATAGCTGACGGCATGAAATGCACCGTTGTAATCATCCACGGAAACAGTGTCGGCATGTAACTCTCTGTTTATACGGTCAAAGAAAACAAGCGGTATTTCGTTGTCAATAATTTGCTGAAAATGGGAAAAATCACGGGTTTCTTTGGCAAAAGAAACCAATACGCCATCTACCCGGTTTGACAGCAGGGCCTGAATATTCAGAACTTCGCGCATGTATTTCTCGTTGGACTGAAAGACCATTACGCTGTAATTGTTTTCATAAGCCACCTCTTCAATGCCGTTGATAATGGTGGAGAAAAAATAGTGTTGTGTTTCGGGCACCAGCAGGCCTATGGTGTATGTCTTGCTGTTTTTCAGGTTTAGGGCAATCCGGTTAGGCTTATACCCCAGCAATTTAGCCAGTTCTTTTACAGCCTCACGCGTTTTTATACTAATGTCAGGATGGTCTTTTAGGGCACGGGAAACCGTTGAAACGGAAAAACCCAGTTTTTCTGCAATGTCTTTTATGGTAACCTGTTTTTTCATACTCCTTTTTCAGCTTACGAAAATATGATTTTTTTTTGTTCCGAAAACCTTTGCATTAATTTTTGTCTTGAGGCCTCTTGCTGCGACCGGCTATTTTACCAGCAGGATATAACCCCAGGCAGGCAAATGAAATGTCCGGCCGGATGGGATATCAATCTCCTCCTTTGTGAAAAAATCGTGGTATTTTCCTTTTACCTGCGCATTATTTACCGTGAATTCTTGTTGTTGGTTGCTCAGGTTAAGCAGTACAACCAATTGTTTCCCCTGTTTTTCGCGATAGAAAGCAAAGATGTTATGGTTAATCCCTTCGGAAAGGGGGACGAGTTTGCCCCCATCTTTTCCATTTTCCAGTACCGGATTTGTCTTTTTTAGATGGTTCAGTTCTGTGTAAAACGAAGCATAAGGAAGCTTGTCCCAGTTGATGGTGTCCTTTTCAAAAAAGCGGAGGCGTTTGGTGTTTCCGGCTTCCTGTCCGCTATAAATCAATGGCATACCGGGAATGGTGTAATCAAAAACCGTAAAAACCTTAAACGCATCCCCCAGGCGTTCCAGTGCCGTACCGTTCCACGAATTTTCATCGTGGTTGCTGGTAAAATACATGCGGTACACATCCGGCGGGAAAGTCTCCTTGTTCCATTTCAGGTAATCCCAAATGTCGGCGGCATTTTTCTTTCCCTGGGCAATGTCGTTCATCAGATGAAGCATTTTCCAGGTGTAATTCATGTCGAAAGCATCTTTTACCAAAGCCACATTGTCTTCATCCTCCGCCAGCATAAAAACGGGTTTTACTTTGCCAAGGGCAGTACGTGCTTCCTGCCAGAAATCCACCGGGACCATACCGGCCACATCGCACCTGAATCCATCCACATCCGCCTTCTTTACCCAATAAATCATGGCATCTATCATGGCCTGGCGCATTTGTTTGTTGTTGTAATCCAGCGAGATAACATCTGTCCAGTCATAGGGGGAAACAAAATGCCCGTTTTTGTCTTTTTCGTACCAGTCGGGATGCTCTTTTACCCAGACGTTGTCCCATGAAGTATGGTTGGCCACCCAGTCGATAATCACATGCATCCCTTTGGCGTGGGCTTTTTTTACCAGCGTTTTCAGGTCTTGGAGCGTGCCAAAATGAGGGTTTACGGCTTCGTAATCCTGAACCGAGTAGTAGCTTCCCAGCGAACCTTTACGGTTTTCTTTGCCGATGGGATTGATGGGCATTAACCATAAAATATCCACGCCCATTTTTTGTAACCGGCCAAGATGTTTTTCAAAGGCCTTAAAGGTGCCTTGCGGGGTATATTGCCTGATATTTACTTCGTATATGTTGGCATGGCGGCTCCAGGCCACATGCTGTACTGTTTTGTTCATTTCCATGTTTTTCTGTATTGATTTTTGTCCGAAGGCAAAGCCGAAGCTTATGAAAAATAGTATCAATAAAGCCGGCAAAAATCGGGCGAATATTTTATTTTTCATATCGGGAGAGTGTTTGTTTTAAAGGTGCAAAGCTAAAAATAAAAGCCATAAAGAAGTCGGGTTGGCTTGTTGGCTGCAATAAACCAGTCCGGCCCATGCGATTATTTCATAATTTTGTATTTTGAAACAGAACGTTATGCATAGCATTGAATGCAGCCATATCAACAGGTTTTACGGTACGCAACAGGTGTTGGGTGATGTGTCATTTGTGGTGGACAAAGGCCAGGTTACCGGCTTGCTCGGCCCCAATGGTGCAGGCAAAACGACTTTGATGAAAATTCTCACTTCTTACCTGCCGCCGAATGAGGGAAATGCATTTGTCCATGATTTCAACGTACAAACCGAAGCCTTGAAAATCAGGAAATTGGTGGGCTACCTGCCCGAAAATAATCCGCTGTACCCTGAAATGTATGTGCGTGAGTACCTGGGGTTTGTATTGAAAATGTACGATACGGAATTTTCTTTAAAAAAGCGGGTGGATGAAGTGATTGAACTGACGGGCTTAACGACCGAGCAGTATAAGAAGATTGGTGCTTTGTCCAAAGGCTACCGGCAACGGGTCGGCCTGGCACAGTCGCTGATTCACGATCCGCCGGTACTGATACTGGATGAACCTACCACGGGACTGGATCCCAACCAACTTACAGGCATCCGGCAGGTGATTACCCGCCTGGGAAAAGAAAAGGCTGTTTTGCTCTCCACGCATATTATGCAGGAGGTGGAAGCTGTTTGCAACAGGGTGGTCATCCTCAACAAAGGCCGTGTGGTGGCAGATGGTAAAGTAGATGTGGTTTTACAAAAAACGGCCTCAACACACAGCTATTTTCTGGAGCTGAAAGAGCAGGTTTCCGATACACTGTTAAAAGAGATTCCGGAGATTTCCTTTGTGGAGAAACATTCGGATACACAGTGGATTTTACACTTTGAACCGGCAGTGGATGCCCGGGAAATTATTTTTGGTTTTATGGTCAAAAAAGGGCTGACCCTGTTGTCCTTTTCGGTAAAGCAAGAAAATCTGGAAGATGTTTTTCATCAATTGACAAAAGCATAGCAAGCGAACGGTTACTTGCTTAATTTAAATCGTTATAAATTACCCTGTTTTTGTGAACTTTCATTTTTCCAAAAAGGATTTTCGTATTTTTGCCGCACGTTCATAAAACGTATTGTAATAAAGTGGAAGGATTTGATTGATTGCAACCACGATAAAAAACTGCTAAACCAATTTTTTACCTGCCGTCAATCATCGAACGCCACTGTTTGATGTTTAACTAAAAACAAAAATTATGTCTTATTATTTCACTTCGGAATCTGTTTCCGAAGGACATCCCGATAAGGTAGCCGATCAGATTTCGGATGCCGTTCTTGACGAAATGCTCCGCCAGGATCCTGAATCAAAAGTAGCCTGTGAAACCATGGTCAGCACCGGACTGGCAGTGATTGCCGGGGAGGTAAAAACCAAGGCGTGGATTGATTTACAGCATGTTGCCAGGCAAACTATCCAGCGAATAGGTTATACCAAAGCCGAGTACCAGTTCGACAGTAATTCGTGTGCTGTAATTTCTGCCGTACATGAACAATCGTCCGACATTAACCAGGGCGTGGTACGTGCCACTGAAGAGGAGCAGGGTGCCGGTGACCAGGGTATGATGTTTGGCTATGCAACGCGTGAAACAAAAACACTCATGCCGCTGACTTCTGAAATCGCTCATGATTTGTTATGGGAAATGGCCGCCATCCGCCGCGAAGGCAAAGTAATGACCTATTTACGTCCTGATTCGAAATCGCAGGTAACGCTGGAATACTCCGATGACGGAAAACCGGTAAAAATTGATACGTTGGTTATTTCCACCCAGCATGACGATTTCGATGAGGAAAAAGCCATGCAGCAAAAAATTGCCGAAGATGTAGAACAATACCTGATTCCAAGAATTATAGGGAAATATCCGGAACATCTTTTCAAGGGGTACCGGCTACTGGTAAATCCTACCGGAAAATTTGTGATAGGCGGTCCTCACGGGGATACCGGCCTTACCGGGCGTAAAATTATTGTAGATGCTTACGGTGGGCATGGAGCCCATGGCGGCGGTGCTTTCTCCGGAAAAGATTCTTCCAAGGTGGATCGCTCCGGTGCCTATGCTGCCCGTCATATTGCCAAAAATATGGTAGCTGCCGGCGTGGCCGACCAAATGTTGGTGCAGGTGGCTTATGCCATTGGCGTGAGCAAGCCGGTAGGCTTTTATGTAAATACTTACGGTACGGCCAAAGTAAAAGATGAAAACGGCAACCTGCTGAACGATAGTCAGATTGCCCGTATCATTGAAACTATTTTCGATATGCGTCCCTATGCCATCGTAAAACGTTTCGGACTGAAAAATCCTGTTTTTGAAAGAACCGCTTCATACGGCCATTTCGGTCGCGATGTGGTAACAGAAGAACAGGAAGTTTTCTACGAAGACGAAACCACCACTTTCAAGGAAGAGCGCGATGGACGAAAAGTCTATACCAAGCCCATTAAATTCTTTGCCTGGGAAGAGCTGGATTACGTGGACAAAGTGAAAAAAGCGTTTAAGCTTTAAAAATCAATTCACAACAAAAAAGCCGGGGGAGACCTCGGCTTTTTTTTGTTTGGTGCGTGGTATTTTACATATTCAGCTCCTCCGGATTTGCAATCCGGAGGTTTTTATGCCGGGGGATTTCAAATCCCCCATCCCCATAACATTCGGATTTCAAATCCGAATGAGCTGTAGGTTTTTATCAACGAATTGCACTAATTTTTGTTTTTGTCTTGCCTGCGGCCCGGCAAAAACCGTTTTCCTGTCTGTTCAATTGGCTAACTATCTAAATAACCAACTCTCAGCTCCTCCGGATTTGCAATCCGGAGGTTTTTAAGTCCGGGGATTTAAAATCCCCTATCGCGATACCTTTCGGATTACAAATCCGAATGAGCTGTAGTTCTAAAAATTAATGCACATCAGGTTGCTTATTTCTGCATTAAACTTTCACCACCATTTTTCCAACATTTTTCCCTTCAAAAAGGTCAAGGAATGCAAGTGGAATATTTTCAAAACCTTCCACTATGGTTTCTTTGTAATTCAATTTTCCTTCAGCCAACCATGCTGAAAGTTGTTTAATGGCCGAAGGGAATTTCCTGGCGTAATCGTTCACGATGAAGCCTTGCATCAAAGCACTGTTCTTTATCAAAAAAGGTTCCACCCTGATTCCCATGGGCATTCTTGTTTCATTGTACAGCGAGATGGCACCGCAAACAACAATTCTTGCAAATGGGTTGATGTTAAACAAAACGGCATCGGAAACCGGCCCGCCCACATTATCGAAATAAACATCAATGCCACCCGGACAGGCGGTGGCAATGGCTTTTCTTAAATTGGGAACGCTTTTGTAATTGATGGCTCCATCAAAGGCAAAATCTGATTTTAACAAATCTGCCTTTTCATCACTACCTGCTGTGCCCACCACGTGGCAGCCCAAAATTTTCCCGATTTGTCCCACTACGCTTCCCACGGCACCGGCAGCTCCCGAAACAAAAAGTGTCTCTCCCTTTTTGGATTTTCCAATTTCAAACAGCCCGAGGTAAGCCGTTAATCCGGTCAGCCCTAAAATGCCCAGGTAAGCCGACAAGGGTGCTTTTGCAGGATCTACTTTCATCAATCCTTTTCCGTTGGATTTCTGAAATTTCTTCCATTCCAAAATGCCTGATACGAAATCGCCTTTTGTGAAATCAGGGTGTTTTGAGGCCTTCACTTCCGCAATGATTCCCGAACTTATGGGTTTGTTTATCTGGAAAGGGGGGATGTATGATTTGGCATCGTTCATCCGTCCCCGAAGGTAGGGATCCACCGAGACATAAACCGTTTTCAGTAGCATTTCACCCTTTTCTATCTGTGGTATTTCGTCCGGCACAAATTGAAAATCATTCAGTGTTGGTTTTCCCTTAGGGCGGCTTTTTAATAAAATATGCGTGTTCATATTTTCTTTTTTGGAATGAAATTCATGGCCCGCTCACTCATGGCCGTAATGGTCAGCGAAGGGTTCACCCCGGGATTGGCCGAGATGGCTGCCCCATCACAAACCAGCATGTTATGATAACCAAAAACCCGGTGCTGCTCATCAATTACCCCCGTTTCGGGAGAATCGCCAATGACCGCGCCACCGAGAATATGGGCGGTAGTAGGAATGCCGAAAAAGGCCTCCGTGGTTAATACAAAAGGCTTGCCCTTGATAACCGCTGACGTGTGCTCGGCCAGCTCTTTGGCACGCGGAATAAAAGAGGAAGGTGCTTTCCCGGTAGAAACCGTAGAATTCAAGTTAACCCATCCCCGTTTAAAGCGCAGGGTACTGTCGAGATGCTGCATAAACAACAGAATGACCGATTCTTCCGCAAAGTTTTTGGAAAAATAAATACGCAGCCACTGTCCCGGTTTGGTAACCAGTAACTTCAACAGTTTTCCGGTTCGGCTCCAGCCGTTTTTGCCGAAAGTAAGCGGGACGCCCATGAGTTTAAAAAATCCGGAACCGGAGCCATAACGTACCGGCTCCACATGCGAATCCTCATCGGGCGGGAAAATAGAGCCAATGGCCACCCCTTTGGAAAAGTCTTTTTCCCTTTCGGGCGAATGCACCTGTATCAGGCTTTCGTTGTTGGTGCGGATATCATCGCCGGTCTTGCGGCTCAGCTTTGTAAGTCCTTTTTCTTTCATATCGAGCAACAACCGAACAGTTCCTAATACCCCGCCGGAGAATACAATACCTTTGGCTTTTACCTGCTTCTTTTTGCTGAAAAGTATGCCGGTTGATTTTTTGTAGGTGATAAGATAACCGTCAGAACCGTCTTCTTCCCCGTCAGGGAGCACGTCAATAACGCGGTGTTCGGCCAGGACATCAGCTCCTTTTTTCATGGCGAGATAAAGGTAATTTTTGTCGAGGGTATTTTTTGCATTGTAGCGGCAGCCGGTCATGCAAGCGCCGCAATAGTTACAACCGGCACGGCTTGGCCCTTCACCGTTGAAAAACGGATCGGGTATTTCCACTTCAGGCTCGCCGAAGAAAACGGCTACATCGGTGGGCTCAAATTCGTTGTCGTGCCCCATCTTTTTTGCCACTTCTTTTAAAGCCAGGTCAGCATCATAAAGTTCGGGAACCCGGGTTGCCCCCAGCATTTTCTCAGCTGTTTGGTAATAGGGTTCCAGCTCTTTTTGCCAGTCGGTAAGCCCTGACCAACTGCCGGTTTCGAAGAATTGTTTTTTAGGGCGCGGAAGGGTGTTGGCATACACCAGTGAGCCACCGCCCACGCCCACGCCGCTAAGGATGCCCACGTGACGCAGGAAAGTCATTTTGAAGATACCGAAAAACCGGAAAGCCGGCAGCCAAAGCCATTTGCGAAGGTGCCAGTTGTTTTCCGGAAAGTCTTCCGGTTTCCACCATTTGCCTTTTTCTATCACCAGCACTTTGTAACCTTTTTCGCTAAGGCGCAGTGCCGATACCGATCCGCCAAAGCCGGAGCCGATGATGACGTAATCGTACGTTTCCTGAATTTTCTGTTGCATGGGATTGTTTTTGCTGTAAAGTTAGTAAAGTATTGTAAAAAAGAGACATCGGGCTTGAAGAATAAAATTATAATTTTCAGGCGTGGACACCTGAAGCGGTTGTGATTATGTTTATTTGTTTAGCCAAGGACACCTGAACCAAGGACGCCTGAAACGGATACCGGGTTAAAGTCCAAACCGGTTTAAATCCCAACGGTTTTCCGGGTCAAATTTCAACTGATCCCCTTCGGTATACAACGGTGAGGGAATGTTGTTGGTAAAAAGCTGCCCGGTACCCAGGCCCTGTGGCATGGGATTTTGCAGCAAAAACGTCCACTGCGCAATGGCATTCAGGCCGATGTTGCCTTCCAATGCGGAGGTAACCCACCAGCCGGCATTATTTTGTTCAGCCACACCAATAAACTGCCTGCTCCGGCTGAAACCACCCAGCAACGAAGGTTTCAGAACCAAATACTGTGGACGAATGATTTGTACCATTTTTTGAATGTTTTCATTGGTTTTCAAGCCAATCAGCTCCTCATCCAAAGCGATGGGAACCGGTGATTTTTCGCAAAGCTTTGCCATTGCTTCCCATTGCCCCTGCCGGATGGGCTGTTCAATGGAATGAATGCCTAATTCCGACAGACGGTTGAGGTTTTCCAAAGCTTCTTTCGGTGCAAAAGCACCGTTGGCATCCACCCGGAGCTCCAGTTCTTTTTCGTTGTACTCCTGCCTTATCATCCGCAGCAGTTCCAGTTCCTGTTTAAAATCGATGGCACCTATCTTCAATTTCACACAACGAAAACCGGCTTCCAGCTTCTCCCGTATCTGCTTTTTCATAAAATCCGCATCGCCCATCCAGATCAGGCCGTTGATGGGAATGCCTTCACGTCCATCGGTAAAAGCTGAGGGGAACAAAATACGTTGACCACCTCGCTGCAAATCGATCAAAGCCGTTTCCAGCCCAAACCGGATGGAAGGAAAATCCTTCAAACCCTCATTCAGCCAAATGTCAAAAGGCTCGGGATGTTTTTGCATTTCCTGCAAAATATACTCATAGTCGTTCCACGGATCCGGGCTCAGCCCTTTGATGGTGCTACACTCGCCAATACCGATAATATCAGGGTTTTCCGTATCACTCACCAGCAGAAAATAAGAAGTCTTTTGTCGTAACACCCCCCGCGAAGTACCGGCAGGTTGCCTGAATTTCAAAACGTGTTTTTTAAAAGAGAGCTGGAGCATTTTTATTTTCAAAAATAAGAAAAAAGAACTTCACGCCGGGAAACGATTTTTGAGACATAATTTATTCCAAAATTATTTGTATTTTTGTTTTGGTTTAATCTAAAATAAAAATAAGTTTGGTTTAGAATGAAAACGCGAAAACTTTTTTTATCTGTTTCTGGATGAGTTTCAAAGATATCCGGGATTTTCAAAAGTTTTTTTATCAATCCGGCTGCAAAGTACAATGAAGAAACGTTTAGCATTAGCGTCAGGTTGCCTTATCTCGTAAACAGAATAACGGATTAACGTTTTTCCCCTTTCTTTTTTCTGCCTTTTTTCTTCTTCCGGACGGAAAAACCAAATTTCCCCACAAAATCCCCCAACACGTAATATTTTCCGTGTGCGTAAGCAATAGGTTGTGCTTTAGCGAGATTGAATGCACCTGTTTCAGTATCCAGATATTTTTCGTCGCCATGAACGGCCACAATTTCAGCAAGAAACATATCGTGTGTGCCCAGTTCAACAATCTGTTTCACAACACATTCCAGGTTAACCGGCGATTCGGCAATCAGGGGGGCTTTTACCTTGTCTGCCGCTACGGGATGCAGCTTCATTGCTTTAAATTTATCAACATCGCGGCCCGACTTCACCCCGCACCAGTCGGTGGCAAAAGCCAATTCCTTGGTGGTCAGGTTGATGACGAAATCCCCGGTTTTGCTGATAAGGCCATGTGAATGCCGGCTTTTGCGCAACGAGATGTAGCACATGGGCGGATTGGTGTTCACAATGCCCGTCCAGGCTACCGTAACAATGTTAAACTCCTGCGGCTCCGCACCGCAGCTCACCATCACCGCCGGCAGCGGATAAAGCATGGTGCCCGGTTTCCAGGTTACTTTTTCCATAAAATTGTGTTATCAGTTTACGAGGGGAAAGGTAGTGGTTTTTGGGGAAATGGAAAATAGTTCAGACGATGGGGAAATAACTGGCATACCTGCCTTTTCCTTTCAGGTCGGCATGACCTGAAAGGCAGGGAACAAAAACCCCGTTTCCCGATTTCCGCCTTTCAGGTTTTGTTCAACCTGAAAGGGGAATTATTTCAGAAACACATACTTAAAAATTCACGGAGCCGGATAGGCTTTATCCCTTTGTAGCTGTTTCCCGTAAAGGGGTCCATGGACACCACAAACTTGGGATAGTTATCCTTAACCGCCAGCAGGTTGCCAAACTCCCGCTTCACGGTCTTTTCATCGCCCAGCGTGTAAGTTACCTGTACATAAATCGTTTCATTATTTTTCGTTGCCACAAAATCAATCTCCCGGTTGCCTTCGACTCCCACCGTCACTTTATAATCGCAAATCAATAAATGCAAAAAAACCATATTTTCCATTAATTTGCTCCTGTCGGCAGGATAGTAACCCCCAACGGCATTGCGCAGCCCCCAGTCTTCAAAATAGTATTTCGCAAGGGTTTCAAAAACTTTTTTTCCCTGTATGGTCTCCCTTTCGGCTTTCAGGACAAGCATGGCCGCCGTCATATAGCCCAAATAATCGAGGACCGTTTGGGTGGATATTTTTATCCCCTGTGCTTTAAGATACCTGCTGATTTGTGTAGCCGAAACAATACTTCCGGTATTATCCGCCAGAAACCTGACCAGCCGTTCGAGGAAATAGACATTCCGAATGTTGAACCGTCCGACAACATCTTTAA
>WGCY01000016.1 GCA_015493525.1 Bacteroidales bacterium
CGATTTAGGGAGCAAATTAAGAAACTTTTAACCTTTCAGCGAAAGGTGCAGGGATTTTTTCTCTGCCCTTTCCTGAAAAATTATTTTTTCCTTTTTCTTCCTCCCTTTTTCGCAACTATAAGTCGCATTTCTTAATTGAACTTACGCTTTTATAATGAATTATTTTACAATTGCTTAAATAATAAGCATGGCATCACCATAAGTAAAGAATTTGTATTTCTCTTTTACCGCTTCCCGGTACACCTCAAATACAAAGTCATAGTCAAGATATGCCGAAACCATCATGAACATAGGAGAATAAGGCAGGTGAAAATTGGTAATCATGGCATCTGCCGTTTTAAATTCGTAAGGGGGAAAAATAAACTTATTGGTCCATCCTTTGTAAGGTTTAATCCTGCCGGTGATGGAAACAGCTGATTCCAAAGCTTTCATGCTTGTGGTCCCGATGGCTACAAGCTTGTGTCTATTGATAATCGACTGGTTGATAATATCGGCAGCTTCTTTGGTAACAATCAGTTCTTCCGAATCCACTTTGTGTTTGGTAAGGTCTTCCACCTCAATGGGCCTGAAGTTACCCAAACCGGTATGAAGGGTTATTTCGGCAAAATTAATACCGATAATTTCCAACCGTTTCATCAACTCTCTCGAAAAATGCAACCCTGCCATAGGCGCAGCAATAGCCCCTTCGTGTTTTGCGTAAATAGTCTGGAAGCGTTCGTCGTCTTCCGGTTCGACCGGACGATTATGTATTTTGGGCAGGGGCGTCTCTCCCAGCCGTTTCAGGGTAGCCTTAAACTCTTCATAAGGGCCATCAAACAAAAACCGCAACGTCCTTCCCCTGGAAGTTGTGTTGTCAATGACTTCTGCCACAAGTGTTTCGTCTTCGCCAAAATATAATTTATTCCCAATCCGTATTTTTCGGGCAGGGTCGACCATAACATCCCATAACCGGCTCTCTTTGTTCAATTCGCGAAGTAAAAAGACTTCTATTTTAGCCCCGGTCTTTTCCTTTTCGCCGTGCAAACGGGCAGGGAAAACCTTGGTGTTGTTTATCACAAATGTATCCCCATCTGAAAAGTAATCCAGAATATCCCTGAACATTTTATGCTCAATGGTCTTTTTCTTCCGGTCGATAACCATCATTCTTCCTGCTTCTCTGTCTTTTGGCGGATGGCTGGCAATTAATTCGTTGGGCAATTCAAAATTAAATTGTGATAATTTCATGGTGTTCAATTATTTATTAAAAATCCGGTCGTGCTTTTTCTTTTTCTAAAAAGCGTGCAAAGGTACGCTATTTTAAAAGTTTTGTCAAGTGCCCCCTTTTTATGGGTAAAAAACAGGGCTAATTCCCGGCTAATTCCTATCATGCCAGAGGCAGACACGTTTTTGAGGTGCCAGGTTTTCAGAAGCAGGTTATTATTTGGATGTCCCGTGAGGGACGAAATGTTATTGCATCTCCTTTTTATCTTCCGGAAGCATATCCGTTTCTTTTAGGATAACCTCTTTTAGTGAAGGCAGGTCCCAGGCATCGGACAGCGAATATTCGCCTATCTGTGTGCGTTTTAATCCCGTAAGGTAGGCCCCGTTGTTTAAACTTTCGCCAAAGTCCCGAACCAAAGAACGGATATAAGTCCCTTTGCTGCATTTAACATAAAAATCAGCTTCCGGCGGATGATAGTTCAGGATATCAAATTGATGTATGGTAACTTTACGTGATTTAAGCCGGGTATCTTCTTTTTTCCTTGCCAGGTTATAGGCCCGTTCCCCTTTTATTTTAATGGCGGAATACAAGGGGGGTACCTGGTCAATTTCCCCAAGGAACAACCTGCTTTTGGCTTTCAGTAAATCAAGATTAAGCGATTTTGTGTCAAATTGCCGGTCAGGTTCTGTTTCTTTATCGTACGATGGTGTGGTGGCGCCCAAATACATTTGGCCCACATATACCTTGTCCATACCCTGAAACCGGTCAATCTGTTTGGTCATTTTTCCCGTACAGATAATAAGTAAACCGGTAGCCATTGGATCGAGCGTCCCGGCGTGCCCCACCTTTAATTTCTTTATTTTGAAAGCTTTACAAATAGTATAGCGTAGATAATTGACCACATCAAACGATGTCCATCCCAATGGCTTGTCCACGAGCAGCATTTCCCCATCCCAAAAATGAAAAGCCATCAGGATATGCTTAAGTTTACACCAAAAAGGTACAATATCAGAATAACCAGGCCGACAACAATCCGGTAATAACCAAAGAGTTTAAAGCCGTGATGGGTCAGAAAACGGATAAAAGATTTTATGGCAAACAGGGCCACCACAAAAGCAATGACGTTTCCGAAAAGTAAGATTCCGATATTTCCCGTGTTAATGGCTTTGTAATTCTCCAGCAGCTTGTAGCCCGAAGCGGCAAACATGGTGGGCACGGCCAGAAAAAAGGAAAATTCGGCCGCTGTTTTTTTGGAGAGTTTTTGTGTCATACCGCCAATGATGGTTGCTGCCGACCGTGAAGTTCCCGGAATCATGGAAAGCACCTGATAAAAACCGATGACAAGGGCCTTTTTATAAGTTACGGTCTGGTCTTTGGCAGGATTTTTAAACCATTTATCCACAAAAACAAGGACAATACCGCCCAATATCAGCATAACCGCCACTACATAAATACTTTGCAGCAGCTCATCGATATAATGAATCAGTAAAAGCCCAATGATGGCAGCCGGCAAAAAGGCCACAAACAATTTATAATAAAATGAAAAGGATTGAAAAAACCGCTTCCAATACAAAACGACTACCGAGAGAATTGCACCAAACTGAATGTTGATGATAAAAGCCTGAATAAAGTCATTGCTTTTCATTCCGAGAATACCTTCTGTCAGGATCATGTGCCCGGTGGAAGATACCGGCAAAAATTCGGTAAGGCCTTCAACAATGGAAAGTATAAGGGCTTGTAACCAGGTCATAAATAAGATTTTAGGTTGTTATGCTTTCGGCCGCTTCATAATGGCATATATTTCCACGCCATAGCCCACAAGTATCAGAATGGGTGCCAGCGTCAACCGGCGAAAATCAAAAATGGCCGTGCTGAATTTGGCCGGAGTATCCGAACCTCCGCCTATCATAAGCAAAAAACCCAAAGCAAGCAGCCCCAGCCCGATAAACATGTATTTATAGTTTTCTTTTTGAAAGGCAAGTTGCAGTCCCTTCTCCTTGCCCGTGTCTTTTCCTTGTTTGCTGTGTGCCATATCGGATATAATTTTCAGCAAAAATAACAGAAAAACAGGGAAATCAGATGCCCCGGTTTAATTTTTTAAGATTTTGTGCCCTTTTCGGGCCGTTAAGAAATCTTTCTACTTTTGTACGCAAAAAATTTAATGACAACAATTTGTATCTTTTGTGGTTCCAGCATGGGAACCCATCCGGTTTACCAAAAAGCTGCCAAAGCGGTGGCCGATTTCTTTGTAAAACACAATATTCGCCTGGTTTATGGTGGTGCCAGGGTGGGCCTCATGAAAATTCTTGCCGACACATTGCTCGAAAACAACAAAGAGGTTATCGGTATTATGCCCGGGCTGCTGGTGGACAAAGAGGTTGCCCACGAAGGGATTACCCGGTTGATTCAGGTGGACAGCATGGCCCAGCGCAAAGAAAAAATGGTAGAGATGTCTGATGGTTTTATCGCTTTGCCCGGTGGTTTTGGTACTTTTGATGAATTATCGGAAGTTTTGATTTATAATCAACTACGCATTATGGACAAGCCGGTGGGTATTTTAAATACGGATGGTTATTTTAATGCCATGCTCGATTTTTTTGACCATTCCGTTCGGGAGGGTTTTGTTCGTGCCGAGCATCGGGACAACCTGCTTGTTTCTGAAAATATTGAAGAACTTTTCCGTATGATGCAGAAATATAATCCGGTTTCCATGGGAAAATGGCTGGAGGACATAAAGACTGAAGCAGGGGAGAAGTAGTTTCCGGTTTTGTGTTTTAACA
Organism: Bacteroidales bacterium; assembly: GCA_015493525.1. GTDB lineage: Bacteria > Bacteroidota > Bacteroidia > Bacteroidales > F082 > Sulfidibacterium. Next base: position 3,982 of record WGCY01000016.1, read on the forward strand.
CTCCGCAATCGATTGATATAAGGTTGTTTAAACTTTTTGTGCAGCAAGATGGGCATAGCCTTTCCAACTTTCCTGTAAAAATTTTCCTGAAAAATTTGTTTTATTAAAATTAATGATAGTTTTGTTTCCATAAAACGAAGTAGAAAGCAGGGAGAAATATCATGTGCTCGATTTTAGGAATTCTTGACATAAAAACAGGGGCGGCAGGTCTGCGGGAGCAGGCATTGGAAATGTCGAAAACCATGCGCCACCGTGGCCCGGACTGGTCCGGGATTTACATAAACGATGAGGCCATCCTGGTTCATGAGAGGTTGTCCATTGTGGATGTGGAAAACGGGGCACAACCCCTGATGAGTGCCGATGGACGGCTGGCCCTTGCCGTAAACGGTGAAATATACAACCATCACGTGTTGGAAAAAAACCTGAAACTCCCCTATGATTTTCAAACCAAATCGGACTGTGAAATCATCAATGCCCTTTATCTTGAAAAAGATACGGAATTTCTGGATGACCTGAATGGTATTTTTGCGTTTGTTTTGTACGATAACCTGGACCACTCTTATCTTGTTGGCCGGGACCATATTGGCATTGTCCCGCTCTATTTCGGATATGACGAAATGGGAAATTTCTATGTGGCTTCGGAAATGAAAGCCCTGATTGGTCATTGTACCAAAATAGAAGAGTTCCCTCCGGGCCATTATTACAGCAGCAAAAACAGGAAATTTGTACGTTATTACCAACGCGATTGGGAATCATATAAAAATGTAAAACACAATGTTACCGATAAAAAACAGTTAAAACAGGCACTTGAAAATGCTGTTCACCGGCAGCTTATGTCGGATGTGCCTTATGGTGTTTTGCTGTCGGGCGGGTTGGATTCGTCCATTATTGCCGCTGTTGTGCGCAAGTTTGCCCAACGCCGTATCGAGTCTTCTGATTTAAAGGAAGCCTGGTGGCCTCAGGTACACTCTTTTTCCATTGGCCTCGAAGGTTCTCCCGATCTGGAAGCCGCTAAAAAAGTAGCGGACCATATCGGCTCTGTCCATCACACGTTTGTTTATACCATTCAGGAAGGCCTGGATGCCGTGAAAGATGTGATTTATCATCTGGAAACTTACGATGTTACCACCATTCGTGCTGCAACGCCCATGTACCTCATGTCGCGTAAGATTCGTTCCATGGGTGTTAAAATGGTATTGTCGGGCGAAGGTGCCGATGAAATCTTTGGCGGGTATCTCTATTTCCACAAAGCCCCGGATGCCAAAGCCTTACATGAAGAAACCGTTCGTAAATTGTCGCAACTGCATATGTTTGACTGTCTGAGGGCCAACAAATCGATGGCTGCCTGGGGCGTGGAAGCCCGGGTCCCTTTTCTTGATAAAGAATTTATCGATGTGGCCATGCGGATGAACCCCAAAGACAAACTGGTGCCTAAAGGAGGAATGGAAAAACAAATCCTGCGGGAACTTTTTGCCGAATACCTGCCGGAGGAAATAGCCTGGCGACAAAAAGAACAGTTTTCGGATGGTGTGGGGTATAACTGGATTGACACCCTGAAAGAGATAACCAGCGGACAAGTTTCCGATTTGGAACTGGAAAAAGCAGCTTTTCGCTTTCCTGTTAACACTCCTTTAACCAAAGAAGCTTACTTTTACAGGACGGTTTTTAATAATTTTTATCCGGGCGATGAGGCTGCCAGGTGCGTTCCGGGAGGTAAATCGGTAGCCTGCAGCACCCCTGAAGCCCTCGCGTGGGACAAAACGTTGAATAATATGATTGACCCCTCCGGGCGTGCGGTTCAACAAGTTCACAAAAAGTCGTATTGACAATGAAATGAACAAAAAGAAACCAAAGGCCGGAAACAAATGATTTTCGGCCTTTTTTATGAATAAATAATTATCCCTTTGGGGACGTAAAAACAGATGAGTAGATTTTCATTTATGCTTAAAAATAACAGCCATGCGTACATTAAGTAAATTTAAACTGAAACTCGGGGAAGATGCCCTCGATTTTATCAACCTTTACCGTGCTTTACAGACAAAAGCCGAAAATTTTCTGCCTGCCTACACACTCGATTTGCTAAAGAATTTCTATAAACTTTGTTATGAAGAACCGGATGACCCCGTTTATCAGCAAAAAGAAATTCAACAACAGTTGTTATCGTTAAAAGAAGCTTTTCCGGCTTATGGCGATGTATCGCTCATGCTGTTTCCCCACGAGGAATCCAAAGCTTTTCAATACCGTTCGCGGCTCAATAAATTCCGCAGCCGGCTTATCCACCTGATGGATACCGAGCTGATTAATGATGAAAAACAGGAACAGGCAACAAAAGTATTGGCTTTTCAGGATTTTTCCATGGGGACACCTCCCTTTACGCAGGCTAACCTGAAATTCAGGTTTAAAATATTACTGGGAGATGAAGTTACTACGCTGCGCCGTTTCCGGGAAGTGCTCGGCATATTTGATGAACAGGAAAAAGCCCAGTGGAACTATTTGATGGATGTACTGGAACAAATGGTTGTGCAAAGTGCCCATTATACTACCCGGGCCGAAAAGATGGATTTTTTGGAAAGAATGTCGCAAAATACTTTCTTTAAAGGGCTAAACGGCCTTTTGAGTACTGCCGTCAGTGGTAGCCCCGAAACGGTTTTAAGCCTGTTGCGGGAAGAGTTGTTCCATCCTTCGCAGGTGATTGTTGTTGACTACGAAAACGAAAATCAACTGTTCGATAAATTAAAAGAAAACAACACGGCAGTATTTGTCATTAAAGTCAAATCGTTAATACAGAATCCTTTCGGCTCACTCAAATGGTTTCCTTTCCTGAGCCGGATGGTCTTTGTGGACAACTCGCCCATGGCCATTCGCACCAATATTTGCATGGTTTATAGTTTTCATTACAAGATTATTCAAACCCTTGATAAGGTACATACCAAAAAACTGGGGGCTTTGGCCAACAGCCAAATGAACCTCCGGCTGATCCTCGAAAAAGTAAGTTTAAAAAACTTGCAAAAGTTTAAAAAACAAATGGAGGAGAAAATAGCTTCGTATGAAAAGGAACTGAACCAGCAAAAGGCTGAACAGCTTGGCGTAACCGATAATCCCGGGAAAAACCTGGCCCTTTTTAAATTTGATGAGTTTTCGCGCCAGATTATTAAAGACAAATACACCTTAACGAAACTATCTGATTATCTTGATGTTATCATACGTTGTGCCGACAGTGTGAAACAAAAAAAACTGAACAAGTCCCTTATCGAATCTTTTGAAAAACGCACACTGAACTATTTTTATTCCGGCACCAAAAAATTGTACATTACCACGGTAGTAGAAGGCGGCGGCCGAAACCAGATAAAAACATACGGCGATTATCTTCTTCAGCGTAAGTTAAAATCCATTGATAAAAAAATTGTGGACCGTTGTCGCGTTATCCTCAATATCTACCCCGACACTTACCAACGTACACTAAAGAACCATTTTCATAAAAATTTCGGCATCAACCTGTTTCTTGAAAAATACAAACAGTACCTCGTCAAAGCCGAAAATGAAGCCGATAACGAGGGCCGGCTCAAAAACATACTCATTGACCTGGGTATTGTTGAAAAATACAATTCACTTAATCCGTCAGAACAACAAATTATTAAAGAGTTTATCAGCAACCTGACCAACCTGAAAAAAACATCCATATCCGATGATGTTCAAATGATTATTCGCGATGTGTTGTTTGGCAAAGAAGACAAAGTATTGCAGCCATACATTCTTTTTAACAAATACTCTTCATGGGAATACCTTGATCTCTTTCCAACGGACCGGTTTGATATCAACCCTTTTGATTTGGAAATCGGTATCACGCCGGAAGGCCGCATAGATTTTGACCGGCTTACCTTGCGTTTGGAACGCATGAAAAACACTTTTCAGATTTTTGATGAAACCGGAAACCTGTGGGACCGTTTTTGCGAAAACCTCACCATTGTTATTAACGACCCGGCCAATCCTTCCGGGTATTCCGATTTTAACAACGCTGCGTTGTTGGCATTTCTTAAATTTATCAGTACCAGCAAAATAACCCTGTTTCTGGATGAAGCATACAACGATACGGTAAAAACAGAAGATCCTGCAGAACCCAAATGGCGTACCATTTCGCGTTATGTGATGGACAACCTCGATCAAAAATATGCCCGGTTAAACATGGTTTCTTCCATCTCCACCACCAAAAATCTGGGGGCTACCGGCGACAGGCTGGGATCTATTGTGGCCACACCCGGCAAAAAGGAGGTCATTGCGTATGCCCGTAAAAAAAACAACCAGGAAACCGGTAATACAAACTCCCTGTACATGCTGGTCAATGTTTTGGAAACGGCCCATCAGGCAAAACGCATCAAAAATTTACTGGAAGAAAAAATGCCGCGTAATGCCTCCCGCCATAAAATAAAACGCCTCATTGAGCAATACATTACCGAAACATGTACCGCACAATCTTCCGGCAAAAACCTGAAGCTCTCTTTTGAAGGCAGCCCGTTGCACCTTTTTCTGCTGAATGAGCTGGTGGCCATCGACAAGCTGAACATGCTGGAACTGCCCGATGATTTTAAATACAAAGATGAACCGTTTTTTGCTTACTACCAAAAACAACTGGTGGGTGCCCTGAATGGCTTTCGCGTGAACAAAAATTTCCGTAACGAGTCGTTAAAGCGGTTGGCCATTGGAAAGGAAACCGCTGCGGAATTGCTGGCCGGCGATGCGGGGAAATATGCACGGGCAGTAGCTTCCGATGGCTCTTTTCTCTTCAATATTCAATTGAAGCATTTCTTTTCGTACCAGGACCTGGAGAAGTTTACACAAAAACTCGCCGAGTACCGCGGTATTGCGGCAATCCCTTATCAAACCGGGTTTTTGCGCTTTTCTCTCGGCGGATATCTTGAAGGTACGACCGCTTCTTACGATGTTTTTCGCAAAGAGATAAGAAATGCATTGGAAATTGTGTTGAAATACTGGCAACGTTTTTATGAAGCCAAGAATAATCCGGAAAACAAGGGACGCAGTACAGACCAGCTACTGGATGTATTGTTCGCCCTCCCTTCGGAACATGCCTTTATTAATCAGGTGCTGGATGATTTTTACCTGACACGCCATTTGAAGAAAAAACCACTGAAAACCCTGCTCATCGATAACCGGTGGACACTTTATCATGCCGCACCGGCAGTCAGTGGCGTAAGTATCCATTCTATTGATGACTCCGACAATGCCGTTATTGAATTTACCGATGAGCTGGGGCGTTGTTCTTCCCTTCCCGAATTTATACAAAGCCAGGCTTTTACATCTGTTTATGAAAGCCTACTCCCCCAGGTTTATAATGCCATTCCGGCTATCAAACATTGGCCTTTCAGCCAGGTGTTGGCCCATTTTGGAAAATCTACTTTGCTGAAGTATATTTCCAATAAATTGAACTATGAACCGAACTATTATGTGCTGGATGCTCCGGATGAAGACCTTATCATGGCGGAAATTTTACTGGAAATGGAAAAATTGCTTTTCTCTCCGGCCAAAACAAAAATTATAGCACTCAGGAGCAGTGGCAACCACCATGCGGATGTGGAACGAATGGAGGGTTTGAACCGGTTGCTGCGCAAGTTTCTTCAGGAACTGATGCTTCATTTTAACCTGCCGTTTGAAAATGACCCGCCGGCACCTTCCCTGCTCGAACTTTTGGAAAGTGTCCTGAAAAATTTTGTGGGCATTATAGGGATGGATTTGTCCCGGATAGACCTTGACCAGGCTTTGAAAGCATTTGGTGATGAAATTTACGGGATACTTGAAACGGAAAAGCTTTCGTTGGGCAAAAAGCTTTCCGGTGATATTAACCGCCGCATATTTGAACGGGTACATGCCAAAGAACTGTCTGCTGAACAGCGTATTGCCTACCTCTATATCCTGAAAGAAAAGAGTGCCTTTAAAGAAAACCTGGTGGGCATATTTCGCAATTTTAACCAAAACCTGGAAAAAATCAGCGACTACGAAACCAAATCAACCATTGACAACTTTTTGTACAATGCACTTCCGGGCGAATGGAACCTGTTGTGGGACGAAGTGTCGGAAACGGGACGTAAAAAGATCCCATTGGCCGACTTGCACAACGAAACCCGATGGTTTGTCCTTTTTCTGATACAGCTTTTGAACAGCACCAAGGCGAATGAACACTATTATCCTTATGTTCACACCGTCATGCGCCTTTCCGAAGCGTTTTTCCTGAAACAAAATTCTGCCATAAACGAAATGGCCCAGCACGGGATAAGTGTTTTTGAACATTTTGATACCAAACAACACATCTTGTTGAAAAACAAGGATAAATCATTGGCCTGGATTCCGCAAATGCTTTCGCAATGCGGCGTTATCGGAACAGAACAAAATATTCAAACCCATACCCGCATTGCAACGGATTCCAAAAAACGCGAGTTTCCCTATCACCGCCTGGACCGTTTGCATGGCGAAAAAGACAAATCGAAAAAGATTGAAGCCCTGGCACAAAAAGATTCCAATGAGTACATAAAAGTATTGGATACACGTCCCATGCCGGCATTTTTTCTGAACCGTATTCAGCATTTTATCGGAAACATGGATTCAGCCGATTATCGGTGTAAAATATTTAATGGCGGGTTGGTGAACGAGTTGTTTGTTTTCCATAAATCCTATATGAAATATCTTGCCGACAATTTTCGCTTGTTACAAAAACAGGAAACCACACTGGACGAGATACAACAATTTGTTCCCGATACCATCTGTTTTTACGGTTTTCCCGAAAAGCTCATCTCCTTTCCCCAAAGCGGCTATTTTGATATTCCCGGCCCCGGTGGTAACATTAAAGCCATTGTAACCCCTTTGAGCAAAGAGGTGGACTATTTTGGAAATATTAAAAAGCCACGGCTTACCGTTATGAACGAAAAAATTAAAGAGATGGGCGGTATCCCCATTCATGGTTCTGCCTTTGCCGTCGAAGAAGAGGATGGGGCCGTTTTTGTGGTACAAATCAGTGGCGATAGCGGCGTGGGCAAGTCTGAAATGCTGGCAGCCATGATGCTGAAATGGATGCAGCAGAACCTCACTGGGGTCCGGTCGCTGAAAATGATAGCCGGCGATATGTTGCACCTTTTCCCCGATACGGAAGGAAACTTGTATGGTATCGGAACGGAAGAAGGCGACTTTAGCCGGGTTACCGATTTTGATCCCGATTATATCCGGTTTTATTACACGTTGTTTGAAAGTGCCTCCGACTCCAATGTGGAGGATTTGAATTCGCGTAGTACCATCAGTGGATTGTGCGATGTCAGCATGCCCTATAAAATTGATATTATGCTTACTGCCAGTAATTTCGCCAGGGAAGAGGCGGGTATTACGCGGTACGAAAACCCGGAAAATTTTATTCTCTACAGGAACTCGCACGGCGAAAGAAAAGAAAAAGCTACCAGCGGCGATAACCCGCATTTTCAGCGTACACTCCTGCGTTATACGGGCGACAAAAACATTGTGGAGGTCATGGACCGGCATGGTGCTTATATTGATGATGTATTGGACTGGGAATACGATGATTATACCGGCCGGTATTATTTGTGTTCTTCCTATAAAATGATGGACGAGATTCCGCTTGAGGAGATAGTAAACAAAATCTTTGTTGGCAAGAAATTTTGCGAAGGAGAAAAAGAGTGGACTATCCAAACGGTACATTTCGATATTATTAAAAACCGATTTGTCGCCCACATTACCCGTGACGAAGAGCAAAGACAGAAAATTATCGACAGGAACCTTTTTAACACCCTGTTTGATTCGTTGGCCAGTACTCCGGCAGGACAACCCTTTGTGGATGAAGAAGGAGAATTTGAAAGTAAAAAACATCTCATCGAGGCCCTGAAAACAGGAAACGGTAAAAAGGTCCAGCTTGGTATCCTTTCCACCGATATCGGCCGGAAAGGGAAAGAGATTACCGGTCCACAGGTTGCTGCCGAAGATATGCGCCGCCTCATTCGTGAAGTACGCAACAAAAGGGCGGACATCAACGAAAACAAAAACAAAGTGAAACAACTTGTTCGGGACAAATACCGGGAAATCCTGAATTATACAGGGCAAAATGCGGAAGTTGACCGGTATAATTTCTGGCTGTGGCAAATGGAACAAATGCGCAAAGCCCGGTTGGTACGCATTGACCGTCCCGAAGAGGAAATTGATTTGTCCAACCTGAAATCACACCTCAATAGCAAACAGGAATTTCAGCCGTTGCTCGTTACACCCAATATGAACCGCGAATTGTCGGCCATGAGCGAAACCTACCGGCAACTGTTGCACCTTCCCCATATGGAAAACCTCATTCAGGCTTTCGGCTCCAAAGCCGATAAAATTTATGTGGCAACAAACTATCATCGCAACACTGTGCTGAATAACATAATTATACAGTTGTTGTTGCTGGAACATCATATCCTGGCAGATGATCTGACCAAAGGCAGGCTGATGCACAAGGTGGACCGCGAAACCCTTGCTGCAGCCAAACAGGCCGCTCTGGATATTTTGAATAAAAGATAAATAATATTTATGGATAAACTATCTGATGAAAAACAAAGAAGAAAGAAGCAAAATCTGTCCTGTTGAACGTGCCGGTGCATTGGACACACGTTACAGACGCTGGACACAATCGCCCAAACGCCTGCTGAAACCTTTTGTCAGCCGGGGGATGCTTGCTGTTGATTTGGGTTGTGGCCCCGGTGTATATACTTTGGAAATGGCCCGTATGGTTGGGGAAAACGGTAAGGTTATTGCCGCTGATATTCAGGAGGGCATGTTGCAAATTGTCCGAAAGAAAATACGGGATACACCCCTGGAAAAGATTATCGAACTCCATAAAACTTCACAGGAGACACTCGGCCTGTCTCTTCAGGCAGATTTCATTCTGGCGTTTTATGTACTTCATGAAATTCCGGGCAAAAAAAACCTTTACCAGGAATTATATGCACTGTTGAAACCACAAGGAAAACTTCTGATTATTGAGCCGAAAGGACATGTAACCAAACAGGAGTTCAAAACCATGACATCATTGTTAATTTCTCAGGGATTTCATCAGCTAAAATGCAAAAAGGTCCTTTTCAGCCATACGGTGTTGTTGCAAAAAACAGAATAATACAGGTTCACAATTCTTATTTCTCAGCTGCACCTACACTTTTTTCTGAAGTTGCTGCCAACCAGATCAATCCCAGTATGCCGGCCAGTACCGAGGCGGTCAGGATGCCCACTTTGGCAATTTGCTTAAAGGCTTCATCGCTGAAAGCCAGTTCGGAGATAAAAATAGACATGGTAAAGCCAATCCCTGCCAGCAGTGCCACACCATAAATCTGTTTCCAGCTGACCCCTTCCGGTAACGAAGCCCATTTTAGTTTTACCATAAGCCTGGAAAACAATGATATGCCAATAAATTTTCCCAATATCAACCCTAAAATAATACCGATGGCTATCGGGTGGAACATAAGGTCGAAAATATTTCCTTCCACACGGACACCGGCATTGCTTAAGGCAAAGACGGGCAGGATGAAATAGGTGGTGATGGGATGCAGAAAATGCTCCAGTTTTTGTAACGGTGTCTGGGCAGCGTCGTTCAGGCTGTCTATCTCTTCCACAACATGGGCCTGCCCTTTGGTCAGCAGGGGATTCCCGTTTGGATTTTCTTTCCGGAACTTCTGCAGGAGCCTGCCGAGTTTTGATAAATAAGCCTCTTCATCAATTTTTGTCCTGGCCGGAATGGTAAGGGCAACCAGTACCCCGGCAATGGTAGCGTGGACACCGGAGTAAAGAAAGGACAGCCAGACCCCTGACAATCCCACAACTGCATAAAACAGTGTCCGCCTGACACCGGCAAAATTGGCAACAACCAGGACAACCATAAAAACAGCTGCCGTGATAAGCTCCGTATAATTTATGGTGTCGGTATAAAAAATGGCAATGACCAGAATGGCACCCAAATCATCGGCAATGGCAAGTGCCGTGAGAAAAATCTTCAAATTTATGTTTACTCTTTTCCCTAACATGGCCAACAATCCCAGCGCAAAGGCAATATCCGTGGCCATGGGAACGCCCCATCCGTGCAGCAGCTCCGGTTTGTTGATGACAACAAGGGTATAAACCACTGCCGGGACAACCATTCCGCCAATCGCTGCCATAATGGGAAGGGAAGCTTTTTTCAGGGAAGACAATTCTCCCCCAATGATTTCCCGTTTTATCTCTAACCCGACCGTGAAAAAAAACAGGGCCATTAGCCCGTCGTTTATCCAGTGATGCAACGATCCGATAAGTTTAAAGTCGCCCCAGGTAAATCCGGCCTTTAGCCCATACCACAGATGGTGATACGAAGGATAAAAAGAGGAATTGGCCCAAAAAAGTGCCACAATGGTTGCCAGGATAAGCAACATGCCGCCGCCGGTTTCCTGGTTGATAAAGGAGGCGATTCCATAATGGCGGATAGATTTTCTTTTCATGGTGCGGGAATGTTATGGAAAATATAATTTGCTAAAATAAAGGAAAATGACATTGAAGAGAAATTTTGTAAAAACCACTTTCTGAAAATCAACGCAAATCCCTATTTTTGCCGCAAATACAAACCATAATGAAGAATTTTGTTGAGGAGTTACGCTGGCGGGGTATGATCCACGATGTCATGCCCAATACCGAAAAATATATGAACCAACACATGACCTCGGGTTATGTGGGCATAGACCCCACGGCCGATTCATTGCATATCGGACATCTCGTAGGCGTTATGATGCTGAAGCATTTGCAGCTGGCAGGCCATCGTCCCATTGCATTGGTAGGTGGTGCCACCGGCATGATTGGCGATCCTTCGGGCAAATCGCAGGAAAGGAACCTTTTGGATGAAGAAACCCTGTTGAGAAATCAAAGAAGTATTAAAAGCCAGTTGGCAAAATTTCTGGATTTTGAAAGTGATGCCGAAAACAAGGCCCTTTTGGTCAACAACTACGATTGGATGAAAGGCTTTACTTTTCTGGAATTTATCCGCGACATAGGAAAACACCTTACGGTAAACTACATGATGGCCAAGGAATCGGTAAAAAAACGGATTGGTGCCGACAGTAAATCCGGAATGTCGTTTACCGAGTTTTCGTACCAGCTGGTGCAGGGATATGATTTTTTGTATTTGTATGAACACGAAAACTGCAAGCTGCAAATGGGTGGTGCCGACCAGTGGGGAAATATTACCACCGGTACCGAGCTTATCCGCCGCAAACTGGGACACGAAAATGAAGCTTTCGCCCTTACCTGCCCGCTCATCACAAAAGCTGATGGCGGCAAATTCGGTAAGACGGAAAGCGGCAACGTGTGGCTCGACCCCGAACGTACCAGCCCCTACGAATTTTACCAGTTCTGGCTGAATGTTTCGGATGAAGATGCCGAAAAATACATCAAAATTTTTACCCTGTTTTCGCACGAAGAAATCGAAAAACTTACCAAAGAACACAAAGAAGCACCCCATTTGCGCCTTTTGCAAAAAACACTGGCCAAAGATATTACCATCCGGGTACACTCGGAAGAAGACTATAATGCAGCCGTGGAGGCTTCGCAGATTCTTTTTGGGAAAGGAACTACCGAAACATTACAAAAGTTGGATGAACGCATGCTGCTGGATGTTTTTAAAGGGGTTCCCCAGCCTGAAGTTTCCCGCCCGGAATTTGAAGCCGGCATCGGATTGCTGGATTTTCTGGCATCAAAAACAGGTATCTTTAAATCCAATGGCGAAGCCCGCCGCATGCTGAAAGACCGTGCGGTGATGATTAATAAAAATAAGGTTGATGAAACTTACCGGATAAGCAACAGTGATTTACTGAACAACCGGTATGTTTTGGTGCAAAAAGGAAAAAAGAATTATTTTTTGATTAAAATTGTTTAGCAGAGCTTATTGGGGCTTGTTCTTTTAAAAAAGGATATTACTTTTGCAGCTTAAATTTTGAAAACTTTAAAAACATAGCGGAGGAACTCGCTTAACAGTTGTGTTTCACAACTCAATAGCTCCTGTTTAAATGATGTAAGTAATCTGTTTAAATAGGTGCCATGTTATACCTGTATAGTTTTATCGAAATAATTTATGTGCTACTGGCTGCCCCGTTGATTATCGGGGTACAGCGGTCACTGGAAGAGCGTATTGAATCCAAACAGGGGCCTTCTGTTCTCCAGCCGTATTACGATCTGGCTAAGCTCTTTCGCAAAGAAAGTATTGTACCGCAAATATCTTCTCCTGTGTTCAGGTTTGGGCCCTATGCCATTGTCATGTTCTATGCTTTTCTGGCAATGATTTTGCCCGTCATTACCGCTTTTCCGTTGCCATTTGCCCCAAGTGCCGACTTTATCGGTGGCGGGCTGTTCTTCGGTGCTGCCGCTGCCATCAAGAAGTTCTCGGCCATCGACAGCCGCAGCAATTACGCACACCTGGGAACCTCGCGTTCAGCAAGCCTGGCCGTATTTGCCGAACCCATTACAGTGCTTATTTTTATCATGTTGGGAGTAATCTCCAACACCAACAATCCCTTTGTTATTAATCACGTGCTCAGAAGTTCACCACAGTGGTATTTTTCTCTGGTACATGGCTTTGTGTTGGCAGCCTTTTTTATGATTTTAATTGTGGAAACGGGACAGTTACCGGTAGAATCGCACACCAACGGCGAATTGGGAATGATTGATCAGGCCATGCCTTTTGAATATACCGGAGCTGACCTGGCCATGTATAAACTGGGTTCCTACATGAAAACGTTTATTTTGCTGAGTGTATTTCTCAACGTGTATATTCTTCCCTTCGGTGTGCCCATGGAAAGCAGTGGTTTTTGGGGTATCATCATATACATGGGTATTCATTTGTTAAAATTATTGGGGCTCATTGTCATTTTTGCCTTGCTGAACACAACAGTCTCCAAATTCAGGTTATATAAAAATTTCGATTATCTCGCCGTGGCCTTTGCCTTCGCTTTTCTGGCAAGCCTTGCTTATTACATAATAAAATAGTTATGAATCAGACATTTGAAATATTAGGTTTTTTGCTTATTGTGCTTACGCTGGTAATGCAGTGGGAGATTAATGTACAAAGGATTATTGCTTTGTTTTCGGCTTCTTCTTTTGTAATAGCACTCTTTTTGGTCCTGTTGGGCTTAAGCCGTCCCAACGAAGAATATATGCTGTTTATTTTAGCGGGTCTCACCATTGTAGTCCGTGGGATAACGATTCCCCTGGTGATGAACAGGGCTTTAAACCGGCTTAACGATAAACCATGGCGTGTACGCGAAGCCAAACCTTTGCTGGGCGTGGGAGGCTCTATTTTATTGTCGCTGGTGCTCATAGCCATTGGCTATTTTATTTACCAAAACAGTTTGTACTCGGTTTTAAAAGTCAAGTCGGGGTCTGTTCCCTTTGCCCTGTTTTTACAGGCTTCCCTGCTGATTATTACACACAGGCACGCTTACATACAAATGATTGGATTTTTGGTCATGGAAAATGCGGTAGTCATGCTGTCGGGTTGGGTTTTTGGCGGGTTGCCCTTTATTGTGGAAGCAGGTGTAATCCTCGACCTGCTGGGTTTGGTAGTTGTTTCCAGCCTCATCATACGGGTCAGGGAACACTCCATTCTCAAAGTAGGAGATACGGTAGAATCAGAATTACGCGGATAGATAAACAATCAGGTTATGCATCAGGATATTATATATTTATTGCCCATATTTTTTAGCCTCTTCGGGGCTGTTCTTTGTGTTTTGCCCGTTAAATATGTTGACAGGGTAGTGTCTGTTATTGCTTCGGCATTGTCCCTGGCGGTAGCCATCTACCTGCTCTTTCAACCTGTTTATATCGACCACTATTTATATATTGACGGGTTATCTAAGTTACTGATATTGACCATTGCACTGGTTTACCTTAGCACCGTACTTTATTCACTGACCTATCTCAAACACATTGAAAACCTTTTGTTTCAGCACCGGCTGTATTATATTTTGCTCAATATTTTTGTGGCTACCATGTTTTTTTCCGTGAGCATGGATAACCTGGGATTGATTTGGGTCGGTATTGAAGCCACCACGGTCAGCAGTGCATTGCTTATTGCCACAGAAAACAACCAGGTAACGATAGAGTCGGCCTGGCGGTATGTTATCATCGTCTCCACGGGGCTGGTCATTTCGCTTATTGCAGTTACTTTTATTTACGGTTCGGCAGGCACACTAAGCCTGCATGCCTTGTTGCTTCATCACCCGGACAACCGGGTATTTCTCATAGGAATTATGTTGGGAATTGTCGGCTTCGGCACCAAAGCGGGCATTTTCCCCATGCATACCTGGCTTCCCGATGTGCACGGCAAAGCACCAGCACCTGTCAGTGCCATTTTCTCCGCTGTTTTGCTGCCGGTGGCTTTGTATGCCATTGCCCGGCTTATACAGGTTTTCCCTTCGGAAACGATAAAGTTATTTGCTTTTGTGTTGGGAATTCTTACCGTGGCGGTGGCTGCTTTGATGATGACGGTGCAAACCAACTACAAACGCATGTTTGCCTATTCGAGTATGGAAAATATGGGGATGATACTGATAGGTATTTCTTTGGGCGGTTACGGCCTGCTTGGGGCCGTGATAATTATCATCTCTCACGGCCTGGCCAAATCTTCTGTCTTTTTCCTTACGGGAGATGTGCTGTCCATTTCACATACCACAGACATGCGTAAGGTAAATGGGCTAATTCAACGGTTGCCCCGTGCGGCATCTGCCCTTTTTGTCGCAGCTATGGCCGTTACCGGAGCACCACCGTTTGCCATTTTTGTGGGAGAGCTGTTTATTTTTGCAGCATTAATAGCCCAATATGGATGGCTGTTGGCTTTGGTTGTTATTCTTTTTCTTGCCATTGCTTTTATCTCGGTTAACTTCAAAACGGGTAAAATGATTTTTACCGGAAGCGAAAATCTCAAAAGAGAAAGATCACGCACAGAAACCTGGGTTGCCATTGTCAATCTGGCATTGTCTTTTCTTATAATTCTGTTGATTCCCTATTTTGAAACGTTATTAAAAAACCTTTTGTAGCCATGAAAGTATTGATAGGCATAGTAGCAACTCCGGAAAATGAGCGACTTTTTATTCTGGATAAAGGGAAACCGGTACTGACAGCTGTAAACGGAAAAAATCCTGAAGAGACATTTGGTAATTATTCCATCCTCAAACAGCATCTTTCCAAAATAAACGATGAATCCATGAAAGGCCCCGGAGTTTTCAAATTCCGTTACGGGCCGGTTACGGCAGGTGTACGCGAGGCCGGCTGCTTTTATTTATACACCTATGGTGAAAAGATATTGCGTGCCACCATCGATATCAGCTGGAAGCAAAGAGGAATAGCCAAAGCCATGCTGGATAAATCACCCGAAACAGCACTGACAATGGCCGAAAGGGTTTGCAGTAATTTTGCCATGTCACATTCTGTGGCTTTTAGCCGGGCTGTTGAAATGGCTGTTGATATTTCCCCTTCGCTGCAAACAAAAAACTGGCGTACACTGCTTATTGAGTCGGAGCGAATTTATAACCATTTGTACGTTATTTATAAACTGGCATCGGCTGCGGCACAAAAAGTACTGGCAGCTCATATTAGTGCCCTGTTTGAGGAGGCCCTCAGGCTAAATGAAAGGCTCTCCGGTTCGCGTTACCTTATGAATATTAACAGCCTGGGAAAATTAAACCGTATACCGGAAATCTCGAATATTGAAAAAATTGCCGATAAATATTTAGCTGTAGCAAAGCAGTTTACGAAATTGTACAAACATAGTCTGAGAAATTATAATTATCTGGATCGTTTGCATTCGGCTGGTACTTTAACAGCGGAACAGGCAGAAGAATTGGGATTGACCGGCCCCACATTGCGTGCCTGCGGAGTAGTTGACGGCCTGAACGACACAACAGAACATTTAATCAGCCTCCCGGTTATCACAAAAAAAGAAGGCGATGCGCTGGCAAGAATGGAAGTGCGGGCAGAAGAAATTGTTAACTCCTGCCATTATCTGGCCGACCATCTGCGTGCCAGCGACTCGTGGTATGATGCCACAGAAAAAGATACCAAATCTCCTAATGCCAACGGAACTGGCTATGCTGTAGTTAACTCTCCCAGTGGTGCTATGGGGTATTATGTGGAAGTAAATGATAATAAAATGCAGCGTGTGGATATTTTCACACCCTCTTATCCGGGAATGTATGCCGTTTCGCAAGGACTTGAAGACCTTATTTTTACGGATTTCCCGTTTGTGTTTGAATCGTTTGGCGTACACTTTGCCGATGCGGCAATTTGAAAGTGAAATAAAAATGAATGTGTAAAAATTGAAGATATGATTCGATGGTGGCCTGTTTTTGGATTGAAGAGAAGACTGACAGAACAGAAGGAATACATTTCTCCTGTAGATTTGCGTCAGCCAAAAACCGGGATATTTAACCGTTCCCTGTTTGTTTATATTGTGGATGTGGGCAGCAGCAACGCGCTGAATTTTGAAATTAGCGCGTTGGAATCTCCACAATACAACATACATCGTTTTGGCATTTTCCTGACCGATTCGCCACGTCATGCCGATGTGTTGTTGATTTTGGGGCGGCCCGTAACGAAAATGCTGGAACCACTGAAAGAAACTATTTCACAACTTCCCAAACCATTTTACACGGTAACCATAGATGATCATCCGGGCCAACCCGGCTTAAACGGGTATCCCGAATTGCCCAACCATATCGCTGCGCTGACGGGTGTACCTTCGCCAGGTCAGATTTTAGGATTGTTGTTGGATATTGCCAAAACAAAAAGAAAAGAATCATGAAAATCTTGTTTATTATCGCTTTGCTTTTTTATATCGCCGGAGCTGTGTCTTCCCGCAAAACATATCTCAGTTATACCTTCGGGTTTCTTGGTTCCGTAAGTGCTTTTTTATCAGGATGCTTTGCGTTGACACGGTCACAAATACTCTGGGATTTTCCTTTGCTGCACAATGTTTCCCTTTCGCTGTACATGGATCATTTGTCTGCCATTTTCATAATTATTGCCACCATTTCGTGGATGGCACTGGCCTTGTATTCTATTGATTATTCCAAACTTTACCCTAAAAAAAGACTTCCGCTGGGGTTTAACCTTTCTCTGCTGGGCATGTTGCTGGTGTTAACGGCACACGATGGAATTACACTTCTTGCAGGATGGGAGGTAATGACCATTTTTGCCTTTCTGATGATGCAGGGGACAGGGAAATATTTTGAACATTCGTACCGGTTTCTGGCATTTGGGGAATTGTCAACCATTGGCCTGGTGATAGGCTTTGCGGCACTGTATGTTACGGCTGGCAGTATTTCGTTCGATGCGCTGCATAAGGGCAGTTATTTTGTGCTCATACTCATTTCACTGGGTTTTATCATTAAAATGGATATTGTGCCTTTCCATGCCTGGATGAAAGGTATTTATGGTGAAATTCCGGATAATACAGCAGCCCTGCTCAGTGCTCCGGTCACACTAATGGGTGTTTATGGTCTGGAGCGGGTTATTCCTTTGCTTCCCAACAACCAGCTTTGGGATATTATCCTTATTCTTCTGGGGGCTTTTTCAGCCTTTTGGGGAGGATTACAAGCGGCTGTTGTAGATAAAATAAGGCTGTTGCCGGCTTATTCCACCATCGAAAATAACGGAATGATTCTTACTGCCATTGGTTTTTATGCCCTGGCAGAAGGCTCCGGCATGCAAAGCTTACATTATCTGGCATCCTTTGCTTTGGCCGCCTCCATAATTCTTGTCATATCCCACACTTTTTCAAAAACATTGTTGTTTATGTCCATTGGGCATGCCAAGGAAGCGTACAATGTGCACACCATCGACCAGGCCAGGGGCGTGTGGAGCGGAGTGGGGCGCATTCCGGCCATCGGTATCGTTATTTCAGCACTTTCCTTTAGTGCTTTTCCGCCGCTTATCGGCTATGCCGGCGAATGGATGATCCTGGAGACACTGTTCCAGTCGTACCGTTTTTCCAGTGTGGCCATTGCTTTTTCTGCTGCTTTGGCTGGAATACTCATTGCGCTGGCCATAGGACTGATAAGCTTTGCCATGATTAAACTCATTGGGTACACCGCCCTGGGATATGACCATGGCCGTAAAAGCCGTCCCATTGCCAAACGGTTTATGCACACAGCGGAAATTAGTCTGGAATCGCTTCTTGTAATGGGTGGTATTGGGCTTCCGTTAGTCATTCTTTTTATTGGTTTCCCCCAGTTGCTGACCGGGCTGTTGGCTATCCCTGCACCGTTGGTATTGGCTTCAAACCAACCGGCCTTCGGGGTCATTTCTCCCACTTTTATTGGTATCATTATGTTGGTACTGCTCATTGTCCCGGTATGGATTTTTATGAAAAACAAGAAAAAAACCCGCAAAGTAGAATCCTGGAACGGTGGTATCAAACTGGAAGAAGATGAGTTTTTTACAGCATCGGCCTACTCGCAAATTCTGGAACACATCCTGCGGGGATTTTATCATACCCGCGAAAAAAAGTCAAAAAACCGCAGCAGTATTACAGTGAATGACATCCTGCTCCGCCCCACGGAGTTTATTACCCGTATGGTCCAGAAAACGGGCAAGATTATGGCTTCTACATTAATGAACGGAAAGATTAGTGCTTATGTAGCCTATATTCTCGTTCTTTTCATAACTGTTTTTATCATTAGCATGGTTGTGAAGTAAAGGCGAAGCGTGATTTGCTAAGAAAAAATTGTTTAAAACATTTTTCTTTTGGCCTTTTTCCCCTTTTTCAAAAGTGTAATTTTATCGTTGTTATCTGCAGAAAAATGCCCGGGGAAAAATTTAGAACAGAACTGATTGCCTTAATCCGCTTACTTGATGAGCCGGATGAGCAGGTTTATGCTACTATCCGCTCACGTATCCTGGCTTTGGGAACAGAAGCACTGCCATTACTGGAAGAGGCGGAAAATGATATTCTTGATTCCACAGAAACAAGGCGAATCCGGGAAATTATCAATACCATCAGGCTAAATAATGTTTCTAAGAACCTGAAGGAGTGGTCGGAACAAAGAAGCCACGACCTGCTGGAAGCCTGGATAATCATCTCAGGGTTTTATTCACCGGAAGACAATGCTGAAAAACTGAAAGCTTCTGTAAATAAAATCTATCGTGATATTTGGGTCGAAATGAACAACGAGCTGACGGCACTGGAAAAAATCAGGGTGATAAACCATGTGTTCTACAATGTGTACCAATTTGATGCGTTACAGGAAAAAACTCCCTCAATGGCTTCCTACCTGTTGGGAAATGTGTTGCGTTTGCAGAAGGGGAATCCGCTTTCCATGGCACTCTTGTACCTGATAATTGTACAACGGTTGAACATGCCCGTTTTTGGTGTGAACCTCCCGAAGCATCTTATTTTGTCTTACATGGAGGGCAACAAACTGCCTAAACCCATTTCAACTTACCGGCAGAAAGACATACTATTTTACCTGAACCCGTTTAACAAAGGAGCTGTTTTCAGGAAAAGTGAAGTTGAGCTCTTTATCCGCCAGCTAAAAATAAAAGAAGAAGAAAGTTTCTTTCTGCCTTGTGAAAATAAGGTTGTTATCCGGCGGTTGTTGCAGGAGCTTTTATTGCTGCACACCAAAAAGCGTAATATTCACATGGCCGATACCCTGCGCCAACTATTGAATGCACTGGGGCGGTAACAAAAACGAATAACCTGGATAAAAAAACCTCCTAACATACAGTATATTAAGAGGTTTTGAGGTACCGAGCGGATTCGAACCGCTGTATAAGGTTTTGCAGACCTCCGCCTAGCCACTCGGCCACGGTACCATTTAAAATGGGAGGGCAAAGATAATAAAAAATAAATAATATTTAGCTTTCTTCTTCGTAGTTTCAACCCACAAATGCGACAAATGGCTAATTCCTATTTTGAGGTGCTATGATTATCTTTGTGCAATGGAAACATCATTAATTAAGCTTCATGTACCAGAGTACATATTGGCACATTTCGAGTATGAACAGGTCGAAGAGATAAGCGGGGTTATTCGCATTCATTTAATTGAGAA
>WGCY01000017.1 GCA_015493525.1 Bacteroidales bacterium
ACATTTTTAAAAATGCAAAACTATAAGTCAATTCAAATCAAAAAATCAAAGAACGCTTGTATTATATTGATATATAATTATTTATTTTTAGTTTTGAAAAATTAACGCATTACCAGTACTGTTCAAAATAAAATCGGCTTGCGCAATGAGCATATTGGTCGCTTTTTGTTGAAGGGGCGTACCGGAAAATTCCCGTGCGAATTTCGACATCATGACCAAAGCATATCCTGCATTTACAGCCGAAATGGCATTCCCCTGAGAAGGCGTTCCGTTTACAAGCTTTGACACATCCACAAAAGTGCCGGCGAAACTATCGAAATGCATGGCAGCAAGGTTCATAAAAATCACTTTGCCGGTCCCTTTCATCAAATCATACGGGCCGGGGACACCGGTCTCCGACATGGGAGCAGGAAAAGGATCACCATCGAAAACAGCTTTGTATGCCAAATGCTGGCTGTCGCTGCTGTCGTTAGGATTCATCATGTTTTGAAAATTCAGTGTCCCCCACAAAAAGGAAAGCTGATCCCATAAATTGCTCGTAGAATCCGTAACGGCAAAGCCGGAAGCCTTTGGCGGTAATCCGGCTGCCACCGGCGATTCGGTTACTTTAATGGCATGGGGGAAATAGAGTATGCCGTTGGCCGGATTATAAGTGGCAGGGTCAACCATGCCAAGGCTTGTTCCGTTGAAGGCAAGGTTCATAATGGTGAACTTAACCTTGTTAATCGCCTCAGCCGTAAGAATTTGTCCAATAAAGCCATCCAGGTTATCGCCACCGTAAAAGACATTGTTGTTGGGGTCGAAGGCAGAGCTGTCAGGGAAATCAGGCGACACGGTTCCGTTGGGGACGACCTCATTTTCAAGGCTGTCGTGAAAAGTCCCGAGCATGTCCTGTGCCCACAAGTACTGTTTCATCAGTGTCTGTCCCATGGCTGCCAGGTTGAGGGTTTTGTCCATTTGCCCCCTGTCCCATCGCAGGGTAGCAAAATCATGTTTATAGTTTTGTGCATCAATTTTCCGGGGGAGGTGCGGGTTGCCCGAACGAAATTCGGCAAATTGCGGCCAGGGGTGTTGGGGCGGCATACCATTGGCCAGCATGGCAAAATGCATCATGTTCTTTACCAATTCATCATCTTCGTTGTAGCCGTTGGCTGTCCCGCCCGTAAAAGAGCCGTCAAAACCGGCAGGTTCAATGGCTGCCTTTTGCATAATAATGGGTGCCCACATCATGTGCAACCCGATGCCGGAACGGGAGATGACCGTGCCGAGCTGATAACGGGAATACTCATAATTTTCTATTCCAAAAGTGTATGCCACAGAGTCGGGCTGGTTGAGTACCATGGGGTCTAAATCATCCAGGTTGTAGCCAAGGGCTTCGGCAAAAGGTTCGCCACTCTCGTTAATCTCGTTGGCCAGCAGCATTTGGTCTTTGGTAATATATTTTATTGTATTGGTGATGATTACCTGTGCGTTCGCCTGGAAAACAACAGCAAAAAGGGCCATTGCCATCAGTGTAAATATCCTTTTCATATTTTTAGTTTTTAAAAGGTGAATAAATAGATAAAATACGATCGTTTGTTTATTTTGACGTGAATGTTGGCAATTACTTACAAATAAAATATTTTATCCGATATTTGCAGCCAATTTTATTTATGATTTCTGACCGGTACAATTGCTGAGATGCTGTTATTGAAAAAGACCGTTAAAAGCAGGAGATGAATTTTTTATGAGAAATCCACTTGAGAAGCATAACCACAAAACGAACCTGAAAATATTTTTGTTTCTTTTTTGTTCCTTGCTGATGCCCGGTTTTATACAAGCACAGGACAGCAACGGGCGAAAAGAAGAAAAACCAACTGCAAACGACACAACAAGAAACCATGTTTTTCTTGGTATACGGTATGGGTTTGGCTATGTATTTCCCTCCGATAGATTTGTGGAAGGTGATAATGAAGAACACCGGATTATAAACAAGTACCAAAGTTTCTCGGCACAGGTCCTTTTTCAAAAATCGGGAAACAAAAAGAACCTCTGGTTTCAGGCATACAACCACCCCTATCTGGGTGTTGGCGTTAACGTATCCAATTTTTATGACGTAAAAGAGATGGGGATTCCAATTGCCATTTACGGGTTTATCAACGGGTCTTTTCGCCGGTGGAACAGATTATCGCTCAATTATGAAATAGATATCGGAATGATGGGCAACTGGCGTCATTTTAACCCGAAAACCAATCCTTACAACATTGCCATTGGTGCCGTCAGGACAGTTTATCTTGACTTTGGCATTGGAGTGTCTTATCGTTTCCTGCCCCGTTGGGAAGCCGAGGCTTATTTTGGGGTCAGTCATTTTTCCAACGGAGCCATGAAAATACCCAATATGGGCTTGAATACCTTGTCGCCCCATATAGAAGTCAGGTACAGTCTCCGAAAACCCCAAAATTTTGGTAAACTCAAAATGCCACCGTTCGAAAAAGTTTTTAGCCTGGAAATAACCACCTTTGGCGGGGTTAAAAACGTAATATCGGTGGGCTCCGTTCAGGTAAATACACAATCAGGTTACCGGGGCATCTATTTTCCCATTGCCGGAATACGTACGACCCTGAACTATCAAATTACCCGTAAAACGAAATTAGGCGTGGGGCTGGCCATGACGTATGATGGTTCGACTGATGCCACAATTATTGTCGATGGTGGAAATATGTTTTTAGAAGATCTTCCGTTTTCCTATGGGATAAGGGCAAGTATCTATTCTTCGTATGAATTGGTAATGGGGCCTTTCTCCATGGTTTTTCAACCGGCATTGTATCTCTATCAAAAAAAGACCCCCAACGCCCTTCCGGTATTTTATCAGCGTATCGGATTAAAATATACCCTGGCCCACCATGTTACATTCGGATTTACTCTACGTGCCTATCGTTTTCAGGTCTCCGAATTCATCGAATGGAACCTCGGCTATCAATTTAACTGGAAAAAGAAAAGGTAAGCAATAACAGGAGTTCGAGATAAGTCAAATTCCGGAGTTTTATTTATACACCTGTCGTTGCTTATCCATTTTGTGAGAAATTTCCCTCGCTTCGGCAATCAGTTTCGGCGGGTAGCCGTTCACTTCCAGAATTTTGATGGCATTGCGGGTTTTCATTTTTCCGGCTTTGATTTTGTAATCAAACGAAATGTTCCGGTCGTCCACCTGCTCACTGAAATGATACAGGCTGTATTCCCCTTCCAACAACTCGGTCAGCTCAATGTCGTGGGTACTGACAAACACCAGGTTATCGCCCTTGTTGAGCCACGAGAGTACCGCTTTCCCACCCGATACCCGCTCTATCGTATTAGTTCCTTTGTAAATCTCGTCCAGCAGAAAAAGGTTGGGGCCATCCTGATGGCTCACTTCAATCATCTCTTTTATGGTCTGCACCTCTTCGAGATAAAAACTTTTGTCGTTCATCAAATCATCGTTCATCAAAATAGCCGAGTAGAGGTATAATTTTGGGACGGCAAAAGTCCGGGCAAAGCAGGTATTCAGCGTCAATCCCATGAGCGTATTGATACCTACGGCGCGGATAAACGTAGTCTTCCCCGACATGTTGGAACCCGTAATCAAAACAGATTTCCCCTGCACATCCAGCGAGTTGGAAACGCATCCGGCAATAATGGGAAGATAGATATCCGTGAAATGCATCGCTTTGACATCGGAAATAATTTCGGGATGGCAATAAAAAGGCAGCCCTGCACGCAAAGAAGTGAGTGAAACAGCCTCATCTACCAGCCCCACAAATTCAAAAGCCTCCTGCAGCTCTTTCTCATGGTTTTCAATCCGCCGGAGCAGCCGAAACAGGAAAATGGGTTCCAGCAGGAAATAGATTTTAATGATTTCCGAGAGTATCCACAAAACCCCAAAAGGATCGCCCCTGAAAAGCTCGTCCAGCCTGAAAAAATTCATCTTTTTGGTTATCCGGTGCAAAGCATGTTCCGCCTGTGTGGAGATTTCGCCGGAATGGCGCAGGAAATCAAACGAAACAAGTTTTTTTACAGTTCTGTTGAGGTTCAACAACTGTGGCATGGAATAAAGATAGGTGTAAATATTTTTCTTGTTCAGGTAGTGCAGAATGGCATTGGCAATGGTAACAGACAGAACCAGAAATAAATACTGTGGCGTGAAGATTATTAAAACCGTTGCCAGCAGGTTGATAAACGAAAACACATATGCCAAAGGCAGCCATTTAGGCGGCTTAATTTTGTCTGCCTGGAAAAGGTCGCACAGATAATAGGCATCATGGCCGGCAAGATTTTGTAAATGATACCGGATATCTGTTTGTAGCAGTTCATCCTTTTCAAAACGGGTTATCCATTTTTCCAAAATATCCAATGCTTTCCGGTCATCGGGAATCCGGTGCATTCGGTCATACAGGTATTGCTGCCCCACGGCAGAGGATGTACGGTCCACATACGAAAACAAATCATTAAAATTCAAATCATTGCAAACCTTATCCGTCAAAACCTGAAAACTCTCTTTTTTGTTGCCATCGGCATAATACCGGATGGCATCAAAGTCAAAATCTGCGGCCTTTGGTTTTCCGAAAGACTCCCTGATTTTTTGCTTTATCTTTTTCTCTTTTCGATGAAAAATTTCCATGCCGCTGTTTTTGACAAAATTAAAACAATTCTTTTGGAAATTACAAGAGACAGGAGAAGGCGAATTGCCCGGCTCATTGGGATTCCTGTCTGCCTTTGGCTGATGAAATCCGAATGTAAAAGAAATCAGGGATTTTTAATCCCGTTCAAAAAACCCTTTGTGCCCCTTGGTGGTTGGCCAACTCGGATTACTTTTCTGCAATGGCCATTTTTTGTACTGGATGAACGTAAGTTCAATTAAGAAATGCGACTTATCGTTGCGAAAAAGGGAGGAAGAAAAAGGAAAAAATAATTTTTCAGGAAAGGGCAGAGAAAAAATCCCTGCACCTTTCGCTGAAAGGTTAAAAGTTTCTTAATTTGCTCCCTAAATCGCCAAA
>WGCY01000018.1 GCA_015493525.1 Bacteroidales bacterium
CTATAAGTCTGCCGAAACATCAAATAGTGACAGACCTTATGTCTTTGTAATTGATGAAATCAACCGGGCTGAAATTTCCAAGGTTTTCGGTGAGCTTTTCTTTTCCATTGATCCTGGTTACCGTGGCGAAAAGGGGAAAGTACAAACACAATATGCCAATTTGATACAAGAAGGCGACCCGTTCAAAGAAGGCTTTTATGTTCCTGAAAACGTTTATATTATAGGCACGATGAACGACATCGACCGCAGTGTGGAAAGTTTTGATTTTGCCATGCGCAGGCGTTTTGCGTGGAGAGAAATCAAAGCATCCGAAAGAATGTCGATGATTGATGAAGAGTTTAAAAAGGACGAAAAATTAAATAATGAAAATTTAATAAAAGAAGCAAAAGACCGGTTGATAAGATTAAACAAGGCAATTTATAATGAAGATAACAAGCAGTGTATCGAAGGGCTAAATAGCAGTTACCACATTGGCCCGGCATACTTTTTAAAATTAAAAAGCTATGCCAATGACGAAAAACCGTTTGACAAGCTCTGGGAATATCACCTGGAAGGTTTACTGCGTGAATACCTTCGCGGGTTACCAGATGTTGAGGGAAATATAAAAGCTTTAAAAGATGCCTACGATAATGTCCCCAAAGCCAACGCATAAAGAACCTTTTGCCTTCAACATTTTTTGTCGCGACAACACTCCAGGAATAAATATTTTTCCAAGTGACAATGATTCGGATAATCCCGAACAGGTTGTGGAATCGCTGAAAAAGATAGCCAATAAAAACCTGTATGATTTGACTACTGAATATCCGGAATTACTGGTTTTCCCTGCCAATTTTGAAGTCAATAAGGACGAAATTGGGAAAAGCCGCATTATCGAGCTAACCCGGGATAATGAGATTAACACCAGGAACCTTATGGGGTTTGTCGGCGTGGATGAGGTGGGGCTGACCATTGGTTCGCGCTTTGACCAGGATGAAAAGAAACAGTACTTTTTGCAATATTTACTGCAAAAAGTGTTTGCCATCAACCTGGTCAGCTTGCAAACAACTGCCGGAGAAGAAAATATATGGGATTTTTTGTTGTTTGTCATTTTCCCGTATTATTTGAACAAAGCTATCAGGCAGGGCGTGTTTAAGCAGTATGTCCGCCGGAAATACAACGACAGCAACGTAAAAGGCGCCATTGATGTGCCACGCCATATCCGGCAAAACATTCCCTTTATGGGCAAAGTGGCCTATAACACACGCGAATACAGTTACGACAACCCCATAACGCAACTGATCAGGCATACCATCGAATTTATCGGCGCCACAAAATTCAGGAATGCCTTGTCACAAAACCCGGAAACCATCGAAAATGTCAAACTGTTGCAACAACTGACGCCTTCTTATTCGTTGAGGGAAAGGCAAAATATAATATCGCAGAACCTCAATCCCGTCAGGCATCCTTATTTCACCGAATATGAATTTCTGCGCAAAATATGTTTGCAAATTTTGAGGTACCAGGGAATGGCATTTAGAAAAAGTAGTGAACGTGTTTACGGTGTCTTGTTTGATGGAGCCTGGCTGTGGGAAGAATACCTGAATGTGGTTTTCAAAGAAAACAACCTTGGTTTTATTCACCCTGAAAATAAAACGGGTAAAAACAAAGTTTATTTATTTAATGAGGAGAAATACGATAACAAAAAAGGCAACAAAATTATGTTCCCTGATTTTTACAAAGAAAATGAGATTGTCGTTGATGCCAAATACAAACACCTTGAAAAGGAAAACAGCGAGGAAACAACAGGTGATTATTATCAGGTAATTACTTATATGTACCGGTTAAAGGCGCATACGGGCGTATTGCTTTACCCGGTAGCCAATGAAAATAGCTGTGAAAAATTTGTTATGCACCAAGACAGCTACGGAGGAAATGCAGCAGCTTTTATTAAACACGGCTTGGCTATCCCGCAAAACGAAGATAGTTTTGAGCAATTTACAGACAAAATATCAAAAGAGGAACAAGAACTATCCCGACAATTGTGCGGGAAGTATTTTTGCAACCAATGACCTTACCATAATATTTCCTTTCCCACTCCGACATCCTTTGGCGTAGCGCCACACTACTTTTGCACCATAACCATTAATTGTTTCTGTTATGAGCGCAAAAGACACAGGCCTGAAAAAGACTTTCCTGCAAAAGCAGAAGGTGCTGAAAAACGCCAGAAAAGTTTTGAAACGAGAATTTACCGGGATTGACAAAGTCATTGATGAGATTATCGACAATGTGAGCTCGTGGTATTTTTTGCCCGGTCTGCAGGAAAAGCCGGTGGTGGTCAACCTGTGGGGGCTTACGGGCGTGGGCAAAACCTCGCTGGTAAACCGGCTGGCACAGCTCATCGGCTTTGAAACCTCCTTTTACCGGTTCGACCTCGGGGAGAAAGAGGGCAGCTTTTCGTTTCGCGAATCGCTGGACGGGTTGTGCGAGAACAGTGACACTTCGCCGGTCATCATTGCGCTGGACGAAATGCAGCACGCCCGCACGGTAACCGGCCCTATGCGGCAGGAAATTGACAACGACAAAAACCGTATGATATGGGAACTGCTTGATTCGGGAAAAATCCGCTACGTCAACTGGAAACGGGGGCTGTGGTCGTTCGAGAAGTTGCTATACAAACTGCAGCATCTGGTGCAAGCGGGTGTGGAAGTGCAAAATGGCCTGGTCACTGGCAACGTGGCGCTGTACTGTAA
>WGCY01000019.1 GCA_015493525.1 Bacteroidales bacterium
TTGGCGATTTAGGGAGCAAATTAAGAAACTTTTAACCTTTCAGCGAAAGGTGCAGGGATTTTTTCTCTGCCCTTTCCTGAAAAATTATTTTTTCCTTTTTCTTCCTCCCTTTTTCGCAACTATAAGTCGCATTTCTTAATTGAACTTACGGAAACAGATATTTTTTGCAGAATACAGGACAGACAGGAGGATTGCCGCCAATACGATTTTTCTTTATCTTTGTAGGACACGATTCAAAAAAGAAAGCCCCAATGCTTGCCAAGACGTACGGAAGTGCAATATATGGTATTGATGCACTGATTATTACCATCGAAGTTAATGTGGGAAAAGGTTCCAAATTTTTTCTGGTAGGTTTACCCGATAATGCGGTAAAAGAGAGCCACGAACGGATATTGGCAGCCCTTGGCAACGTGGGAAAGAAATTCCCCAAACGGAGGGTCGTCATCAACATGGCACCTGCCGACATAAAAAAAGAAGGCTCCGCTTACGACCTGCCCATTGCGCTGGGACTTTTGGCGGCCTCTTCACAAATCAAAAGCGAACATCTCCATGAGTATGTTGTTATGGGCGAGCTCTCGCTTGATGGGACCCTGAAACCCATAAAAGGGGCATTGCCCATAGCCCTCATTGCCAAGCAGCAAGGCTTTTCCGGCGTTATAGTCCCCGTTGAGAATGCCCCTGAAGCGGCCATCGTTGATGAGATTGATGTTTATGGTGCGCATCATTTGTTGGAAGTATGTGATTTTTTGGATGACCTGAAGCCGCTGCAAAAGTTCTCCGGGAACAGGGAAGGACTGTTTCTGAAAGATATAAATCATTTTGATTTTGATTTTTCAGAAGTTAAAGGACAGGAAAACATAAAACGGGCATTGGAAATTGCAGCCGCCGGTGGCCATAATGTGATACTCATTGGGCCGCCCGGTTCCGGAAAAACCATGCTGGCCAAACGTATTCCCTCTATTTTGCCTCCCATGTCGCTCGAAGAGGCCATCGAAACGACCAAAATTCATTCCGTATCCGGTATTCTGAAAAGCAGCTCTTCGCTTATCATTACACGGCCTTTCCGTTCTCCGCACCATACCATTAGCGATGCCGGACTTGTTGGGGGAGGCCCTTATCCACAACCCGGGGAGATTTCCCTGGCCCATAACGGCGTTTTATTTTTAGATGAACTGCCTGAGTTCAAACGCACTGTTCTCGAAGTAATGCGCCAGCCCATGGAAGATCGGATTGTTACCATTTCGCGGGCCCGAATATCGGTAGCGTACCCGGCAAGCTTTATGCTGGTTGCCGCCATGAACCCCTGTCCCTGTGGCTATTACAACCACCCAACCCGTGCCTGTGTCTGTTCGCCCGGAGCAGTGAAAAGGTACCTGAACCGTATTTCCGGCCCGCTGTTTGACCGGATTGACCTCCATGTGGAAGTAATTCCTGTTCCCTTTAAAGATTTGTCCGGGGAACGGGCAGGAGAGACGAGTGCCGTTATCCGGCAAAGGGTGATAAAAGCCCGGGAAGTTCAGACAGAACGTTTTAAAGAAAACGACACGACACACAACAATGCACAGATGTCGCGCAAGGAGCTCAACCTCTACTGTAAGCTTGACAAAGAAAGCCAACAACTTCTGAAAACAGCCATGGAGCGGTTAAGCCTGTCTGCCCGTGCCTACGACCGCATTATTAAGGTTTCACGAACAATTGCCGACCTGGCAAACAGTCAGGATATACAACCTCATCACCTTGCCGAAGCCATCCAATACCGCAGCCTTGACCGCGAAAGTTGGGGAGACTAAGGAATGATGAATGAAGAATGAAGAATGAAGAATGAAAAATGAGGAATAAAGGCTGAAAACGGGTTAATACGTTGTTGTCATATCATCGGGGGCCACAACAATGAAATCGGCCCGGTTGATATTTTTCCCTGCAAGTGTATCAATGTCTTTTTGTTCCACCGTGGTAACCGTAATAATCTTTAACCCGGGTTTGTATTTGTTCAGGTACCACAGAATTCCCTGATGAAAATCGGAATGATAGGACCCTTCGTAATGGATAAAAAGTTTTCCGTCTCCGGCATATTTGGCAATGGAAGCGGCCATAGTGGCATCTTTTATCGCTTGTGCTTCGGGAAGGTTAGGGTTACTATGCCCCATGCCTTTCATCATGGCAAGCATATCTTTATAACATTTTACGTTTGGGTCGTACAGAATGGGCAGCGGGGCGATATACGATTTTGCATCCGGAGACAATGAGTCCAGGGCTTTCAGGCCGTGGTCGTAAACAACGCCTGCATATCGCCGCGGGATATTGGTAGCAATAAACGGCAGGTGATGTTTTTTGGCAAACATTACCAGCGGCTTGTAATCGGTTTTATAATTGGGCCATAACCGCGCCTCCTGTTCAAAATAGACTTTGGCTATTTTCCCGGAAAGGTATTCATTCAGCATCAGCTGGTTGTCACGCTCAAACATCTCAGCTCCCAGGATAACATTTCCATTGCGTGCTTTGTAAAGGTCTTTGGTAATCTGGAGTTCCAGCCAATGGCTGATGGGATTGTTATGTTGTTCACCGAAAAAAACCACATCGGCATCTTTGGCAACGGCAATCATCTTTTGGTATTTCACCATTTTGCCTTTGGCATTGTAAAGGCGATAGGCTGGTTTGTCACTTTTAAAAGCGGTAAAAACCACCAAAAGGCTTAAAAATAAAACGAGTTTTTTCATAACCGGGATGTTAATGGTGTAATTTATTTTTTCTTCAGTTTTTCTTCATAAAAAGTCAGGGGCAACAGATTTTCTATGCCCTCGGTCATATTCACCGGGCCTGACTCCCCACGCATGAGGATTTTAATTTTGTTTTTTTGACGGCTTTCCGTCTCGGCAATTACCTGACGGCAGGTGCCGCAGGGTGAAATGGGTTTGTTCATCACAAAATGGTCGGCATGTGCCGATATGGCAAGAGATTTTACCGCGATACCGGGAAATTTTGAATTGGCATAAAACAAGGCAACCCGTTCGGCACACAATCCGGCAGGATAAGCAGCATTTTCCTGGTTTGATCCGCAGATAATCTCCCCATTCTCAAGTAAAACAGCAGCCCCAACATGAAATTCGGAATAGGGGGCATAAGATTGGGAAGCACTGTCGGCAGCCATCTGCAATAACTTCTGATCATCTTTTGTAAGCTCGGAAAGCTCCGAAAACTCGGTAATCTTTATTTTAATTTCTCTTGTATTCATGTACTCAAAATTTATTGCTAAAGTAGAAAAAATAACCGTGTATCCGTTTTGTACAATTAGGATATATTCAAAGCATCCCCAAAAGAAGGCTTTCTCTGTTTTCATCTTAACGGGACGACGGTTCTTTTGGCTTTTCTTTTCCAAACATGAGCAATGAGGCAAAAAAGGCAAACAGGGTAACGCCGCTGTGCATCTCCAATGTGTCGTCGGAAAGCATGGACACAAGCAAAATAACATAAAAAACCACAAAGAAATAATCGTTGAAACTGTGTGTCTTCAGCGGTGGATAAATTAGGGCAAAAAGAAAATAAAGAAACCCAAAAATACCGAAAGAGGCAAAAACCCCAATGTATTGGTTATGGGCAATATATCCAAAACAATGCGCAACCCCCGAATTCATTATACGGTATTGCTCTCCGAGGGACTCTCTCAAATCACCCGTGCCTACGCCTGTCCAAAAATTCTGTTTGGCAAGTACCAGGGCGGCACGTAGAAATTCATAACGTTGCAAGACAGAGTTCCCTTCCGCCTTTCCCGTTTTTTTGAAGTTCTCCCAACCGGTGAGGAATATCAGTAACCGGCTGCGCAAACCCGGATGGGCTACATAATTATAGTTGGCAACCCCCTGCTGGATATACCCGACATCCTTATCGGTCAGCCGGCTTACCCCTACAGAATCTTTGGTTAAGCCTTTGGACGTCATGTAACGAATTAAAGTGTATTGGATTTGATTCCCTTTCCCGTCACGGGAACCGAAACCGAGGCTGCTGCGCTTGTCCCATGCCTTTTTTAACTCCGGGATACAAAGGTAAGCTCCCACATAACGGCCATCTTCGATGCCATAATTGACCGTGTCGAAAACGTATTTATTCCCAAGGGCTGTATATTTTACCGGATTTTTCAAAGTGGCAGAGCGGACATGTGTCATACGTGTAACTTCCTTTTTCACATAAAGATAACTCCCGTATGGAACAATTATAAACGCCAAAACAATCCCTGCTTTCACCCATCGTTTCTTTGTTTGAAAACCAAAATATATCATCACGCCCATAGCCAGCAGCAGCAGCAGGCTTAAAGCGGTAAGCGACTCCATTTTTATGAGAAACCAGACAAACCAAACAATGAGGAGGCCCATAAGAAGTTTCTGTAACCGGCTGAAATAAGGGTCTTTCACAACAAAATATGCCAGTGCCATAATACCAAAACTAACATTAAGGCCAAAACGAATGGCTGAGATAAAAGGAGAGAACTCCCGTACATTGGTAAAATTCCCCGATATTATTTTCAAGGCCCCGGCCAAAGTTCCCACCAGAATAGCGGCCACATAGAATAACATCAATTGGCGAAAACCGGCATAATCAATTTTAGAAGTGCTTGAAAAGACCAGCGGAAACAGCACAAGTGGCAACATAATACGCAAAGTATGCGTAGCCTGGTCAAAATTGGCCGTAAAAAACAATCCGGCAATTTCCAACAAATAAATTCCGGCGAAAACAACAGCTGCCTTATTTTGAAGAAACAACCTTGTCTTTTCCACACTGCTCTCCCTGGCCAGTGCCCACAGGTATTTTAATAAAATAAACAGGCCCTTTAAAAAACCTTTTTGTTTAAAAAAACGGATGGCCACGCTGGATTGAAAATCGGACCATAACCACAAAGCCAGCAGCAGGAAAGAACCCACACTCATAAAATACCTGGACAGCGGCAGGCTGACGGCAATCAGTACCAGCACATAAAAGTATATCTTTTGGAAAACAATGTTTTTACCGTCTGCCATGAAATGTATCCTTATTTAACAAACGGTGCAAGATAAGTATTATTTTTCTTTCTTCTGTTCCGCTTTGCCCGTCAGGATAGAACCGTACAGGCTTTTATCATTCAGTATGCTGACAGCTTTGTCCACCTCTTTGTCATTTATCAGGGCTGAAGCGGTTTTTCCCTTTTGGTAATAATAGCGGGTAGCAATTTCTACACGGAGCATCTCCTCAATCTGCTTTTTGTGCTTTTCGATATCCTGTTTCTTTTCTGCTTTAAGCTCATTGGCAAGGCTGTCCAGCGTAGGCTTTAAAGCTTTGAAATAATCTTCCCTTTTGGCACTTTGTTGCAACCTTTTAATCAATGACCCGGTTTCGGTTTTGTAGTTAAAGCCTTTGTCCAGGACAAATTTCTTAAACTGACTGAAAGTGGAATCGCTTATGCGGAATTGCGTGGGCGGGGCAATAGATTTATGGTGCAGGCAAAAAGTATTGGCAAAATCAAAAATGTAATTTTGGGCATACAAATCAGCCGAAACCTGACTAAAAACCGCCGGTTTCATAACAATGTCAGGTTTTATGCCACCACCATCGCGCACCACACGGCCATCTGCCGTTTTAAAGGCGTGGGTCAGTGAATCAGGAACACGCACAGGGCCTCCGTTTTTGCCTCTGTCAAAATAGTCGATAGCCTGAATACAACGTCCACTGGGGATATAATACTTGGCAATGGTAATTTTAATTTTTCCGCCATACGGCAAAGCTACCGTATTTTGCACCAGCCCTTTTCCAAAGGTACGCTGGCCGATGATAACGCCCCTGTCAAGGTCCTGCATGGAACCGGAAACAATTTCCGAAGCGGAAGCTGTATTTCCGTTTACCAGAATGGCAAGTGGTATCTTACGGTCGAGTACCGGCCCGGGGGTTTTGTAATCCATGTTGTTCGACAACAGTTTCCCTTTTGTGGTAACGATGGTCTGTCCTTTTTTTACAAAGATATTGGCAATTTTAACCGCCTCGTTCAGCAGCCCGCCACCATTGTTGCGCAAATCAAGAATTATCCCTTTTATGTTGTGATTTTCTTTTAAACTAATAAAAGCGTTGCGTACATCGTTGGCGGCATTGGGGCTGAATTGCGTGAGCCTGATATAGCCGATATCGTTACCGACCATCCCGTAATATGGCACATTGGGAATTTTAATTTGTTCACGGGCAAGGGTTAACGTTGTGTCTTTGGTTGCCCCGAAATGTCGTATGGTCAGTTGAAAATGAGACCCTGGATCGCCTTTCAGGAGCTTACTTACTGCCAGGGAAGTCAGCCCTTTGGCAGATTTTCCGTTAATGGAAATGATTTTATCTCCGGCTTTTAGCCCTGCTTTCTGTGCCGGGAAACCTTCATAAGGTTCTGTAATAACCACATAATCACCCTGTTTCTGGATCATGGAGCCGATACCGCCATAAATTCCGCTCAGCATCAGGTTGAAATCAGACATGTTTTTCTCGGGGACATAAACCGTATAAGGGTCCATTTTTCCCAGCATATCTGTAATCGCCGTTTGTGTGAGCTGCACCGGATGAATGGTATCCACATAGTTCAGGTTCAGCTGGTTCATTACGCCGGAGAATATTTCAATACTTTTGGCAACCTTAAAATTGTTGTTGTCCTGGGCTTTCAGCCCGAAAGTGGCTAGCAGGAGCAAGCCGATAATTAAAATATGTTTTTTTGTCATCATCATTATTTGTATTTACGGAACGGGGTCATACCCGCTCCCGCCCCATGGATTACATGAGAGAACTCTTTTTAATGCCATCCAGCCCCCTTTAAAAGGTCCGTATTTTTTGATGGCTTCCACACTATAAACCGAACAGGTAGGCGTATAACGGCACGATCGGCCAATGTAAGGCGACAATGTATATTGATAAACCCTTATCAGCAGTATAAAAAACTTACCGAGTAACCTGCTCATTTTTTTCATATAACTGTTGCAAAATTAGAATTATTTTCCTTTCTATCTCCACGTATTCCATATGGACTTTTGCCGTGTATATCAAACCGATAAGAAGCGTACGCCCGCAGCCATTTTCGTTTTCCGAAGGACATAGGACAGATTTGTTACGGCGATAGGCTTCGCGCACAAGCCTTTTGACCCGGTTACGGTCAACCGCCCGCTTAAAATTTCGTTTGGGAACAGAAATTAACACTTTGGAAGGATATTTTCCGGCATGTCCAAGCGGTAAATAAAATACCTTGAACGGAAAAACAAAGAATGATTTCCCGCTTTTAAAGAGCAAGTCTATCATTTTTTTCTCATGTAGCCGTTCTTCCCTGGAAAAAGTCTGTTTCAATTTTATCTCTTTTAGCAACACTGCAAAAATACGCTGATTTATCCAAAGTGCTTTTTATCACAGGTGAAAACAGGTTTAATTTTAAAGTTATTTAACGAAAGCAGCATGCTGCCTGAACAAGTTGGCCGGTCTTTCACAATTTTTTTGTAAATTGGCAGGCAGGTACATTTTACAATGCAATTGTGTTGTAACTTTGTGCGGTAACCTAAGTTTGTAAACTATGAAAACATTACTTGTAGCTTTCGACTTTTCTAAAAATGCCATCCATGCGCTGGAATATGCCCTGGTTTATGCAAAAAAAATGCAGGCCACAATAAATCTCGTCTGGATTGACAACTCCAAACCTGCCGACAGCCTTATCCATACCATTGATGAAGATTTGCGCATTGAGAAAAAAAACTATCTCAAAAATATCGTTCAGGAATATGCTTCCCGTTATCCCGATATTTCGTTTGATATGTATTTGGGGAAAGGAAAGATTTATCAGGAAATCAGCAAAGTGGCACACCGGTTAAAAGCGGAACTTATCTTTACGGGTACCCACGGGGTTACCGGTTTTGAGGAATTCTGGATTGGCAGTAACGCTTATCGCATCACAACCACAGCCCCCTGTCCCGTGGTTACGGTTAACAGCAATTACGAAATCTCGGGAACTGTTTCACAAATTCTGTTGCCCCTGGACAGCACTTTGGAAACCAATGAAAAACTACCGTTTGCAGCCAATATGGCGGAGGTTTTTGGTGCCAAAATCCATTTGCTTAAAATTTATAATACCCCGCTGAGCGTTATCCGCAAACGGATTGATGGATTTGCCAAAGAAGCCGTTAATTTCCTGAAAAGCAAAAATGTAAACTTTGACATTGGAAAAGTAGAGGCAAACAATATTGTTTCCGGGATTTTATCCTACGCACAGAAAAAAAATATCGATATCATCACCATTATGACCGAACAGGGAAACATAACCTCCAACCGTTTTCTCGGCCCCTATGCACAGCAGCTTATCAATACGGCTAAAATTCCGGTTATGAGTTTGCGCTCCATGGATTACGACAATGATGAAGAAGAACAGGAATAGGAAAAAATGTTTGAAAAGAAGAAAATGAAAAAAGGAAGAAAAAAAGAGGTTTTTGTATGGATGTTGTTCTTTATGATATCCGGAACCCTTTTTGCACAGAACAGCCCGGCCGAAACAAACAAGCACTTTATCGGAGATGCGCGTATTGATACGCTGATACAACTGCATATATTACAAAACAAGAAGTTTCCCGTTATGCCGGGTTTCCGTATCCAGATATTCAAAGAGTCGGGAAATACAGCATTGGACGAAGCCCTGGCAGTTCGCGAACAGTTTGAAAAAAAATACAACCTGCCTGCCTACATCACATTTAACGAACCTTATTACAGGGTACGCGTAGGTGATTTCAGGACACGACTGGAGGCTATCCGCTTTCTGGAAAAGATAAAACGTACCTACCCACTGGCATGGGATATAAAAGATGACATTCAGATTCCTAAATAGTTACTTTTAAAAACAGGGGCCATGAGCAAAAATATTGTTGTTGGTATCGATTTCTCCGATTGCTCAATGAACGCACTAGAGCATGCTGTTATCATTGCACGCAAAGCCAAATCGGACATTACCATGGTGTGGGCCAATCATCTGGACTACTCCAAAGAAATATTTTCGGTAGAGCCCGAACATATCCGTAACGAAGTTCAAAAACGTTTCACCGGACTTGTTGAAAAGTACAGCCCGCAACTTGCAGAAGGAACCGGGATTGATTTCCGTATGGAAAAGGGCAAAGTATATAAGGTGATTTGCCAGGTAGCCAAAGAAACAAATGCTTTCCTGCTTATTGTCGGCACACACGGCTCATCCGGTTTTGAGGAATTCTGGATTGGCAGCAATGCCAACCGTATTGTCTCTGCCAGCAAACTCCCTATCATCACCATCAGGGCAGGGGTAGATTCAAACAAAAACCTGAAAACCATCGTTATGCCGCTGGACAGCACCAAAATAACACGGAAAAAACTGCCCATAACCGCTTTGCTGGCCAGATATTTTGACGCAGAGATTCATGTTCTTGGTGTTTTTACCTCTTCGGCAGAAAATATACGCGCACGTATCGAAAATTATGTAGCACAAACGGAAACCTACCTGAATGAGAACAACGTTCGTTACCGGACTGTGTTTCTTGAGGCGGGGAACATCACGGATACTGTGCTGGACTATGCCAAAAAAGTGGATGCCAACCTGATTTCCATTATGACCGAGCAGGAGACAACTACGGCAAACCTCTGGATTGGCCCCTATGCTGCACAAATGGTAAACCACTCTCCCATACCGGTATTAAGCGTGCACATTGAAAATACCGACTTGTTTTAAATTAAAAAAAGCCGGCTTGTGGCCGGCTTTTTTAGTTTAATGTGTCAGTTCATTGCCACTGGCATCGAAAAAATGAAATTCGAGCATGTGGTAATTTTTCATCTCTTTCAGCCGTACCCATTGTTTATATTCCAGCAACCATTTCAGTCGTTTGGAAAGCAGGCCATGGGTCAGGTAAGCAAAGATATAGGAATGTACGCCAAGGGTAAGCCCCTTTTCATTTTGGTCGAGCAGCAGGTATTCCAGGTTATTTTCAATATCGTCCAGCACACTAATGCTTGATTTTACCTGGCCTGTACCATTACAAACCGGACATCTTTCCACGACGGAAACCGACATCTCCGGACGGACACGCTGCCTTGTTATCTGGATAAGCCCGAATTTAGAAGGGGGCAGGATGGTATGTTTTGCCCTGTCTTTGGCCATTTCCGATTTAAGATGTTCGAAAAGGGCCCGTCTGTTCTTTGATTCGTGCATGTCGATAAAATCGACAACAATGATGCCCCCCATGTCGCGCAAGCGCAATTGCCGGGCTATTTCAGTAGCCGCTTCCAGGTTTGTGGCCAGGGCATTCTGTTCCTGAGAGTTATTTTTGTTTACACGATGTCCGCTGTTTACGTCAATGACATGCAGTGCTTCGGTGTGCTCTATGATGAGGTAAACGCCACTTTTAATGGTTACATTTTTACCAAATGAATTTCTTATTTGCTTTTCGACATTGAAGTGTTCGAATATCGGTTCGCGCCCCTTGTAAAGTTTAACAATTTCTTTTTTGTCGGGGGCAATCCGTTCAATGTAGGTTTTTATTTCATCATACAGTACGGGATCGTTGATATGGATGTTGTTGAACGATTCATTAAGGAGGTCCCTTAACATAGTAGAAGTACGATCCAGTTCTTTAAGAACTTTCTGCGGTGCCTTGAGGTTGGGTAATTTGGCGGATATCTTTTCCCATTTCTCTACCAGGTTGCGAAGATCGGTATCCAGTTCGGCCACTTTTTTGTTTTCGGCCACTGTCCGGATAATTACACCGTAATTTTCCGGTTTAATACTCATTATCAAGCGTTTAAGCCTTCCTCTTTCTTCTTTGCTCCTGATTTTTTGGGAAATGGATATTTTATTTGAAAAGGGCAGCAATACCAAAAACCTTCCGGGGAAAGAAATTTCCGTAGAAATTCGCGGTCCCTTAGTGGAAATAGGTTCTTTGGCTATCTGAACCAAAATCTCTTGTCCGGGACTAAGGATTTTAGTGATTTTACCACTCTTTTCAATATCCGGTTCCGATTTAAACTTTCCATAAGAAATTTTGTCGCCTCTTCCCTGCTGCAACAGCCGGGTGAAATTGTTCATGGTGCGCACCTGCGGGCCCAAATCGAGATAATGCAAAAAAGCATCTTTCTCATAGCCTACTTTTACAAAAGCGGCATTCAGACCGGGCATAATTTTATGAACTTTCCCCAAAAACACATCCCCTACAGAGAAATTGTTACTGTTCTGTTCCTTATGTAGTTCAACAAGATGTTTATCCTCAAGTAGCGCAATATTAACTTCTGTAACATTTGAATCGATAATTAATTCTTTGTTCACTTTATAATATTGATTTACTTATAATTAAAAATATGTGCACGGCTTACGTTCCGGGAGGGATAATTAAAAAATCAAGCCGGCAGTATGGTGTGGAATAAAAAAAACAACAGCCGGCTTTATGCCCTGCAAAAAGCCGGCTGTTTCACATTTCAAGAATATTTATTTCTTCTTATGCCTGTTCTTACGCAAACGTTTTTTACGTTTGTGTGTCGCCATCTTATGTCTCTTCCTCTTTTTTCCGTTTGGCATAGTAATAAAATTTAAGATTGAATTATTTTACGTTGTTTTTCACTTCGTTTACAAATGTTTTTGCAGGTTTGAAAGCAGGGATTTTGTGTGCAGGGATAACAATCGTAGTGTTTTTCGAAATGTTACGGCCTGTTTTTTCTGCCCTCTCCTTAATGATAAAGCTGCCAAAACCTCTTAGATAAACATTCTCACCATTTACCATGGTTTCTTTGAGACTTTCCATAAAAGACTCAACTACAGCCTGCACGGCTACTTTTTCAATTCCCGTTTTGTTAGCAATGTCTGCTACAATTTCTGCTTTTGTCATTTCTGTATGTTTTTAATGTGTTTAAAATTAGTTTACTAATTTGGGCGACAAAAATAAGAAGAATTTGAATCAATTGTATTAAAAAATTAAAAATTTTTATTCTAATGGGTTCTTTTTTAACACATTTCAGCTTATGAACAGGAGTTTTGGAGAAAAGTTAACCTTTTGGTATGCCCAAAACAAGCGGCATTTGCCCTGGCGGGATATTTGCGATCCGTACAAAATATGGCTGTCTGAAATCATTTTACAGCAGACACGGGTAAACCAGGGAATTACATATTATCAACGATTTACCCAAGCTTATCCCGATATCTTCCGGCTTGCAAACGCACCAGCCGATGAAGTCTATAAACTTTGGCAGGGATTGGGTTATTACAATCGGGCCGACAACCTGATGAAAACGGCCAAAATTGTTGCAGGACAATACAACGGGCAGTTCCCCGATGACTTTGAAAAGCTAAAATCCCTTCCCGGCATCGGCGATTACACAGCAGCAGCCATTGCCTCACTGGCGTTTGGGAAAAAGCACCCGGTAGTGGATGGAAATGTTTACCGTGTTTTATCGAGGATATTCGGGGTGGAAACACCCATCAACACGGCAAAAGGCAAAAAAGAGTTCACTACTCTGGCCTTCCGGCTAATGGCAGGCCATGCCCCGGCAGATTTCAACCAGGCACTTATGGAATTCGGTGCCCTGCATTGTGTCCCGCACCATCCCGATTGTGAAACCTGCATGTTTAAAAATTCCTGTTTTGCAGCTTCAACGCACCGCCAGGCCGGTTTCCCCGTGAAAAAACCCAAAGCTCCGGTGTGTAACCGGTACTATTATTATTTTGTCATACAGGTCGCCCACAAAGGAGAAACCTGTTTTTATCTTAAAAAAAGGACCGCCCGCGGCATCTGGCGAAACCTGTACGATTTTCCTGCCATAGAAAGTGCCTCAGCACTTGAAGAACCCCTGGACAGCATTGTCCTGGCACAAAAAACAAACCTGTTTGAAAAGCTTCCGTACACCACAGGCACGCCTTCAGTTGTTTACAGGCAACAACTTACCCATTTAAAAGTATCGGCTTACTTTATCCCTGTTTTTTTAACAGAACCTTTATCCAACGGGCAAAAAAAATCACTATTTTTGGTTCAGCAAAAGCAATTAACAAACTTTCCTGTTCCCCGGCTTATTGCCCGCTATTTACAGGATATAAAACACATAAAATAAACAGATTATGGCTGGATTAAACAAAGTAATGCTTATCGGTCGCATAGGAAAAGACCCCGACACTTACGTTTTTGACAACGGAAACAAAAAAATCAGTTTTTCGCTGGCTACCACCGAAAGTTACCGCGACCGTGACAAAAACGAATGGATAGAACAAACCGAATGGCACAACATAGCCGGCTACCGTTATCTCGCCGAGAAGACCTTTGCCAAAGGCGATTTGGTTTATGTGGAAGGGAAAATCAAAACCCGGAAATATACCGACAAAGACCAAAACGATCGTTATATTACCGAAATCATAGCAGACAAAATCAATATCCTGATGCGGAAATCTGCCGATGGCGGCTCTTACGGAAGTGGCGGGAGTGCACCTCAACCGCCGGCACAGCAACAACAGCCGGCGCAGGGAACACAGGATACAGCTGCCACGCCGGAAGATGACTTGCCGTTTTGACGCTTTAAATCCACACCGGATAACCTGAGGCCGGGATAAGATTTGCCTATACGGCTAAAGATAATTTTCCCATGAAATGCCCCAAACTGACCAAGTGTGCCCGGGAGAATTCAAAGAAATTCTGAGGAAGTATAGGGGGAAATTATTCGTATGGCCTGCGTAAGATTTCAGAGTAAATAATGGCCTG
The DNA here is from genome assembly GCA_015493525.1 of Bacteroidales bacterium. Taxonomy (GTDB): domain Bacteria; phylum Bacteroidota; class Bacteroidia; order Bacteroidales; family F082; genus Sulfidibacterium. The sequence goes on from WGCY01000019.1 coordinate 13,719, forward strand.
TCTGAGGTTTATTTTTCTGCTTTTGGGCGGTGGGGAAACTTCCAATGGCTTTTCTTCGGAAACAGTTGTGCGTATGCCTTCGTCCGCAGGAGTTATCGTTTGTGGCCCTTCCCCGGCCTCTTCTTTTTCGTCCTCCGGCACCCTTTCCTGAACCGTTTCTTCTGCTTTTTCCTGTTCTTCCGAAGAAAATGTATCCATAATTTTTTCAAAAGATGCAGACAGCGGTTCCGAAACTTCTTCCACCGTTTTCTTTGTTTGGGATGCTGCTTTCTTGTTGCCTTTGTACACGGCAAAGACTACCCACAAGATACCGAATAAAATATAAACCCAACTGTCCGTAGCAGCAGTAAATACCATAATGCTTTTTTTGAAAAAGTAAAATTAATGAAAATATGGAAGCAAATTTAAAATCGTCAATGGCTATTCCCGAATGGCATCGCTTAACTGTTTCAGGCTCATGATTTCCAACGCCGTAAAGAAAACATAATAAATAAAAAATGTAATGATGAACGAAGCGGCATCCGCTTTGTTAAGATAGGCATACGCCAAAAGAAACAACGAAAAAATAACCAGTTTCAGGAAGTTGATAATCATGTAAGTATTGGCAAAACGGGTAATTTTTTTGTCCATACTTTTGGCCGTAATGTAAAAAGCAGCCCAGGAGAACAAGAACAGGAAAGCCAAAATGTAAGGGTAAGAACGGGTTACATGGACAGAGGAAAAAAGCAGGGTAAACAGGAATGTGAGCAGCCCGAGTGCCAGGGTAAGGATTCCGTTTCGCAAGGTAAACCGGGCAATTGATTTTTTCATTTTTTTTGTTGTTTAAAAAGTTCACGTATTCCGTAAAGGGTGGCGAGCGCAATGCCCAGAAGGGTAAGTACAATGGTAAAGACCGGAAAATGCCATTGAAGCCACTTGTCCAGTTCTCTTCCGCCAAAGGCCAAAGCAACAATAATCACGACCATCTGAATGCCAAGAGAAGAGTATATGGCATAGAACTTTAGCTGGCTGCTTTTATTTTTTCCCTCCTTCATTTTTTGTTTTTCCTTTTTCCAGACCGGCCATTTTACAGTTTCCGGCAAACAAGGCTCCCGTCTCAATGGAAATCTTTGATGTGCTCACATCGCCGGTAAAAACGGCGGTTGTTTTAAAAACCGTCAGCTCTTTAACGGTCATGGTGGCATTGACTTTCCCTGAGATGTCAATATTTTTACAATGGACCTCGCCATCAACAACACCTTCCTTTCCGATAACCACTTTGCCTTTGGCTGTAATCTTTCCCGAAAGCATCCCATCAATACGCACGTCCCCATCCGATTCTATTTCACCGGTTACTTTCGTCCCCATGGAAATAATATTCGGAACCTGCGATTCTCCGTTACCATTAGAATATTTTTTCATCTCTTTGATTATTGGTAGTGTTTGTTAAAAAATTGCTTGTAAACTTTTATGTCTTTTGCCTGGTAAAATAAAGGATAATTTTCTTTTGAAATGACAAACAGCTGATATTTTTGTTTTTGGATGCCTGAAAACACATACGTATCTTTGGATAATTGTTTATAGTATGCCATGGCCTGCTGCTTGTTCATAAACTTTTTAATGAGCAAAAGTTGGTAATTGTTGTCAAAATTCATCGCGCTTAACTGAAGCGGTATTTGTCTGAAATACTTTTCATTAAAATCAGACAGGCGTGTCTCCAGTGCCCGGGCATCAACTCTTCTGCTGTCGGAGAGCAACAGAACAAATTGTGTGGCATTGGGATTGTCAATATAGTTGCTTTCGCCTTTTTTCTTTTTTTGTGCAGCTAGCAAAGCGGCCCTTTCTTTTTCGCTGATGCCTATTCCATATTCCAGTTGCAACATTTTGATAATGGCCTGCGAACGTTCCACAAGCGGGCTGTGGGGGTACTGTGCAATAAGATGTTTCAGGGCTGTATAAAGCGTATCGGGGACATTCACTTTTCCCAGCGATAGTGCCCGTAAGTACAGGAAACGCGGGGCAACAACCGTATCGTCGGGATATTTCTCCAGGGCCCGGTCGGCATAAGTTATTACGCGATAATACTGTTCGTGTTCAAAAGCCTGGTATGTGCGGCTGTACAGCTTTTCGGCTTCGCCGTGCGTCTCTTCCAACTTCTTGTAAAAGTTAGGGTTCAACAACACTTTGGCATACAAGCTTCCCGGAAAATTCTCCAAAATAAGTGCTTTATAGTGCGTGGCCAGGCTCTGTTTGCCAAGCCCGGAATATATTTTATATAAATGGTACCAGTTTTCTAATTGGTAACGGTTGTTTGGGTATCTTGATTGGAAATTCAAATAGTTTTTTAAGGCATCGGCAGTGTCTTTCAGCTCCTCCAGATACAGGAATCCCAGCTTGCTGTAACTAGCCATGATAATAGAATCCGACAGTTTAAAATCTTTTTCTGTCTTCAGAAGCGTCTTCAGATAATAGCCGCGTGTTGCCGGACCCGTGGGAACGGGTTTGCTGTTTTTGGATTTATTGCTGCCCTTTTCTGTTTCTGTCCCGTTTTCTTCCGGTATTCCCGCATTGGCCATAACCGTATGCTTATCGCTCAAAAACCAAAGGTCTTCTAACCGGCGTTGGCCCCAGCGTTTTTGAAATTCATTAAACCCTTGTGCCAGTGCGGTTTTATTGTAAAAATACCAATTGGTTGAGCCGATAGACCCTCCCGGGGGAACAGGCATGCTGCCCCCACCACTGACGCCGGCATTGGAAAACTGGTTGGCCGCCCTGTTTTCGGCAGCCACTTCACCGGCCTTTTTCTTCTCGGCAAGGGCTGTTTTGTAATCTGCTATTTTTTTATCAATAAGGGCATACAGCCGGGTGGTATCCATGCGCGAAAGTTCCTGGAGGCTGTCCTGATTATGGATAATCTTCATATTTTCAACCAGTTGCGAAAGTATTAATGCTTTGTTTTTGATTTGGTTGTATTGTGGATAATTTTTTGGGAGAAATTGTACGGTTGTATCGTAATAAGCTTGTGCGGGCACATAATTGCCGTGGGCAAAATAGTCTTCGGCAAGTTTCAGGGCCGATGTCGATTTTTGGTAGTTATTGTCCCTGCTGTTGCTGACCGACAGTTTGAGATAGTGTACCATTAGGCTGTCGTTTTTATTTTTTTCGGCAACTTCTGCCAGGGCAAAATAAATCTGGTCGCGGTACATCCGGTATTGATTTTTTCGCGCCATTTTTTCCAGTGTTTTTACGATGTATTTGCTATTGCCATTGGCAGCGTCATAGCTTTTGGCAAGGTACAGCCGCGCTTCAAAATCCATTTGGAATGGCGGATTCCGTTTCATTACTTTTGTGAAATAGATACCAGCCTGTTCCAGGTTTCCTTCCTGCTTATTTATCTGTCCCATAATAAAATAGATACGGCTAAGCAGGTCTTTATCGCGTGTAACATCAATACTTTTTTCAAGATACGGATAAGCTGCAGAAGGATTTCCCTGGGCCAGATAAAGGTCGGCATACACTGTGGGCATCACGTTTTTTACTTCTGTGGGGAAGTCCTTTTGGGTTTGTTGGCTGGAGAGCAGGTTTAATGCGGCTTCCGCTTTGCCATATTGCTTATTTTCAAGGTATGTTTTAGCCAGCCATAATGTTCCGAGATAATGGATGGGGTCATATTTATATTTTTTCTGTATAAAATCGAAGACCCTGCGTGCCCCGGCAAAATCGTGTTTGTAAAAGAAAGCCTGCCCCATCATCAGATAGCTTTCCATTACCCATCTGACTTCCTCTTTGCGCCCAAAAACCATGGAATGATTTTGAATGGTCATGGCGGCTTTTTTTATTGTCAGCTGCATTCTGGAGGACATTTGCCTGGCCATTTTTTTATCGCCGTAATTGTAAACCCGCAGGATTTTTGCATAGTTGTCCCGTGCATTTTCCCGAAGATAATCGGCTCCGGCCATCAAATTCTGCTTTCCGTTCCAGTATACGTTGTAGTGGCTGGTGAGGTTGTGGTAAGAACGTGCCATGGCCGTATTTCGCTTGGTAGAGCAGGATGAAAAACTCATCACAACACCAAGCAAAACAGATGCAAGAAGAATATTATTGGTTTTGACAATCTTCAAAACTATGATTTCCTTAAATAACAGAATTTTAAACAATTTATTTTTTATGCTTCGCAAAATTAATGATTTATCGTTATTCACATCAAGCTCATGTTAATAAGCTGGGTTTAAGTTAAGACTTTCTGTATGTAAGTCTTATCTCAAATTCAGGTTAACAAAAGGATTTCCGGCTTATATTTGCCCTGTTAAAAGAGCCCATTTTAAACAACCCGCTTATGAAAGACCTCGAAATTCTTTACATACAATCCAATCTGGCCTGGGAAAACCCGATGCAAAACAGAGAGAATTTTGAAAAGATCATTCAGGGACAGGCACAGGGCTGCGATTTAATAGTATTACCGGAGACTTTTACCACGGGATTTCCCGTTGACCCGGCCCCTGTTGCCGAAACCACTGACGGCGAAAGCCTGCAATGGATGCAACGCCTCGCCGCCCAAACCGGGGCGGTCATTACAGGAAGCCTTTTGCTCAAAGAGGGGAACACTTATTTTAATACCCTTATCTGGATGCGTCCCGGTGGGACATTTGAAAGGTACGACAAGCGGCATGTTTTCTCCATGGGAGGCGAACACAAACGGATAAAGGCCGGTAGCCGGCCCTTGGTTGTGGAGCTTAAGGGCTGGAAAATCAGGCCTATGATTTGCTATGACCTGCGGTTTCCCGTATGGAGCAAAAACCGCTTTGAAAACGGGGGGTTCGGATACGATCTGGCTATTTATGTGGCCAACTGGCCTGCTGTTCGTATTCTTGCGTGGGATGCCTTACTTGTTGCCCGTGCCATTGAGAACCAGGCCTTTGTGCTGGGGGTCAACCGCGTAGGCCTTGATGGGTTGGGAAACAGTTACAACGGGCATTCCAAACTGGTGGATGCCAAAGGAGTAAGAATTTCGGAAGCACCGGAAAACAGGGAGGCCTCCGTGCGCGTAAGCCTTTCCGGAAAGCAATTACAGAAATTCAGAAATAAATTTAATGTGGGGCGCGACTGGGACCGGTTTACGATAGAAACCCTTTAGACGTTATCGTCACATCCAGTGTTTTTTCTTGAAATAGGCGACCATCCCCACGCCCAGGGCAACCATCAGGACCAGCAGGATCCAAAAAGCCGTACGTTCTTCCTGAAGGGGCAGGCTGACGTTCATTCCGTAAAGGCCCGTGAGAAAGGTGAGGGGCAGCACAATGGATGAAATAAGGGTGAGGATTTTCATTATCTCGTTGGTTTTGTTGGTCTGCATGGAATCGAAAGTGGTGGACAAACCCTCAATCAGCTCGCCGTAATCCTCCGTCATATCCCATATTTTGTTGTAATAGTCAAGGATGTTTCCCCAGTAATCTTCCATGTTGTCGGCAAAACCTTCAATACTTCCCGATTCAAATTTGTTAAAAACCCGCAACTGTGGTTTAAACATGGTGTTGAGTACAATAATATTTTTCCTCGTTGCCGAAAGACGTTCGATGACCGTTTCGGCACGGGAGCTGAAAAGCTCGCGGTTAATCAGTTCCAGCTCCAGTCCCACCTTGCGGAGCAGATAAACGGCTTGTGTCATCAGGTGCTCCATAACCGTGTAAAGCAGGGCATCAGACGTGGCAATCTCAAAATCTTCCCCCTTTTTTTCCTGTTTTCCCGCCTCTTCAAAAAGATTATCTACAACCCAGTGCGTGTTGCCCACGGTGATAAAAAAATCCTCGCCCCAGAATATCTTTACCTCTTTGGGTTTTACAAAACGGTTTTGTTTGTCAAATTTCGGAAAGTTCAGGATAAGAAAATAATAATCGTCATATACGTCAATTTTCGGACGTTGACTGGTCTGCCGGCAGTCTTCAATATCCAGTGCATGGAAGTGAAAAGTGTTTTCCAAAAACTCAAAATCCTGCTCGGAAGGCCTGGCAATATGATACCATCTCAATCGCCCACCTAATTTTACTGATTCCACCATAGGCCTTTTCGCTTTGATTCCTGTTTTTTTTGCCGGGGACATCCCCCGGATAAATTTTAACGGTCAAAAATAATCAAATTAATCAAGTCTGACAGAAAAGCTGTATGAGAAAGCAGCGTCCGTAGTTTCAGCCTGCCAATGCGACAAATCAGTTTACTCAATTAAAGAGAATAACCCCTGTCCAAACCCGCACATCCCCATAAGTTTTATCTTTGCAAAAAATTTAAACGCAAAAATCGATGCAGCAGTTGAGTGAACAGGAGATAGTCAGGCGCAAAGCACTGGAAGAGTTAAAAAATTTAGGTATTAACCCTTATCCGCAGGCAGCCTATGATGTGAATGCATTTGCCAGGGAAATACAGGAACAGTTTCCAAAAGACAATACGCTTTTTCAGGAAGTAAGCCTGGCCGGAAGGATTATGAGCCGCCGGATTATGGGAGCCGCTTCTTTTACCGAACTTATGGACTCCACAGGACGGATTCAGCTCTATTTTAAACGCGATGACATCTGTCCGGGCGAAGATAAAACCCTGTATAACACTGTATTTAAACGATTGCTCGACATAGGTGACTTTATTGGCATTAAAGGATTTGTTTTTACCACCCAAATGGGTGAGGTTACGGTACATGTTACAGCGTTTACGGTGCTGGCAAAATCGTTGCGCCCGTTGCCGATTGTAAAAGAGAAAGATGGCAAAATATATGATGCTTTCACCGATCCTGACCAGCGTTACAGGCAACGTTATGTGGACTTGGTAGTCAACGAACAGGTACGCGATATTTTTGTAAAACGGGCACAGGTACTGCGTTCCATGCGTGAGTTTCTGAACGGAAAAGGCTATCTTGAGGTAGAAACCCCCATTTTGCAACCTATCCCCGGCGGAGCTGCTGCCCGTCCTTTTATCACCCATCACAATGCATTGGACATCCCTTTGTATTTGCGCATTGCCAACGAACTTTACCTGAAACGGCTGATTGTGGGCGGATACGAAGGCGTTTTTGAGTTTGCCAAAGACTTCCGCAACGAAGGAATGGACAGGTTTCACAACCCGGAGTTTACCCAAATGGAAATGTACGTGGCTTACAAAGATTACCTGTGGATGATGGAGACCACTGAAACCATGGTGGAGAAAATTGTCAAAGACCTGCATGGCACAACCAAAATTCAGGTTGGGGAAAACATCATCGACTTCAAGGCTCCCTTCAAACGCATTAGTATCCTGGATTCCATTAAAGAAAATACCGGTATCGATGTGAGCAAAATGGATGAAAACGAACTGCGTGAAGTGTGTAAAAAACTGGAAATAGAAACCAATCCTTCCATGGGAAAAGGAAAACTGATTGATGAGATTTTTGGTGAAAAATGTGAAGGTAACTACCTCCAGCCCACCTTTATCACAGACTATCCGGTGGAGATGTCGCCTTTGTGCAAACGGCACCGCGACAATCCCCAGCTTACCGAACGTTTTGAGCTGATGGTCAATGGCAAAGAGCTGGCCAACGCTTACACCGAGCTGAACGATCCCATTGACCAGCGGCTGCGTTTTGAAGAGCAGGTAAAGCTGGCCGAAAAAGGCGATGATGAAGCCATGTATATCGATTACGATTTCCTTCGTGCACTGGAATACGGGATGCCCCCCACATCGGGTATGGGTATTGGCATCGACCGGTTGGTCATGCTGTTAACCAACCAGCCCTCCATTCAGGAAGTGTTGCTTTTCCCGCAGATGCGCCCCGAGAAACCGGCAAAAACCTATGGACCGGAAGATTTTGTGGTAGCGGGCATTGATACTGTCTGGGCAGAGCACATGATAAAAGCCGGTTTTGCCAAACCCGGCGACCTAGCTGGCATAAAAGCTACAGCCATCCAGCAGAAACTCAATGGCTACCGCAAAAAAAACAAACTTAACATCCCGGCTGTTCAGGTGGAACAAATTGAACAATGGCTGGAAAAACTGAAGAATTAAAAAACGTTTTCAGTTTTAATCCGAAAGCAAAAACAGAAGAAATAGTTGATTTTTATTTGGCTGTTTTTAGGAATTATTTTTTTTTATAATAATATGAGCAATTTTATAAATATTTTTTGTATTTTCACCACCTGAAATATATTATAATATTTTACGTGAGTAAATATTGCAAATTATAACGTAAAATTATATTTTTTATGTTTAGAACAAGAAAACTTTTTATACTCCTGTCATTACTTATTTTTCCTATGTTTATGTCGGCCCAGATAGGATATAATGAGGATATGAGTTATTGGGATTTAACGCTCTCCGGCGGTACTTCCGTATTTTTGGGCGATGTAAGCTACAGGCCATTTTCATTCTCAAAAGTAGATTGGCGTTTGGCTGCCGGTGGTTCATTCGGGCGACGTTTTTCAGCCCTTTTGGGTGGCAGGGGCACCATTACCTTTGGTAAATTTGCCGGTGAACAGAAAAATAAAGCCAGAAAAATGGATGGCAGCTATTTTGAAGTGAATGCAAATGCCCTCTTTTATTTTGTTAATCTTTTTGCCCAACATCGTATAGACCGGTTTGTTCAGCCTTACCTGATAGGAGGGTTTGGGGTTATTGGCTACAGCACAACCATGCATTCCACCGTCCCCGGTGAAAATCCGGAACTTGACAGGCAAAATGTGGAAGGGGCTTTCCTTTTTGGCCTTGGCATAGATTTTCAAATTACATCACAATGGTCAGTAGGAATTGAGTCTACGCAGCATGTTGCCTATTCTGATTTGCTTGATTCCTGGAGCGGGCATCCCTGGAAAAGAAGAAAAGAAAGAAACGATTTTCCGCACGACACCTATAACATTACCGTTTTAAATATCAAATACCGTTTTGGCGGTTATTTCAATAAAACACACACGGGAAATTACCTTAGAAATGTTACCCATCGAAAACTTAAAAGAGCTTTCTAACAAACAGCTACGCAAATAATTTATTTGATAATCGATTTTTTACTGTCCCTTAAAATATTTCATTGTAAATATATTTCCTTAAAATCAAAAAACGCATATTCCGGTGATAGGGATGTTTTGTGTATTTTTGTCGTTTGGGAAAATAACATATCAGGAACATCATGAACACTTTCATTTTACAACAGGCCGGATGGATTGGCACACCGGAAATTATACTCATTGTCTTAGCCATTGTCCTTCTCTTTGGCGGGCGCAAGATTCCTGAACTCATGCGTGGTATCGGCAAAGGGGTAAAGGAGTTTAAAGAAGGTATCAACGAAGAACCTTCTGACAAAGAAGAAAAAGCCAAAAAAACTTCCGGCAAAAAAGAATAATGAAAAAGGCAATCATCCTCGTCGTTGTTTCCGCTTTGGTATTCTGTCAGTCTTCGGTTTTCAGCCAGAATACACAAAAGGTTCAGATGGCGGACACTACAGGCTTTCAACCGGCCGACAGCACACAATTACCTTCCGACAGTGTGCTGGCAGAAGATAGTCTGGAGAAAGACTTGCCCTCGTTTCGCGATACCATTAACCTGCCCAAATCGTTGGGTGTTATGGGCCGGGTTAACGACAGTATTCATAAAACAATACAATTTCACGGACATACACTCATCAGCGATTCACCGTTGGTTCATGCACTGGACAGCCTGGCTTATGTGAAGTTTTACAAAAGAGGTTATTTGCTGCTGGATACGGCAGCCATGGAGAAATCAAAGTTCAAACCCGGACAAGTTCCGGTTTATCCCGATTCGGTTTATGCCAAACGAATAGCTGCTTTAAACGTGGAAACACCCATCGAGCTGGTTTACAACAAACCGGTAAAAGCATTTATCCATTTGTATGCTGACAAAAGACGGCTGCTCACCGAGAAGGTACTCGGGTTATCAGAGATATATTTCCCCATGATTGAACAGATTCTGGATCGCTACAACATGCCTCTCGAATTAAAATATCTGGCAGTTGTGGAGTCAGCACTAAATCCTGCCGCGGGTTCCAACAAAGGCGCCAAAGGGTTGTGGCAGTTTATGTACGGCACCGGAAAAGTGTACGGCCTGAAAGTTACTTCCATGGTCGATGACCGGTATGACCCGTACAAAGCTACCGTAGCCGCCTGCGAGCATTTGAAAGACCTGTATGACATATATGGTGATTGGTCACTGGCACTTGCCGCCTACAATTCGGGAGCCGGAAACGTCAACCGGGCTATCCGAAGGGCCGGCGGTACCAAAAACTATTGGGCTATCTGGCCTTTCCTGCCACGGGAAACCAGAGGATACATTCCTGCATTTATTGCTATCAATTATATTATGCATTATGCCCCGGAGCACAACCTTTTTCCTATGCGCCCCGGTATTTTTTATTACGATATTGATACAGTTACCGTCCATAATGTATTGTCTTTTGACCAACTTCACGAAATGTTGGGAATACCTTTGGACGAGTTGAAATTTCTCAATCCGGAATTTAAAAGAGGGATTATTCCTGCGGTAAATGGGAAAACGTATGTTCTGCGTATTCCCCGCCAGTTTGCCGATGATTTTCTGAACAACGAAAAAGCACTGTATGCCTTTAAAACAAAAAGGGGATTGGCCCATGACAAAATGTTGGCTGAGATAAAAAAAGCCGGAAACCGAAACATTATCTATGTGCGCCATGGGGACAACCTGGGAGCCATTGCCCGGCGAAATCATGTCTATGTCAGCCAGCTTATGCGCTGGAACAGGCTGCACAGCACACGAATCTATCCCGGACAAAAATTGATAGTGTATGGTGCCGGAAGCCATCAGTTTTATCAAAAAGCTTCGGCCCCAATTACCAGGTCAGGTTCCAAAACAATCCATGTAGTCCATTCAGGAGAAAACCTGGGACTCATTGCCAAAAAATACCGCTGTACAACCACAGACCTGAAAGAGTGGAACAACCTGAGATCATCCCGGATTTATCCCGGACAAAAACTATATGTTTATAAACCGGTAGAAAAATCCAAAAATACTGTGAAATCGGGTAAATATATTTATCATGTGGTCAAACCCGGCGATACCCTGTGGGATATAGCCAAAGAATATGATGGCGTAACGGTGGAGCAGATAAAAAGACTAAACAACATACGGAACTCACACCGCCTGCATCCGGGACAAAAAATTAAAATTGCCGCAGTCAGCTAACCATTTTCGTTAGATAAAGCAAGAATTTTTCAACTAAAATGAAATATGCTTTTCGTATTTGCGTTATTTATGGCAGAACACTAAATCTTTAAAAATGTCAAAATCAGGCCTGTTTTATCTTCTCGTGTTTTCCCTGCTGGCACCTGCTATCCTCACCTCCTGCTCAGGTACAAAAAATAACAATGGGAAGCCAATGTCTATCGGAAGCACAGCTGAAGTGTTGGTTGTACTTCAAAATGATGAGCAGTGGGAAAACCAAATCGGACAAACAATCAGGAAATATCTGGCTGCCGATGTGTATGGCCTGCCACAGTCAGAACCTGCTTTTAAACTGTTGCATATCAAAGCATCCAACTTTACTGATTTATTTCAGAAGCAACGCAATATCATCATCGTAAAAATTAATCCGAAAATAAAAAATCCGGAAGTTACAGTTACACACGACAAGTGGGCTGCCCCACAACTTATTTTCACTGTTACGGCTCCTTCCCCGGTTGCTTTTGCAAAAGTTTTTACGGCAAAAAAGAACTATTTTACTGAAAAGTTCATTGCCTTTGAGCGTCAGCGGATTTTAAAAGTCTTCGGATCTTCGCTTGATGATAAAATTATGAAAGCCATCAAGAAAAACTTCTCATTCACCCTGAATGTCCCATCTGGATTTTATGTTGCCAAAACAGAACCAAACTTCATGTGGATACGCCATGAAGCCAACCGTTACAGCCAGGGAATTATGATTATTTCGGTACCTTATAAAGATACCGCCCAATTTTCGCGCGATAAGATCCTTTTGCAAATTCAGCAGTTCCAGCTACACAATATCCCCGGCCCTACTACCGGCTCTTACATGTCGCTTGACAGAAAATTTCTCCTTCCAAAAGACACGCTGATAACAGATTTTCCCACACATTATGCTGTTGAAATCCGTGGGCTGTGGCGTGTAGAACATGATTTTATGGGCGGCCCGTTTGTCAGCTACACTTTCTTCGACAAAAACACAAGCCACCTGATTACACTCTTCGGCTATGTCTATTATCCCAACCATAAAAAACGTGATTTGCTGTTACAGGTAGAATCCATTCTCTATTCTATAAAATTTAACAACCTGAATTCAACCATAAAAAAATAGCTGACTGCCTGTTTTTTGCTCAGATTTTCTTTTGCAACTGCTTTTTTTCTCATCTCCCCTATTATTTTATAATATCCTGATTATTAATTTTATATCCGATTACAACCGGTTACAAACGAATGTTAAACGGAAGTAAATGGTTATTAACCGAATAGCCCATCCGGACTGACATACTTTTGCCCTGTCGTTCTTAAACATCCTGTCGCAAATGCCGGAGAAAATATTCTTCCGCAACACACAGGCAAACAAATAACTTATTTATTAACACTTAAATTTTTACTATCATGACAACTTTAAGAAATTCAGTAACCCTGATCGGACGCCTGGGCAATGACCCGGAAATGAAAAATGTTGGTGAAAACCGTCACATGGTGCGGTTCTCTCTCGCCACCGATGATTATTACAACGACAGCGAAGGCAAACGCGTAACCGACACCCAGTGGCACAACATCGTGGCATGGGGAAAAACGGCTGAGTTGGCAGGAAAACTGCTCAGCAAAGGTCGCGAAACCGCCATCCGTGGGAAATTGACCAACCGCTCATGGGAAGACAAGGAAGGCAAAAAACACTATATCACCGAAGTGATTGCCAACGAAATCCTGGTCTTCGGAAACAGCAACCAGAAGTAGAAGTCCTGTTTTTTCCGGTTTACCCAGCCTGAATAAATCAGAAAAATCAGATTCCAAAATCCAAATCTCAAATAAATCCCAAAACCTAAAATTCCAAAACACAAAACTGTTTTAATGTTGGGTTCTCTTTAGTGGGGTTTATTTGAGATTTGAATTTTGGAGTTTTTTTGCCTGAACCTGTTTTTACAGTCGTCGTACTATTTCCTCCAACGGTTTCCGTATTTTAGTTCCTTTCTTCTGGTAACCGGCTTTGGGATAACCCAATGCTGCCATACAATAAACTACTTCGTTGTCGGAAATACCGAGGGCAGCAGCCAGTTTGTCATAATCGAAAGCAATAACCCAACAGGCACCAACCCCTTCGTTTTCCGCGGCCAGTATCATGTGGTCCATGGCGATGGCCAGGTCGGTTTCAATGGAATTGTAACCGTCGTAAGGGCGCACCCACGATTGGGTTTTATCGCCTATCACCACCAATACATGGGGAGCCTCCTGAAACCAGGTTCTTTGATAACTGGCGGTAACCTCCCGCAGTACCTTTTCGGAAGAAACCAGCACAAAAGTCCAGGGCTGGCGGTTGCTGGCCGAGGGTGCCAGCCGGCCTGCTTCCAGAATCCGGTTCAGTATCTCCTCCGGCACTTTGCGTTCCGGATCGTAGTTTCTCAACGTTTCGCGGCTGCGGATTAAATCGTAGTATTCCATACTGTTTTTGTTTTGGGCAAAAATAAGAAAAGCAGCCATTGCGAGGAAAAACGTTATCTCCTGCGGAGCAGGATATGTTAACCCGGTTTTGCGCCAGGAAAACACACAACAGTTTTTTTTTGCCTACGAATTACTCTAATTGAACGAATGATGGTTTTCTTTGGGCCGGTGGCTCAAAGAAAACCATTCGCTCGTTTGCCTATTGTCCTGGGAAGCGACTACAGGTTTCTAAAACAGACCGTGAAATGTTTTTGGAACGCCGCTGGCGTTCCAAAAACCAAGAAATTCGTGCCATTCGTGTAATTCGTTGGCAAAACCTAACGCCGGCTTTTGCCGGCTAACATATTTTCCGGTTTCCGGGCGGGGACGTTTCTTCGGGCGTGGACGCCCGGAGCGGGGGGAGAATAAAAATTGGTCAACCTTTCAAGTCGAAAAAGACTTGAAAGGTTGAAAATATTACAAACTGAACAACAATAAATTATAATCGTAAATGACTCAACCTTTCAGTCCGCCTGAAGCGGGCTGAAAGGAACTTATTTCTTCCGGATATACCCCGCAATCCAGTCGCCTACTTCGGAAGTAGAACGAGGATTCTCTTTGGTAATATCCTCCGTAACGAATTTTTCAGCCATAGAACGAGCCACCGCTTTACGAATCAAATCCGCTTCCTCATTCAGCTTAAAGGCGTACTCAAACATCATGGCCACCGAAAGGATAGTGCCCAGCGGGTTAGCAATGTTTTTGCCTTTGGCTTGGGGATAAGAACCGTGAATAGGTTCAAAAACGGAGGTGAGCTGTCCGATGGAAGCCGAAGGCAGCAGTCCCAGTGAGCCGGTGATCACACTGGCTTCGTCGGTGAGAACATCGCCAAACAAATTCCCTGTTACCATGACATCAAATTTTTCTGGCCACTGGATGATTTGCATAGCCGCGTTATCTACAAACATGAAATCTACCTCCACTTCAGGATAATTTTTCACCACTTCGCCTGCCACCTCTCTCCAAAGACGGGAGGTGGCCAGTACGTTAGCTTTGTCCACCACGGTCAGTTTCTTATTGCGCTGCATGGCATAATCGCAGGCCAGCTTCACGATACGCTCAATTTCGTAACGATGATAAACCATCGAATCGTAGGCCGTTTTACCATCTTCGGATCGTCCCTGGGGTCTCCCGAAATAGATACCACCAGTGAGTTCACGCAATACTACAAAATCCACATTTTCCACGAGATCGCGGCGCAACGGCGAACGGTCGAGCAGCGAAGGAAAAGTGGTAACGGGCCTAACGTTGGCGTAAAGCCCCAGTTTTTTTCGCATGGCCAGCAATCCCTGTTCGGGACGTATTTTGGCTTTGGGATCGTTGTCGTATTTCGGGTCGCCAATGGCACCGAAAAGTACGGCATCCGAATTTTTACACAACTCAAAGGTTTCGTCGGGAAAAGGATTTCCTGTCGCATCAATGGCACAGGCCCCCACCAGAGCCGTTTCAAAATCCATCTCGTGGTTGAATTTCTTGCCAATGGCTTTACAGACTTTTACACCTTGTTCTACGATTTCCGGACCGATGCCATCGCCCGGGAGGACGGCTATTTTCATTTTCATATTTTCTTGATATTTAGTTTTTATTCCTTTTGTTTTGGTTTTGTCACAATTTTGGTGCTTCGCAGACCAAAATCGCGCCAAAACCGGTATTCTTTCTTTGTTTGTCCCGGGGTTAAAAACCCGGGTTAGTAATATTTAACCCCTACGGGGTTAAGTAATATTTTATTAAACACTTTATCTCTCACGTTAATCTCCGCTGGTCGGGATTTCCCTGCCCGAATGAACTCCTCCTTTAGCTGGTCGGGATTTGCAATCCCGACTTTTTTTTATGTTAGGCTTCCGGATTGCAAATCCGGAAGAGCAAATAGTTAAAAACCTCCGGATTTGCAATCCGGAGGAGCGACTGGCAAATAAAGTAAATTAATTATTTCATTAATACTGTTCAATTATATTCAACATTTTTTCGGTGGCTTTCAGTGCTGCCACGGTCTGGTCACCATCCAGCCCTTTGGTGGTAATGGCATGCCCTTTGAATTCCCATTTGATAATGGTCTCCACCAGGGCATCCGTTTTGCCGCCGGGGGGAATGGTTACCCGGTAATCGGTCAGCACGGGTTTTTCCCTGCCAATGTCTTCGTAAATCTTCCACAAGGCTTTCATAAAGGCATCGTACTGCCCGTCGCCAACAGAACTGTTTTCGTAAACCGCATCCTTTATCTGCACCCGGATGTGTGCCATGGGCCGCATGCCGCCCGAAAGGGTCAGGGTGTAGTTTTTAATGAAAATCTGCTTGTCAAGGGAGCCGTTGTCCAACACATCAGCGATTATGTAAGGCAGGTCGTCGGCGGTTACGCTCTCTTTTTTGTCGCCCAGCTCAATGATGCGCTGTGTAACCTGCCGGAGGGCTTCGTCATCCAAGTGGTAACCCAGCGTTTCCAAGTTTTTGCGGATGCTGGCCTTTCCGGAAAGTTTTCCCAGTGCATATTTTCGTACCCGGCCGAAACGCTCGGGCAGCAGGTCGTTGTAATAAAGGTTGTCTTTGCTGTCGCCGTCGGCGTGGATACCGGAAGTCTGGGTAAAGACATTCTCTCCCACAATGGGTTTGTTCACCGGCACCCGGATGCCCGAAAAGCGTTCCACCAGAATACTGGCTTTGTTAATACGTTTTTCGCGGATGTTGGTTTTGATTTTCAGATGGTCGTGCAGAATACCCACAATGCTGGATAGCGGCGCATTGCCTGCCCGTTCGCCCAGGCCGTTCACGGTGGTGTGGATGCCGTTGAACCCGGCTTTTACAGCGGCCATCACATTGGCTACCGAAAGGTCGTAATCGTTGTGGGCATGAAAATCGAAATGGAGTTCCAGATAGGTTTCCCGCATCTTTTTGCAAAAAGCGTAAGTCTGATCCGGGTTCAGGATACCCAGCGTGTCAGGAAGCATAAACCGCCGGATGTTTTCCTCTTTCAGGGCATCCAGCATATAAAAGACATAGTCGGGCGAAAGCAGCATGCCGTTGGACCAGTCTTCGAGATAAAGGTTCACGGCAACCCCGGCTTTTTCGGCCAAAGCCACTTCGTTTTTAATGGCGGCCACATGCTGTTCCGGCGTTTTGCGCAACTGCTTTTCCAGGTGGCGCAACGAACCTTTGCTCAGCAGGTTCAGCACCTTCAGTCCGGCATTGGCCATCCATTCAATGGACTTCCCGTTGTCGATAAACCCCAGCACTTCCACTTGTTCCGTCAGCCCGGTTTCTGCAGCCCAGCGGGCAATCTTTTCGGCCCCTTTAAACTCCCCTTCGGAAACCCGTGCCGAGGCAATCTCCACCCTGTCCACGCCCAGCTCGGTAAGCAGGAATTTCGCCAGTTGCAGTTTTTCGCCCGGCGAAAACGAGATTCCCTGTGTCTGTTCTCCATCGCGCAGGGTGGTATCCATTATTTCCAGTCGGCTCATCAGCTGTCACGGTTTTGTTCGAAGGCCTGTATTTTTTCTTTCTTACTCAAAAGAAAATCGATATCATCATACCCGTTGAGGAAACATAATTTTTTATACGGATTGATGGCGAATGTTTCCGCTTCACCGGTAGAAAGTATTTTAATTTCCTGTTTTTCAAGGTCTACTTCCAATTGCGCTGCCGGGTCTTTTTCGATTTCACTAAAGATGGTTTTCAGAAATGTGTCCGATACCTGCACCGGCAGCAGGCCGTTGTTCATGGCGTTGTTCTTAAAAATATCGGCAAAAAAGCTGGAAACCACCACGCGGAAACCGTAGTCGAAAATGGCCCAGGCCGCATGTTCGCGGCTGGAGCCGCTGCCGAAGTTTTTGCCAGCCACGAGGATTTTCCCGCTGTATTTGGGGTTGTTCAACACAAAATCTTTTTTCGGGTTGCCTTCCTTGTCGTAACGCCAGTCGCGAAACAGGTTTTCGCCAAACCCTTCGCGGGAAGTGGCTTTCAGGAACCTTGCCGGGATAATCTGGTCGGTATCCACGTTTTCGGCCGGAAGCGGCACACAGGTGGATGTCAGTATATCGAATTTATCAATAGTCATTTTTTTAATTTTTTAGTTCAGAACTGTTTACATCAAATCGGCCGGGTTAGTAATTTTCCCGGTAACGGCAGCAGCAGCAGCAGTCAGCGGGCTGGCCAGCAGGGTGCGTGCCCCGGGGCCCTGGCGGCCTTCGAAGTTCCGGTTCGAGGTGGAAACGGAGTACTTTCCGGCAGGGACTTTGTCCTCGTTCATGGCCAGGCAGGCCGAGCAGCCGGGCTGCCGGAGTTCAAAGCCGGCTTCTTCCAGAATTTCTACCAGCCCTTCTTCGCGGGCCTGTTTTTCCACCTGCCTCGAGCCGGGGACAATCCAGGCCGTAATGTTTTCGGCTTTCTTTTTTCCTTTTACCAGCGAGGCAAAGGCACGAATGTCCTCTATGCGGCCGTTGGTACAGCTTCCCAGGAAAACATAATCCACCAGATGCCCTTCCAGCGGCATACCGGGCTCAAAACCCATATACTGCAACGCTTTTTTAAACGAGAGCTGTTCGCTTTCGCGGATTTCTTCCAGTTTGGGAATGCATCCGGTGATGGCCGTACCCATACCCGGATTGGTTCCGTAGGTAATCATAGGCTGAATATTTTCGGCCTTAAAATGAAGCTCTTTGTCGAAAACGGCATCCGGATCGGTTTTCAGTTCTTTCCATTTGGCCAGCACTTTGTCCCACTCTTGGCCTTTGGGGGCAAACTCACGGCCTTTCACATAGGTAAAGGTGGTTTCGTCCGGGGCTATCAGCCCGCCGCGGGCACCCATTTCAATGCTCATGTTGCAAATGGTCATGCGCGCTTCCATGCTCAGGCTCCGGATGGCACTGCCTGCATACTCCACGAAATAACCGGTAGCCCCGCTGGCCGAAATTTGCGAAATGATGTAAAGGATAATGTCCTTAGAAGTAACAGCTTCCCCCAGCTTCCCATCGATGTTGATACGCATCTTTTTGGGTTTGGGCTGCAGGACGCACTGGCTGGCAAAGACCATCTCCACTTCGCTGGTACCAATACCGAAGGCAATACTGCCAAAAGCTCCGTGCGTAGAAGTGTGGCTGTCGCCGCAAACAATGGTCATGCCCGGTTGCGTAAAGCCCAGCTCGGCACCGATAACGTGCACAATGCCGTTGTGGGGATGCCCCAGTCCGTAAAGTTCCACACCAAATTCTTTACAGTTTTCGGAAAGTGTCTCCACCTGTATCCGTGAAAGTTTCTCGCGGATGGGAAGTTCCTGGTGCTGCGTGGGGATGTTGTGGTCAGCAGTGGCGAGTGTCCGTTCGGGCCGGAAAAGCGGAATACCCCTTTTGCGGAGCCCGCTGAAAGCCTGCGGACTGGTTACCTCATGAATGTAATGCCGGTCGATGTACAGCACATCCGGCCCGTCGGGAATGGAATCCACCACATGGCTGTCCCATATTTTATCGAATAATGTTTTTGGTTCCACGAATATATTTTTGTTGAATTTGATATTAAGCCAATCTATTTTAGATTCATACTTATCATAAAGTCAGCCATTAAATGATTTTTGAAATGGCATCCACAAAAGCTTCCACAGCACCGGAGATAATATCGGTACTGGCAGAAAAGCCATAATAGAGCTTACCGCGGTTTTCAATTTGCACATGCACTTTTCCCAGGTCATCGCTGCCACGTGTAATTGCCTGAATAAGAAATTCTTCCAGGTGAACTTTACGTTTGATAATTTGTTTTACGGCAGTAAAGGCCGCATCGATGGGACCGTTGCCCGAAGCGGTGGAAGAGATTATTTCGTCGTTGATTTTCAGCCTGACGGTAGCCATGGGAACAGCAGATTTGCCGCAAACTACCTGAAGCAGTTCCAGTTTTATGGCTTTGTCCCCCTTGCCGGCAACTTTTCCAATCAAAGCCCTCAAATCATCGTCTTTAATCTCTTTCTTTTTGTCGGCAAGTGCGAGGAAACGGTCATAAATTTTATCAATTTCTTTTTTCGCAAAACTGTAACCCAGATTTTTCAGCCTGTATTTCAGGGCTGCCCTTCCGCTGCGTGCCGTCAGGTCGATGCTCGACTCTTTGATACCCACATCTTTGGGATTGATAATTTCATAATTCTCACGGTTTTTCAGTACGCCATCCTGATGGATTCCCGAAGAATGGGCAAAAGCGTTCCGTCCTACGATGGCTTTGTTGGGCTGGACAGGCATGTTCATAAGCGATGAAACAAGACGGCTGGTTTTGTATATCTGTTTGGTATTGATATCAGTATGTACCGGCAGGTCTTTGTGGCTTTTCAGGATCATAACCACCTCTTCGAGCGAAGTATTTCCGGCCCGTTCGCCAATGCCGTTGAGCGTAACCTCCACTTGCCGGGCACCATTGAGTACCCCTTCGATGGTGTTGGCCGTGGCCATTCCCAAATCGTTGTGGCAATGGGTGGAGATAACCGCTTTGTGTACATTGGAAACATTTTCCATAAGGTAAAGGATTTTATTTCCAAATTCGTGGGGCAGACAGTAGCCTGTGGTGTCGGGGATATTCACCACCGTAGCTCCGGCGGCAATCACGGCTTCCACCACTTTTGCAAGATATTTGTTGTCACTTCGTCCGGCATCTTCGGCATAAAACTCCACATCTTCCACAAACCTTTTGGCATATTTCACCGCGGCCACAGCCCGCTCCAGGATTTTATCCGGCGTGGAGTTCAGTTTGTACTTAATGTGGTAAGGCGAAGTGCCAATACCGGTATGGATTCTTTTCCTTTTGGCATATTGCAAGGCTTCGGCAGCTACTTCAATGTCCTTTTCAATGGCGCGGGTCAGCCCGCATATCACCGGATTGCTCACCGCTTTGGAGATTGCTACCACCGACTGGAAGTCGCCCGGGCTGGAGATGGGAAACCCGGCTTCGATGACATCCACGCCAAGTGATTCCAGGGCTTTGGCCACTTCAATTTTTTCCACGGTGTTCAACTGACAACCGGGAACCTGTTCGCCATCGCGAAGGGTTGTATCAAAAACGATAATCTTGTCACTCATAGTATTGTCTGTTTATTTCAATTCTCAATTTATCTTGTCACCATAACCACAAAAAAAAACTTCCCGTTTAACAGCGGGAAGTTTGTATTGTTTTAGCAATATTCTACAAAAATCCCTATCAACACTTATCCAGGATAAGCAGCGAGAGAATAATCCACCAAATATTGCTGTGATTGTCCGAAATCATTGGGCAAATGTATAAGTTTTTTGAAACTGACAAATTTTTATTTATATTTTTTCAAAATTGTTTTAAGAAATTATTATAACAAATTGATAATAAGGTAATTTAAGAAAAGAGTGCCGTACTCAAATATTTCTCCCCCCGATCGGGAAAAATAACCACGATATTTCCTTTTTCGGCTTTCCTGGCAGTTTCGATGGCGGCAACCATGGCTGCTCCACTGCTCATTCCCACAAAAATACTCTCCTTGCGGATAATCTGTCGTGTCATCTCGTAAGCATCTTCTGTTTCAATCATGACGGTTTCGTCAATTCTGGAGGGGTCGTAAATAGAAGGGACGAGTGCCTCTTCCATGTTTTTCAGCCCCTGAATATAATGGCCGCGGACAGGATGGGCACTCACAATTTTTATTTTCGGGTTGTTTTCTTTAAGTGCTTTTCCCACGCCCATAATGGTTCCGGAAGTACCAATGGCCGAAACGAGATAGTCCACCTCGCCATTGGTTTGCTGCCAAATCTCTTCGCCGGTGGTTTTGTAATGTGCAAGTTTGTTAAAATAGTTACTAAACTGGTCGGGCATAAAATATTTGTCCGGGTTAGCACCGGCCAGTGCACGTGCCTTTTTTATGGCGCCATCGGTTCCTTCACTGGCATCTACCAGGGTAAGTTTGGCCCCAAAAGCCCGGATAATCTTCCGCCTTTCCATCGAAACTTTGTCATTCATAACGATTTCCACATCATAGCCTTTGATGTTACCAATCATGGCCAGCCCTATGCCGGTATTTCCGGAAGTAGCTTCAATGATGGTTTTCCCTTTGGTAAGTAATCCTTCGGCCTCGGCTTGCTGAATCATTTTCAATGCAATACGGTCTTTGATGCTGCCCGTAGGGTTAAAACCTTCAAGTTTGGCATAAATTTTAACTTTCGGGTTCGGATTGAGATGCTGAATCCTTACCAAAGGCGTGTTGCCAATGGTCTGTAATATATTTTGGTACATTCGTTTGTTTTTTTTGAGCCGAATCAGTTTCGGGGGAAAATAGGTTTACAGCAACCCCAGCTCCAGTTTGCCTTCGTCCGTAATCATATCCTGATCCCAGGGCGGGTCAAAGGTGATTTCCACGTCCACACTTTTCACACCGGTGAGGTACGATATCTCCTCTTTTACCTGCTGGGGCAGGATGTCGGCTACCGGACAGTTGGGAGCCGTTAGTGTCATCACAATTTTCACATTCCCGTCATCGTCCACCGTGTGTTCGTAAACAAGTCCAAGTTCGTAAATACTGACCGGGATTTCAGGGTCATAGATGTTCTTTAACACATTGATTATCTTCTCTTCGAGAACCTGTTTTTCTTCTGCAGTCATATTATTCCTGTTTTGATTTGATTTGAAATGCACGGGCATACAGCATAATTTGTTTTACCATGGACGAAAGTCCGTTGGCGCGTGTGGGCGAAAGATGTTCTTTCAGTCCTATCTGTTCCAGAAAATCTAGTTTTGCCTCCAGTATTTCTGCCGGGGTGTGCCCCGATAAAACGCTGATAAGCAGGCTGGCAATACCTTTGGTAATCACAGCATCGCTGTCGGCAGTAAGGAATATTTTTCCCTCTTTCAATTCGGCATGAAGCCATACGCGGCTCTGACAACCGGAAATCAGATATTGGTTGGTTTTGTATTTTTCATCAATCAACGGAAGCTCTTTTCCCAGTTCGATGAGATAGGCATATTTGTCCATCCAATTCTCAAACAAGGAAAAATCCGCTATGACTTCTTGTTCTTTTTCTGCTATGGTCATTTTTTATTTTTTTGAGATTTATATCATTGGTTAACCATCCTTTGAGAAATTCTTCACTTACCGCAACATGGCAACCGCCTTTTTCACCGCATCAGCAAAAATATCCACTTCTTCCAAAGTGTTGTACATTCCAAAAGAGGCGCGCACTGTTCCCGGAATCCCGTAAAAATCCATGAGCGGCTGGGCACAATGATGGCCGGTACGCACGGCAACTCCCATTTGGTCGAGCAACGTCCCCAGATCAAAGGGATGGATGCCGTTTATCAAAAAGGAAAGAACAGCCGCTTTTTCTTTGGCATGACCCACAATGCGTATTCCATCCACCGTCTCCAATTTTTCAGTAGCATATTTCAACAGCCTGTCCTCGTGTTTAAAAATGTTGTCCAGGCCTGTTTGCTGCACGTAGCGCAAAGCGGCTTCCAATCCCAAAGCACCGGACACATTAGGCGTTCCGGCTTCGTATTTGTAGGGCAGCTCGTTAAAAGTGGTTTTTTCAAAAGTTACCTGATCAATCATCTCACCACCAAACTGGTAGGGAGGCAACCGCCGAAGCCAGGTAAAGCGTCCGTACAGCACGCCAATACCCATGGGCGCGTAAATTTTGTGTCCCGAAAAAGCGTAAAAGTCAACACCCAAATCCTGCACATCCACTTTGGCGTGGGCAATACCCTGGGCACCATCCAGCAATACCGGAACCCCTTTTTCGTGTGCCAGTTTTACAATTTCCTTTACGGGATTTACCGTTCCCAACACATTGGAGATATGAGTTATTGCCAGCAATTTCACTTGTGGCGTGAGCATCTTTTCAAGAAAGTTCAGATCAAGTGTACCGTCAAGGTCAACGGGAAGCACCCTAAGCCGGGCTTTGCTTTTCTCACAAAGTTGCTGCCACGGAACGAGGTTGGAATGATGTTCCATTCCGGAGATAACAATTTCATCCCCGGCTTGTATCCACGGGCTTAAAACATTGGCCAGCAAGTTGATGGATTCCGTGGTGCCGCGGGTAAAGATTATTTCCTTGCTTTCTTCGGCATGGATATATTTTGCCACATAACTCCGGGCATTTTCATAAACTTCGGTGGCCACCTGGCTCAGGTGATGCACGCCCCGGTGCACGTTGCTGTTTTCTTTCAGATAATAATCGGAGATGCGTTGAACAACAGCGAGCGGTTTTTGGGTGGTCGCCGCATTATCGAAATAAACCAATGGTTTCCCGTTGACCTGCTGGTCAAGAATGGGGAAATCTTTTCTTATCCGCTCAATATCCATGATGTTAGATTTTACTCATGTCAATGTCAAAAATCACCGGCTGGTCCGGATTGCTGCAATGCAATACACAACGGTCGCAAATGGACAAGTCGCCGCGCAGACGACGTTTTACCATGTCTTCAATGTTGATGCGCAGCGATTCGATGGAAATCTCATCAATCACGGCATCAGCAAAAGCATACATGAGCAACATGCGCGCATCAGCAAACGGGATACCGCGCTGCATCATGTAAAACAAAGCTTCGTTATCCAGTTGTCCCACCGAGGCACCGTGGCTACATTGCACATCGTCGGCATAAATTTCGAGATGCGGCATGGTATCCACACGGGCCGTTTTGGCCAACAGAATATTGGCATTGCGTTGAAACGCGTTGGTCTGCTGTGCATCCCGTTTCACGTAAATGTAACCATTAAAAACGGCGGTAGCCTCATTATCCAATATCCCCTTGAAAAGCTGGTTGCTGTCGCAATGGGGTACATTATGATAGATATTTACCTGGTTATCAACATGTTGTTCTTGATCCATAAGATACAAACCACGAATATCAGACCAGGCACCGCTACCGTTCATCAAGTCGAAAATCTCGTTACGAATCATCCCGCCGTTGAGCGAGATGGCATCGATTTTCAAGCGGCTGTTTGCCGACTGGTGAATGGATGTTTGGTTTAACAAGGCCGTTTCATCGTTCAGATTTTGCAGCTTGTAAAGTTCCAACTCCGCGTTTTCATCAAGAAAAACTTCGTTCACTTTGTTGATGAACCCGGCATGGTGGTTCACCGAATCATCGCAATGCAACAGGCGCAACTTGGCATTTTTACCGAGGATCACCAGGTTACGCACATTAATTACCAGGCTGGGCTTGTTCAGAATATTGATGATCTGGAACGTTTCGTCCACCACAACATTATCCGGCACATAAATAAAAACGCCATCGGTAGCCAACGCCATGTTCAGCGATTTGAATCCATCGCGTTGCTCCATAATCTCACCGTAATGCCTCTCAATAAATTCGGGATATTCCTGCATGGCTCTGGCCAGGCTTCCCACGATGACACCATTTTCGTCCACGGTAAGTTTTTCCGTTTCCGGGCTGTAAAAACTTCCGTTGAGTACAGAAAGTACCCGTGTCTCGAAGCCGTGTACTTCACAAAGAAAAATCTCACTCAGCTGTTTCTCGTAGGGTATCTCCCTGTCGAATATTTCAAGATCGGTTTCATAAATCCCCTCCAAATCCGTATTACGCCAGCGTTCCATCTTATTGTGTGGAAATCCGCTTCGCTGGAAATCCTTCATGGCTTCACGGCGCATCCGGCTCACTTTTGGTAAATCATGGCGACTTATCTCATCCGAATGTCCGGTGAAGTGCCGGATAAATTTCTCCTCCAGCGGGTATCTCTTTTTTACTTTTTCCATAATATCGTTTCCTTTCGCCGGACTAATTATCAAACTGGTCTTTAATCCACTCATACCCCTTGTCTTCCAGTTCTAATGCCAGCTTTTTGTCTCCTGATTTTACAATACGGCCATCATACATAACGTGCACAAAATCAGGAACAATATAATCAAGTAGCCGTTGGTAGTGGGTAATGACAATGAAAGCGTTTTTATCGGATTTCAATTGGTTGACCCCACCGGCAACTACCCGCAAAGCATCAATGTCAAGGCCGGAATCGGTTTCGTCAAGGATGGCAAGTTCCGGCTCAAGCATGGCCATCTGGAAAATCTCGTTTTTCTTTTTTTCACCCCCGGAAAAGCCTTCGTTTACCGAACGGTTGGTGAGCTTCGATTGAATCTGCACCATCTTTTTCTTTTCTTCCATTTTCCTTAAAAAATCTTTGGCAGAAATGGGTGTCTTTCCCAGATATTCCCTTTTGGCATTCAACGCCGTACGCATAAAATTGGTCATGCTCACACCGGGAATCTCAATGGGATACTGAAAGCTGAGGAAGACGCCTTCGTTGGCGCGCTTGTCCGGTGACCAATCGTTGATAACCTGCCCTTTGTAAATGATATCACCTTTGGTAATCTCGTAACCTTCACGGCCTGTGATGGCGGCTGCCAGCGTACTCTTTCCGGTGCCGTTAGGCCCCATAATAGCATGGACTTCCCCTTTGTTAACACTAAAATTAAGCCCTTTTATTATTTCTTTTCCATTAATGGAAACATGTAAGTTTTTTATGTTTAGTAGCATCGTTTTTTCTTTTTGGTTATTTAATGGTCATTCGGTTGTGATTTTATCGTTATTCTGTGGTCATTCAATGGTTAATCGATTGTCATTCAATGGTCATTCGGTGGTCATTCGGTGGTCATTCAATGGTCATTAGGTTATCAATCATTGTTACCCCACACTTCCTTCCAGTGTTATGGCCAACAGTTTTTGGGCTTCCACGGCAAACTCCATGGGTAATTTATTCAGCACCTGCTTTGCGTATCCGTTGACAATCAGACCAATAGCTTTTTCCATGTCGATGCCACGTTGCTGGCAGTAAAAAAGTTGGTCGTCGGAAATTTTGGAGGTGGTGGCTTCGTGTTCCACGATGGCCGTGTCGTTTCCTGTTTTGATGTAAGGAAAAGTATGGGCACCGCACTGGTCGCCCAGCAAAAGTGAATCGCATTGCGAGTAATTACGGGCATTGTCTGCTTTTTGGGTAACCCGTACCAGACCCCGGTAGCTATTATTGCTTTTGCCGGCTGAAATCCCTTTGGAAATGATGGTACTTTTGGTATTCTTTCCAATATGTATCATTTTGGTACCGGTATCGGCTTGCTGGTAGTTGTTAGTAACCGCCACCGAGTAAAATTCGCCCACCGAATTATCGCCCATGAGAATACAACTCGGGTATTTCCAGGTAATGGCCGAACCGGTTTCCACCTGTGTCCAGCTAATCTTGGAGTTACGGCCTTTGCACAATCCGCGTTTGGTAACAAAATTATAAATCCCGCCTTTGCCTTCTTTGCTGCCCGGATACCAGTTTTGGACGGTGGAGTATTTAATCTCCGCGTCATCGTGTGTAACAATCTCAACGATAGCTGCATGCAACTGATTTTCGTCACGCATGGGTGCCGTACAACCTTCGAGGTAACTCACATAACCGCCTTCATCAGCAATGAGCAGGGTACGTTCAAACTGCCCGGTGTTGGCTGCATTGATACGAAAATAGGTGGAAAGTTCGATGGGGCAGCGCACGCCTTTTGGAATATAGCAAAAGGAGCCATCGCTGAAAACAGCCGAGTTCAAAGCCGCGAAATAGTTGTCGGTATAAGGAACCACCGTCCCAAGATATTTTTTTACAAGGTCAGGATAATTTTGAACCGCATCGGTGATGGAGCAAAAAATTATATCGTGTTTGGCCAGCGTATCCTGAAAAGTGGTTTTTACCGAAACGCTGTCGATGACCGCATCCACGGCCACGCCACTCAGCCGTTTTTGCTCTTCAAGAGAAATTCCCAGTTTGTTAAAAGTGTCCAGCAATTCGGGATCCACTTCATCCAAACTTTCCAGCTCTTTCTTGGGCTTTGGGGCCGAGTAATAAATAATGTCCTGGTAATTGATGGGCGGATGATGCAACAGTGCCCAGTCAGGCTCTTCCAGCGTAAGCCAGTGGCGGAAGGCTTTCAGCCGAAACTCCAGCAGCCATTCCGGTTCGTTTTTCTTTTTTGAAATAAAACGAACAGTTTCCTCGGTGAGCCCTCTAACAGCCTGATCCGATTCAATATCCATCACAAATCCATATTTATATTCTCCGGTAGTGACCTCTTCCAGAACGCCCTTGTCTTTCTTTTTGTCACTCATGGTGTATCTATTTAGATTAATTTTAAATTGAAGCGCAAAATTACAAAATAATGTGTACCCAAAGGTGAAAAATAATTTTGGAACCGGTCGATAATTTGAGATTGATACAAAGATATGCTGTATTTACAGCACACGGTGTGTGTTGTCGCAAAATGGCCCCTCTTTGCTGTGACGGCACATACACCATTTTACCCGTTGCGGTTCGTCAAGTACTACCCTGACAGGGCGAAAGGCAGTGCCCTTGTGCGAGCCATCGCAAAACGGCTGGTTCTTGCTTCGGCCACACGAACACCAGAAATAGGTTCCGGCTTCCATTTCCATTTTTAATGAGTGCTTTTGCACGATTACCGGCTCTTCCATGAGATCTGTTTTTGAAGAAAATTCTATTCGTTTGGCAAAGTTAAGAAAATTATTCAGAATGATTCTAAACTAATCGTATCTTTGTCCTTTCGTAGTTTCAAAACAATCCCGGAAAGGTCATGCACAAGCTTTTTTATCCAATTATTCTTCTGCTGCTTTCTTCCTGCAACGCACAACAAAAGCCCATGGAAACAAAACAACATACCCATATCAACCACCTGGTTCACGAAACGAGCCCCTATCTGTTGCAACATGCGCACAACCCTGTCAATTGGTATCCGTGGGGAAAAGCGGCTTTTGAAAAAGCACGGAAAGAAAACAAGCTGGTTTTGGTAAGCATCGGCTATGCTGCCTGCCACTGGTGCCATGTTATGGAAAAAGAAAGTTTTGAGAATGAGGCGACAGCAAAACTCATGAACGATAATTTCGTTTGCATCAAAGTGGATCGTGAGCAACGTCCGGATGTGGATCATCAATACATGGATGCCGTTCAGCTACTCACCGGACGGGGAGGCTGGCCGTTGAATTGCTTTGCACTACCCGATGGCCGTCCGGTGTGGGGCGGAACCTATTTCCCGCCAAAGCAGTGGACGTCTGTGTTGACACAGCTCAGCGAATTGTGGAAAACAGAACCGGAGAAGCTGGGGCAGCAGGCCGAACAAATCACCAACGGCATCCATCGCAACAATATATTGCAGCTGTCGGACGGCAAACAGGTGTTCAGAAAACCGGATGTAGATAAAGCGTTGTCTCTCTGGCGCCAACATTTTGATATGAAATGGGGCGGAAATACCGGCGCTCCCAAATTCCCCATGCCTTCCAACTATCGGTTTCTGCTGAGCGAATATTATCACAATGAGGATAAATCCCTGCTGCAATTTATTACACTTTCTCTGGACAAAATGGCCATGGGCGGGATTTATGACCAGCTGGGCGGAGGTTTTGCCCGTTATGCTACCGACAGCCATTGGAAAGTGCCCCATTTTGAAAAAATGCTCTATGACAACGGCCAGCTTTTACAACTCTATGCCGAGGCTTACCGCCTAACGAACAAACCATTGTATAAAAAAGTCGTCCATCAGACTGCCGATTTTTTAAAGCGAGAACTCCTGTCTCCAGAAGGTGGTTTTTATGCTTCCCTGGATGCAGACAGCGATGGCGGAGAAGGAAATTATTACGTGTGGACGAAAAACGAAATCGACCGTGTGCTCGGAAAAGAGGCACCATTTTTTAACGCTTACTATTCTATTTCCGCTTCCGGGAATTGGGAAAATGGGAAAAACGTCCTGTTCGTACAGCAGGATATGGAAAAGACAGCTGCTGCTTTTAACCTCTCCTTGCCGGAGGCAAAAACCATTCTTGCTACCTCCCGGGAAAAACTTTTTTCCATCCGCGGCAAGCATACCCGACCCGATACCGATACCAAAATCCTTACCTCGTGGAATGCGCTTGCTATCAGTGGGCTGCTGTCGGCTTACGGGGCTTTTGACAACCCGGAATTTCTGAAAATGGCGGACAAAACAGCAAATTTTATAAAAACACAACGCATGGAGACCGATGGGAAGCTGTGGCGTGCCCGCCGAAATGAAAAGGAGAAAGTTCCCGGATTTCTGGATGACTACGCGTTTACGGCACAAGCTTTTCTCGACCTCTACCGCTACACTTTTGACGAGCAATGGCTGCAAAGTGCACAACGCGTTATTCGCTATGTACAACTTCATTTTTACAACAAAAATACAGGCATGTTTTTGTATGCCGCCGCGGAAGAAGGAGCCGCCATTCAGCCGAAAACCGAAATCACCGACAACGTGATTCCTTCTTCCAATTCTGCCATGGCCATTGTCCTGTCCCAGGCCGGCATTTACTTTGAGGACAACAGCTATTCGAAAACCGTACGAAACATGATGGCAAAAGTCTATCCTTCGTTATTGAAAAACCTGCCTTATTTCTCAAACTGGGGGCTGCTGCTAAACCATTACCTTTATCCCACGCAGGAAGTGGTTTTTGCCGGGAAAAATGCGCTAAAACTAAGCCATGAGTTTGAACAACACTACACTACGGCACTGTTGGCCGGAAGCCTTGGGGAGAGTAAAACACCTCTTTTGAAAGATCGTTTTATTCCGGGGAAAACATTGATTTATGTATGCGAGAATAAAACCTGTAAACTTCCTGTAAAGACAGTAAAAGAAGCATTGTTGCTACTCCGCAAATAAAAAATAAATGGCTTATAAATCTATCAAACTATGAAAAAAACAATCTTTATCACAGGAGCTTCTTCCGGCATCGGACGAGCCGCTGTTGAACTTTTTGCCAAAAAAGGCTGGAATGTGGCTGCCACCATGCGCTCTCCCGAAAAAGAACGAAACTTACAACATCTTGATAACGTCCGCCTTTTCCGGCTGGATGTTACCCAACCCGAAACCATTGCCGAAGCATTGGACAGTGTTTTGAAAACTTTCGGCGACGTGGATGTGCTGGTCAACAATGCCGGCTATGGTGCAGTGGGAATTTTTGAAAAAGCGGAACCCGAACAAATCCAAAAGCAGTTCGACACCAACGTATTCGGACTGATGAACGTAACCCGCGCTTTTCTGCCCTATTTCAGGAAACGGAAAGCAAATGCCCTGGCTTATCATATTGCTGGCACTGTTTTTTAATTTCTCCAATGGCTTTTTCAACGGATACTGGTTTGGGTCGCTGAGTCATGCTTATCCCATTTCCTGGTTTTGGAGCTGGCAGTTTATTGTGGGAATCATCCTGTTTTTTATAGGGATGTACATTAATATTTCTTCAGATCAGGCATTGCTCAATCTCCGCAAAGGAGGTAAAAAAGGCTATTATATCCCGCATGGTGCCCTGTTTGAAAAAATATCTTCCCCTAACCTGATGGGTGAAATTATTGAGTGGAGTGGCTGGGCGTTGATGAGCTGGTGCCTGTCCGCATTTTCGTTTGCCTTGTGGACGGCGGCCAACCTGATACCGCGTGCACTGGACCATCATCGGTGGTATCACCGTTATTTCCCTGACTATCCGAAAGGCAGGAAAGCATTATTTCCGGGAGTGCTTTGATATCATTGCTTGTAAAATCGTGTTGTGATAAAGATTAGCGGCTCGTTATTTCATTTTTTAGTAAAAAATTAAAATTACAACAATTGTTGTTTTAGATTTTCTTATATTTGTAAAATAGAAAAGAGGCTTATTTTAAAGTTTATGAAAAAATTTACAGCAGGAAAATATATCCAACAGGGTTCGTATAAATCTTTTTTGCCCGCTCCGGTTAACAAGGATTGGTCGTTTGATGATGTGTCTTTACTAAACTTACTCAGTAAAGCGGACAGAGAACTGGGCCGCCTGGATATGTTCTCAAATTATGTGGATATCGAATTGTATATACGTACACATATTGCTAAAGAGGCCACCCAATCAAATAAAATAGAAGGTACGCAAACCAATATGGAAGAGGTATTTATGCCTGAAGGAGAATTTACAGGTGAAAAGCGAGATGATTGGTTGGAAGTGCAAAATTATATTCAGGCTATTAATGAGGCTGTTCATCAATTACACCGCTTGCCGTTTTCAAGCCGGCTCATTAAACAAACACATAAAATTCTGTTAAAAGGAGTACGGGGCAAATACAAACAACCCGGAGAATACCGCCGTAGTCAGAACTGGATTGGAGGTGCCACGCTGAATGATGCAATTTTTGTTCCTCCCCGGCATAAAGAAATAAACAACCTGATGTCGGATTTGGAAAAGTTTGCCAACAATATCGAAAATCCTTTGCCCGATTTATTGAAAATGGGTATCATTCATTATCAATTTGAGACCATTCATCCTTTTCTTGACGGGAACGGTCGCGTAGGGAGATTGCTCATTACCCTGTATCTGGTTAGCAGGGGTTTGTTGCAACGTCCTATTTTGTACATATCCGATTTTTTTGAAAAACACCGGGAACTGTATTATGATAACCTGATGCGGGTAAGAACACATAACGATATCAATCAATGGTTGAAATTTTTCCTCACTGGAATCATTGAAACAGCCCAAAAAGGGATAAAAACATTTGATGGTATTTTGCAGTTGCAAAGAGAACTGGACAGCTTGTTAACTTCATTCAGGTCGCGTGAGGGAAATGCACGGAAAATGGTTCATTATCTTTTTTTACAGCCGGTTTTAATCCCTACCATTGCCTCAAAAGAAATAGGGTTGTCCGGTGCTTCTGTTTATAAACTCCTTCAGGATTTTGAAAACATCGGGTTGATAAAAGAGATTACCGGAGGCCGCAGAGACCGCATTTATGTTTTTAAAAAATATCTGGATTTATTCGAATAAATCACACAACTAAAAACTTAGTTCCCATGAAATACAGCCTTATCTCTTTCCTGATGCTGGCTTTCGCCGGATGCCATTCCGGAAAACAGCCTGCCCGTGAAAAAAACAGCGTTACCGTGCAGCCTCTTCGCCTGACGAGGCAGGAAGCGGAAAAACTGGTGAAGCTGCCGCTGAAATATATTCACAAAGAGTATCCCAACAAACCCGGCGAGGTGCTGGCTTCTGCCAAAGACCTGAAATCGCCCCGGGCAATGCATCCCTGTTTTTACGGCTGCTTCAACTGGCATTCGTCGGTACATGGCCACTGGTCACTGGTGAAACTACTCAAAGCATATCCTGATTTGAAAGAAGCAGACACCATCCAAGCTGTTTTATTGGAACAGATTTCAAAAGAAAATATCCGCAAAGAGGCCGCTTACTTCAAACCGGAACTGAACCATTTGTATGAACGGACATACGGCTGGGCCTGGCTGCTGAAACTATCTGCCGAACTACACACCTGGCACACACCACTGGCCCGTCAACTGGAACAGAACCTGCAACCACTGACCAATGTGATAGTCAGTCTTTACAAAAACTATCTGCCCCGCCTGCGTTATCCCATCCGGGTGGGCACGCATACCAACACGGCTTTCGGCCTCTCTTTTGCCATGGACTATGCCAAAACGGTACACGACACGGCTTTTGAAAACCTCATTACTAGAAGAGCCAAAGATTTTTATCTGAAAGACAGTGCTTATCCCTTACGGTGGGAACCCAGCGTTTACGATTTTCTTTCGCCCGGTATGGAAGAGGTGGACATCATGCGAAAGGTGTTGCCGGAAGCAGGATTCAAAAGCTGGCTGAAGAAATTTTTACCTCAGCTAATAAACAAAAAATTTACGTGGGCACCGGGTGTGGTTTCCGACCGTAAAGACGGAACCATGGTGCATTTGGATGGGCTGAATTTCAGCAGGACGTGGTGCCTGTACGGGCTGGCCAGACAATATCCGGAGTTTGATTACCTCATTCCGGTAGCCAACAGACAAATGAAATTTTCGCTGCCCAACCTCATGGACGACAGCTACATGGGCGGACACTGGCTGGCTTCGTTTGCTATTAATGCACTAACGCAATAATAAAGTTTGTCTTTCAGATTTCCCAACGTTTAACCCTGAGGCAATTAGCACCGGCACTGCGAGCAGGATTGCCGTGAGGGTCTTAGTATTTAGCACCGAGTACTTTGTAGCGCAGA
This sequence comes from Bacteroidales bacterium, assembly GCA_015493525.1. Lineage (GTDB taxonomy): Bacteria > Bacteroidota > Bacteroidia > Bacteroidales > F082 > Sulfidibacterium. Next base: position 47,380 of record WGCY01000019.1, read on the forward strand.
TTCTCATGCCGCTATCCCCTGCAAGCTTACCCCAGACGGCTCAGAATTGTGACAGTTGAGGGGCGGGGCAGCCACACTTACAACCGGTAGGCGAGGGCAATGCCTCCCGTATCCGAAATCCCCAGCGAGAGTTTGGAATGTCCTTCCATAATGTGGTAAACCGTTTTCCCCACAGCAAAACCCAGTGCTGCCCCGATAAAAACATCGGAAGCCCAATGCTTATCGTCATTGAGGCGCGAAAGGGCTACACCGGTAGCTAATCCGTAAGAGAGAACACCAACCCAGGGCTTGTCCCTGTACACGGAAGCAAAAACGGTTGCCACCGAAAAAGCCACGGTGGTGTGTCCTGAAGGCATGGAGTTATAACTCAACGAACCAAAAGGGCCTGTCCATAACCGGGGATTGGGTGGCTCGTCCTGATAAGGCCGATGCCTGCCAAAGATAACTTTCAGCACCTCCACACTTAGCACCCCCATAACAGTGTTCCGGCCAAGGCCACCTGCCTCGCTTTTTGGTTCCTGGCAGAAAGTCCGTAAAGATAAAAACCACCAAGCAAAGGAAGAGTATAGATGCCACTCCCCCAGGGCTCAAATCCGTATTTTGAAATTTGGTCCGTCGTATGGGTTCGATGGGATTGAAAAAAATCCCTAATTTGCCCATCGTAAATGTAAAGTACCGTTCCACCCACAACAACACCGCCAAAAGCAATCCACTCTTTTTTGTTCCAGTGCCCCGGTCCAGTGGCTGTTTTCTTTATGGCCGTCCAATAGGATTTAAAATAATCCTTATCCGGTTTGTAAGCATACTGCGGAAAAGCTACCGTTGTATTTTGTTCCTGGCCCAATAACCGGACAGAAAAAAGGAATACAAAAAATAACGTAACAACAAATCTGCGAGATTTCATACGGGAAAATTATGCTCATTTTCAAAACCTCAAAAATAAGCGATAAAACCATGGACAGATTTTATTTTTTATATTCCCGTTATTTATAACCGGACATGGTATAGTTATTGCATAACAGGGAATCATTATTTTGTACCGTTTTAAAATTATTTCAATGAAAAAATCATTATTATTTATCGCGTTATTTATTGGTTTCCTTACAATTACCGTAAAAGGCCAGGATACACTTATCCTGAAAAACCACAAACAATTTAATGTAAAAATTCTGAAAAACAGCCAAAAGTCCATAGATTACCGGTTTTCAGACTATCCGGATGGGGTGGTTTTTTCCATTAAACCGATAAAAGTATCCAAAATCGTTTATAAAAACGGGTATGTCGAAGATTTCGGAAATAAAAACCCGCGGGTAAACAGGCCTTTTGGCGTTAGTACCGGAATATGCCTGGGGCTAACTTATCCGGGAAACCTCGGAGATGGCGGTACGTTTCTGGTTTCATTTGATTATTTCATCATCCCGCAGGTTGATCTTCAGCTAAATATGGGAACAGAATTTGATGACTATTATTATTACTCGCTGGGGGCAACTTTCCATCTAAACAAAACAAATTCCAAGGCCCGTTTTACCCCTTTTACCGGTGCCCTGATAGGTTCCGATTATTATTACACGCGGCTGACCTACATTCAAATCCCCATTGGGGTAAGTTACATCAACAACTGGGGTTTATCGGCCTCGCTGAGTTTAAGTTCCATGTTCTATTTTAATGATTACCCGCTGTTAACAGCCCAGTTGAAAATAGGATGGCGGTTTAAATAAGTAGCAGGAAGCTGTTTTATTCCTTTTCTTTGGCCCGGTTCCAGTAAACATCCATCTCTTCCAGTGTCATATCCGTCAGGTTATGGCCCTCTTTGGCCGATTGGGTTTCGATGTACTGAAAGCGGCGGATAAACTTGCGGTTGGTGCGTTCCAGGGCATCATCGGGATTGATGCCCACATAACGGGCATAATTGACAAGGGCGAAAAACAGGTCGCCAAACTCCTCTTCAATTCTGTCTTTTGAAGTGTTTTGTTCTACTTCGGCTTTCAGTTCGTTCATCTCCTCCTCTACTTTTTCCCATACCTGTGCACGTTCCCGCCACTCAAAGCCCACACCTTTTACCTTTTCCTGCATCCGGTAGGCTTTCAACAACGGCGGCAATGATTTGGGAACGCCCGAAAGCACCGATTTTTTCCCTTCTTTCAGTTTCAGCTTTTCCCAGTTATCTGCCACCTCATCGGCATCAGCCACCTCCACGCCACCATAAATATGCGGATGACGGTAAACCAGTTTGTCAGAAATCCCTTCCAGCACATCGCGCACATCAAAAGTTTGTTTTTCCTCCCCTATTTTGGCATAAAAAACCAAATGCATCATTAAGTCGCCCAACTCCTCACGGATTTCGTCCATGTTTTTGTCGAGAATGGCATCGGAGAGTTCGTACGTTTCTTCCAGCGTGAGATGGCGGAGGCTTTCCATGGTTTGTTTTTTATCCCACGGACAACCGGTGCGCAGGTCATCCATAATATCAAGCAGCCGCTCAAAGGCTTTCAGCTTTTCCTGTTTGGTGGCTCCAAAAGGTTGTTTTTTCACAGGTTTAAAATTTTAGCAAAATCGGAATTAATAAGCTTTGGCAAAAACTACACGCTGCTCGGAGGGCTTTCCGGAATAGATACAATTTCCGGGTTCTTTTTTACTGTCCAGCGGGATAAGACGAATGGTAGCCTTGGTTTCCTCTTTGATTTTTAGTTCTGTTTCAGTCGTTCCATCCCAATGTGCCCATACGAAACCGCCTTTTTCAATCCGGGCTTTAAAGTCTTCCCACATATCCACTGAAAAAGTATTTTCCGTTCTGAAATCCAGTGCTTTCTGGTAAATATTTTTTTGGATAAGTTCGAGGAGGTTTTCAATTTTATCTGCAATATTTTCCATGTGCAGGGTTTCTTTCTCCAGCGTATCACGACGGGCCACTTCGATGGTTCCGTTTTCCAAATCGCGCGGGCCGATAGCGAGGCGGACAGGCACCCCTTTCATTTCCCATTCGGCAAATTTATAGCCTGGTTTCTGGGTATCGCGGTCATCAAATTTCACCGAAATACCTTTTGCTTTCAGTGCTTTTACAATTTCCGCAACTTTTTCTGAAATAGCCTCCAGCTGTTCCGGTTTCCTGAAAATAGGAACAATCACTACCTGAATGGGAGCAAGTTTTGGGGGAAGTACCAGGCCATTGTCATCGGAATGCGCCATAATAAGTGCCCCGATAAGCCGGGTGGAAACGCCCCATGAGGTGGCCCAGACAAACTCCTGTTTATTGTCCTTGGTGAGGTATTTTACATCGAAAGCTTTGGCAAAATTCTGTCCGAGAAAATGAGAAGTACCGGCTTGCAAGGCTTTCCCATCCTGCATCAACGCTTCGATGCAATAGGTTTCAACCGCACCGGCAAAACGCTCGTTAGCCGACTTAACTCCCTGTAACACAGGAACGCCCATATAATTTTCTGCAAAGTCGGCATAAACCCCTAAAATAGTTTCCGCTTCCTGAACTGCCTCCTGGCGGGTAGCATGTGCCGTATGGCCTTCCTGCCAGAGGAATTCAGCGGTCCGCAAAAACAGCCGTGTCCGCATCTCCCAGCGTACCACATTGGCCCATTGGTTAATCAGTAGTGGAAGATCGCGGTAGGACTGAACCCATTTACGGTAAGTATCCCAGATAATGGTTTCGGAAGTAGGGCGAACAATCAGCTCTTCTTCCAGTTTGGCATCCGGATCCACCATCACACCGCCTTTTCCATCATTTTTCAAACGATAATGGGTAACTACGGCACACTCCTTGGCAAAACCTTCCACATGCGAAGCCTCCTTGCTAAAAAAAGATTTTGGGATGAAAAGGGGAAAATAGGCATTTTCATGGCCTGTTTCTTTAAATTTATCATCCAGAATCCTTTGCACCTTTTCCCAAATAGCATAGCCATATGGTTTTATCACCATCGATCCACGGACAGCTGAATTCTCTGCCATGCCTGCCTTTACAACCAAATCGTTGTACCACTGCGAATAATTTTCGCTTCTGCTCGTAAGTTCTTTTGCCATTTTGAAATTTTGGTATAGTCTTTGCAACTTATTAATGAACGGCAAAAATAAACAATGTTTATTGAAGCACAATACTCATCGCCATGAAGAAGATAAAATACATATTATTAAGTGCTGTAACCCTCAGTTTCTTTTTAATTACAGCCTGCAGCAGTACGAAAAGTATTCCCCAGGATGATGTTTACTATTCTACTACCCCGCACACCACCATCACTACCCAAGTTGCCACAACACAGCAGCAGAAAACAGAACAGGCCGGTAATGCCAAATACCAGCAGGGTACAGTTGAAAACATAAGTCAGTCAACTTCGGGCGACCAGTACGATGTGGATTATTCGGCCCGGCTGAAAAGGTTCCACCAGTCAAATGACACCTCTTTAGATTATTACGATAATTACTACGCTGACAACAATGCCCAGGACAGCAGCAAGCAAACAACCACCACCACAACTGTCATCACTTCACCCAGTGTTTCTTTAAACCTTGGTTTTGGCAGTCCTTATTTCGGCTCCAGCTGGTCATTTGGGTTTGGCTCTTATGGTTGGGGCATAGGCTTCGGTTATGGTTGGGGCTATCCTTATTATGGAGGTTATTACCCGCCATACTATGGATATTACCCACCTTATTACGGCTACTATCCGCCTTATTACGGTTATTACCCGCCCTATTATCCCGGTTGGGGAGGCGGCTATTATCCCCCTTATTACCCGGGTTATCCTGATTACGGATACAGGGCAGGCATTTATCAGCCAAGGGTAAACAGGGGCGGCGGCTCTTCCCTGCCAAGAGGCACAGTTGCCGGTGGTTCAGGTGTTTACACACACTCCGGTAATAAATCAGCTTCAAAAAATTCCAATGTCTCAGGAACAGTTTCCCGAAAAAGGGTTCCTGTCAATCCCGAAGGCCGGGATGGCAAAATGATAAAACCCGACGGCAACAACAGCAGGCCTGCCGGGTCCATGCGCTACAATGCTGCACTTGACCGTGCCCAGCACAAGCTCACCAAACCGGCCGAAAAAGCAGCACGAAGCAATCTGCAAGGAAACAGAAGTTCACAATTTGGTATTTCTGAATCAAGGAACAGGGTTGCAGAAAGCTACCGCAAGCCTCCGGTTTTCCAACGGGAAGCAGCTATGCCCAAACCAAGGTTTCAAAAGCCAAAGCAATACCAAAGCCTGGAATCGCGTTCTACCCGCAGCAGCAAAGAGTTTTACCGTGCACCTGTACGGAGTTCTCATCCCGAATACAGAAACAGCGGAGTGAGGACTGTCCGGCCACAGCCACGGATTGTCCGCCGGCAAAATATCTATCGTCCGGTAAATACCCGCAATTCGGTTTATCGTGGGAACAGCCGACCGCATTCGGGAATAAAAATTTACAATGCCCCGACACGTTCTTTCTCTTCTCCCAACAGCTATAGTACACCGGTAAGAAGAAATTCTTCCGTTACCAGGCCTGTGAGAAGTTCGGGCCACCCGACACGCAGCTTCTCTGCTCCGGTCAGGACAAACACCAGCTCCTCAGGTGGAGGCGGTGGCATCAGGAGAAGTTCGGGATCAGGCGGCATCAGGCACTAAATTCCAGTCCATAAAAATCTTATTGTTTCGTTAGGAATTTAAATTCGATATTGTTATGAAAAAGTTATTCATTATAGGTACCCTTTTGTTATTTGCGTTTTCTGTTTTTGCCCAGTCGGCAGATGATGCATTGCGTTTTTCACAGAATTATTACGAAGGTACAGCCCGCAGCATGGCCATGGGCGGAGCATTCGGGGCACTGGGTGCCGACCTGTCCACAGCAGCTACCAATCCGGCAGGCATGGGGCTTTTCAGGTCAAATTTCTATTCCATCAGCCCGGAAATAAATTTTCGTAATATCAGTTCGGAATACAATGGCACCCCCTCATCAGATACCCGTACTGTATTTAGCCTCAGCAATATAGGATATGTAAGTGCCATACGCCTGGGGGCTGACAGCAAAAAAGGATGGAAGTTTATGCAGTTTTCTTTTGGCATGAACCGGTTAAATAATTTCAATTCAAGTTTTGTTATGCAAGGTGCCAATGCGCAAAACTCGAGATTGGATGTCTATCTTGAAAATGCGGATGGCGTCAACTATGCGGACATTGAAAACGACAGAAACAATGCCTATTCCTTTGAGCTGAACCCGGCATGGCAGCTTTACCTTATTGACACCATTCCCGGTTATTCGGATATGTATTACAGCCCGGTTCCCTATGCGGGAACGTTTCAGCGTGAAGTATTACAAACCAAAGGCTCTGTAAACGAATGGTATTTCTCTTTTTCGGCCAACTACAACAACGTACTTTTCCTTGGGGCCACCATTGGCATTGATGCCCTGCGATATTACAGTAATTCTTACTATTCGGAATACGATGCGGCAGACACCATTCCCTACTTTAACAGCTGGGAAATTGATCAAAGCCTGCAAACCAAAGGAACCGGGATAAATATTAAAATTGGCCTTATTGTCCAACCTATAAAATGGTTACGCGTAGGTGTGGCCTATCATTCCCCCACGTGGTATTTCAGCATGCGCGACACCTGGTACACCACTACTTTTGCCGATTTGGGATGGACAAGTCCGGCCAATGTTTCCTCGCCAACGGGAAGCTATCAGTATAAACTTTACACCCCCATGAAATTTCTGGCGGACGCAGGTATCCTTATTGGAAACAGGGGAAGCCTTTCTATTGAATACGAACACCTTAATTATGCCAACGCCAAACTCAAATCAACCAATTACAACTATCTTTCGGAAAACGGGGACATTCAAAATTATTTCCGTTCCACCAACAATATCCGGGTGGGGACCGAATGGCGTTTTGGAATTGTCGATGTACGCGCCGGGTACGCTGTTTACGGCAGTCCCTATGCCCGCAACCTGAACGATGGGGCGCGGCAATCCATTTCGGGTGGTTTGGGATTTCATCTGAACAACCACTTTACCATCGATGCGGCTTATGTCTATTCCAAAATGAACAAGGATTATTATATGTACGGGACGAACAACATCATGCCTGCTGCGGTAAAAAACGCCTATCAAAATAATGCTATTGTCCTGAGTTTCGGCTACCGGTTGTAGCACGTTCAAGCACGTTATTTTTCCTGAATCCTTGCCAATGCTTCTTTGGCTTTCCCGCGAATACTGTTTTTGTATTCATCAAAATCCAGGTCAAGGCACTTCTCATAAAAAGTTTTTGCCAGCGTCAGGCTGTCTTCCGATTCGTAAATCTCGCCAAGTTTAAGGGCCGCATTTGCAGCAAAATAACGTGGAGAACGATTCCCAATGACAAGGGTACGGTAATACTCCTTTTTTGCCAAAGGGATATTTTCCTGCCGGTGGGCTATACGGGCATAACGATAAATCCGTTCAATCCGGGCATCTTTTGTTAGATGGCCGGTGCTCATGGTATCGAGAATGAATTTGGCACGGGAATAGTAACCGCCATCAAAAAGCAGGCGCACCCTAAGGAGGTTTATGTCAGGAAGAATTCCCGAATGAGCTTCCATCAACGCCTCTTTGTCGGCACCTACATCCGCGGTCCCATAGGCCTTTACCGAATCCATCATCATGAAATATACGTCTTTTTTATTTTGCAGCAGAGCTGCCCAGGCCTTTTTGCGCCAGGCATCTTTTATGTAATTAAGCCCCTCAAAGTGTTCCAAAAAATCATTGTAAGATAAGGTCGCCGAATCCGGTTTTAGCTTTCTCAGATAGCATTCTCCTTTCAGGAACCGGAGATAATAAAACGGGAAATAATCCGGGCCTTGCGGAACAGTATTCAACTGCTTTAAAGCCAAATCATTTTGCCCATACCGCATATAGATATCCGCTTTCAGGAAATCAATCAAAAGATTCCGGCTATCCGTTTGGTTGAGATATACAAGAAGCTTGTCGAGGGCCTTTCTGTCAGGCGAAAGGTTTAATTCGATAAACCCAAGATAAAAAAGGGCCTCATCATGTAAATAAGCCATGGGCGAATTTTTCGGGGTATTATCGAGCACCCGGTAGATTTCCTTTTTGCCCTGCTCCACACTCCCTTCCATGGAAATAATTTTCAACATCCAGTTGTATTTATCGGGAACCAGGCCAATCATAACATGCAAAACGCCCATGGTAATGTAGTCGGGGACAAACTGCGGGAAACTTTCTATATTTTGTTTAAGCAGGCGGTACGCACGGTTTATCTCCCAGGCAGCCGAAAAATACTGCCCGAATTTTAACCGTGCAAAAGCCCATTGCAGGTTCATGTTGGCCAATAACAAACCTTTGTAGCGGCTGCTGTCCTGCAACTGTTTTATGTGGTCATAGCGGATATCAAAACTATCGTCAAACTGTTTAAACAACGGCTGGTTTTCACCGATAAAAACCCGGAGGAAATCCATATAATTCTCGAGATAATCCACATAGACATTTTCCGGATGAAGTTGCTTTTCGGCTTGCAGCATTTTTCGGGCAGGCACAAACCGAAGCGACATGATTTCACCGTATGCCTGCCGGCAAAGACTATCCACCTGTACCTGTTGGCCATCCGATATCTGGACAAAAAAAACAGCAACAACAAAAAAAATGAGTTTTTTCATGGATATTCTTATCAATTACCGGTCGCAAAAGCAAAAAAAAGTTAAAAAACCATTCCTGCTTTTTTCTCCGTTTTTCAGCCCAAACTGCCCCAAAAGCCTGCAACACCGACAACACAGCCGCCTATCATATTTTCTTCCCGGCTTTTACCGGCCACAGGCAAAAGAAACTTGCGCTAAATTATTACTTTTTAACCTACATTTGCATTCAAACAAGGCCACTTTGCATGAAAATTGTCATTTTTGGTAAACAATTTGAGCCGAAACAGGCTCCTTATGTACAGCAATTATTTGATAAACTGCATCGAAGAGGGGCACAGGTCTGCGTGTACAAAAGTTATTTCGACCTGATTAAAAACAGCATCAAATTTGTTGAAAAGCCCGGCGTTTTCAGCCAGTCCAAAGACATTGAGAACCTGGATTTTTTATTTTCCATTGGAGGTGACGGCACGCTCCTGGATGCCATTCCGTATGTACATGATTTGGGAGTCCCTATTCTGGGAATCAACCTGGGGCGGTTGGGCTTTCTTTCCAGTGTATCGAAACTGGAAATGAAGAAAGCCATTGATTGCATCTATGCCGGCAACTATACCCTTGACCAACGCACTTTGTTAAAATTAGAAAAACCGGCCGGTTTATTCGGTAAACTAAACTTTGCACTAAACGATTTAACCATCTACCGCAACAACGACACCTCGCTGGTTACCATACATGTGTATGTAAACGGCCTGTTTTTGAACACCTACTGGGGCGATGGACTAATTATTGCCACGCCCACCGGTTCTACGGCCTATTCTATGAGTGTGGGCGGCCCTATTTTATCACCGGGCTCGGAGAATTTTGTGATTGCCCCCATTGCTTCGCACAATTTAACCGTACGCCCCATCGTTATTCAGGACAACAGTGAGCTACGCATAAAAATTGAAGGCAGGGAAGAAAAATATTTGTTGTCGCTGGACTCGCGCCAGCATCACATCAACAAGACGGAAGAAATAATTATTAACAAATGTAATTTTAGGATTAACCTGGTACAAATGCCGGAGCAAAATTTCTTTTCTACCATTCGGGAAAAATTGCTTTGGGGTGTTGACAGCAGGAATTAGGTTGACAGCAATTGTAAAAAATTGATAAATTTGCCGCTCAAAATCAGGGACAAACAGACAAATGACAGTATCTAAGCCCACATCTTTTAAATCTGTATTCATGCTCGTTTTTGCGGGGATAATCTTTCCCATTGCATCATACGCCCAGAGTGCATCACTGGAAGCAGGGGTTTCCGGAGGATTTTCCTATTACAACGGCGATATTGTTCCGGGGACTCCTTTTGTTATGCCCAAAGCAGCTTATGGGGCCGTAGTCAGGTACAACCTTAATGACCGGTGGACAGCAAAAGTTACCTACACCTATGCAAAAGTGGCCGGGGATGACACCAAAACAGGAGCTGTCAAAAACAGAAATTTAAATTTTACCACTACCATTAATGATATTTCGTTGATGGGCGAGTTTAATTTTATGAAATATTCCACGGGAAGCGAGCGGCACAAATTTACACCGTACATCACAGCCGGTGCAGGTTTCTTTCTTTATAAACCGACAGCAAAATTTAATGGCCAGGTGGAGGATTTGAGAAGTTTGGGGACAGAAGGCCAAAATGTTGGTTATGATGGTCGGAAACCGTATAAAAAATATAACTTTGCCGCTGTTTTCGGATTAGGGTTTAAGTTTAGTTTGAATAAGCGATTTGGTCTTTCGGCAGAGTGGAACATGCACCGGACATTTACTGATTATCTGGATGATGTGAGCACGACATACTATCAGGATGGTGCAACACTGAATCCTGCTGATGCCAAAGATTTTCTATCTGATCCGACATTGAGCCATAAGCCGGGGGAACAACGTGGCAATAGTGGAACAAAGGACTGGTTTGGCGTTGCCAACATCAGTGTAACATATAAAATTGAGCTGGGCAAAAGTGGTGCTTGTAAATACCAGTTTTAACAATAGGTTATGGATATTTTAAAACGTATAGATACTAAAAAACTCCCGTGGCACGTGGCCATCATAATGGATGGAAACGGCAGGTGGGCACGAAAGCAGGGCCACGACCGTGCTTTTGGCCACCACAAAGGGGTTGATGCTGTGCGTACGGTAGCCGAGGCAGCTGCCGAAATAGGTATCCGTTACCTGACACTTTATACTTTCTCTACCGAAAACTGGAACAGGCCACAGGAAGAAGTGGAGGCTTTGATGCACCTGTTCGTCGAAACCATCGAAAAAGAAATTCCCACCCTGAACAAAAACAACATTCGGCTTAACGCCATTGGAGACATCGGCGGGCTTCCGCAGGTAAACAAAACCAAACTTTTGAGTACCATGGAAAAAACAGCACATAACCAAAGGATGGTACTCACCCTGGCATTAAACTATAGCGGGCGATGGGAAATTATTGAGGCCATGAAAAAGATTGTGCATGATCAGCAGCTTGGAAAAATTGATGTGGAAAAACTGAATTGTGAAACCGTTTCAAAATACATGAATACGGCACAAATACCTGACCCGGAATTACTTATCCGTACCAGTGGCGAGCAGCGCATCAGCAATTTCCTGCTGTGGCAGATAGCCTATTCCGAGTTGTACTTTTCACCGAAATTATGGCCTGACTTTGGCAAACAAGATTTTTATGAAGCCATCCTGGAATATCAAAAGAGAGAAAGAAGATTTGGCTTGACAAGAGAGCAATTAAAATTTGGAGAACAAGAATGAAGATGTTTAAGTACGGGTGGAATTGGCTCCCATTGATTTTTGCCGGTTTAATATTTATCCCACAGATAGCAAGCGCACAGACAGATCAGAAAACTTTATTGTCTGAAATCAGCTACAACCATCCCCAAAAATATATTATCGGCGGCATACAGGTTTCCGGAATAAATTACCTTGATAAATCCGTGGTAATCATGCTCTCGGACCTGGAAGAAGGGAAATCAATTAAAGTGCCCGGCGATGCCATCACCACTGCCATCAGAAGCCTCTGGAGCCAGGGCCTTTTCGACAACATCAGCATCCTGGCCACAAAAATAAAAGGGGATACGATTTATCTCGATATCCACTTACAGGAAAAACCCAAACTTGACACCTATAGTTTTACAGGCATCAAAAAAAGTGAGCAGGATGACCTGAAAGACAAGATAAACCTCACACGGGGCGATGTGGTCAGCGAGCATTTAATCAACCGTACCGAAAATATTATCAAAAACTATTACCGAGGCAAAGGCTATCTGAACACAGAAGTTACCATTACCACAAAAGATGCCGGTTCCAGGAGAAACCGCAAGGAGTTTGTGGATATCACCATCAACGTCAGGAAAAACAAAAAGGTTAAAATCGGGGTCATAAATATTTACGGCAACCACGCTTTCTCCAAAGACAAAGTGAAAAAAGCCATGAAAGACACCCGTGAAAAAGGTTATTTCAACCCACTAAACCCGTTGGGCCTTACGGTGGTTCATGCCGTTGCGGATGTGGCCACTTTACATCTGAAAAAATTTAGGGACGACCTTGTTAATTATGCAACCACAAACTATCGCCTGCAGATTTTCAAAAGCTCCAAATTTATCCAGTCGAAGTTCAAAGATGACCTGAACAAAATTGTTGCCGAATATAACTCAGCCGGATACCGCGACGCACAAATACTCAAAGATTCCATTTATAAAATGGACAAATCTGATATCGGCATTAACATCTACCTGAAAGAAGGCGACAAATATTATTACCGGAAAATCACCTGGGTGGGGAATACCATTTACAGCTCCAAATTTCTGAGTGCTGTTTTGGGAATAAAACCCGGCGATGTCTATAACAAAAAATTGCTGGAGACAAACCTCAACTATAACGACAAAGGGTTTGATGTAAGTAGCCTGTATATGGACAATGGCTATCTGTTTTTCTCGGCCACGCCTGTCGAGACTTATGTAAGCAATGACTCCATTAACCTGGAAATCAGGGTTCACGAAGGAAAACAGGCACGAATTAACAAGGTAACGGTTACGGGAAATACCAAGACCAACGAGCATGTGGTCATCCGTGAACTCCGTACCAAACCCGGGCAGTTGTTCAGCCGCCAGGCAGTTATAAGAAGTGTGCGTGAGCTGGCCAACCTGAAATATTTTAATGCACAAAACCTGAAACCGGACATTAAACCCAATCCGGCCAACGGAACTGTTGACATCAATTACAACGTGGAAGAGACTTCTGCCGACCAGATTGAACTTTCGGGAGGCTGGGGTTACGGAAGGATTATCGGGACCGTGGGGCTGAGCTTCAACAACTTCTCCTTGCGTAATTTCTTTAACATGAAAGCCTGGAAACCGGTTCCATCAGGGGATGGACAGAAATTGTCCATCCGTTTTCAAACCTATGGTGCAGGCTATATGAGTGCCGGAATAACGTTTACCGAACCCTGGCTGGGCGGCAAAAAACCCAATGCCCTGACCGTTTCATACTATTATTCCATCTATTCTATTAAGTCGCATACCACCATTACGCCCGATCCGGGTGATACAACATCCGTTGCAAACGGAAACCGGAAATTTGAAAGCCACGCCATCACGGTCGGTTTAGGAAAACGGTTAAAATGGCCGGATGACTATTTTACCCTTTATCAGGCAGTTAATGTGCAGCTTTACAATTTGGAAAATTATGCTTCCATTTTCTATGTCGGAAACGGAAACGGCAGATACAATAATTTGAATTACAATATCGTTCTCGGCAGAAACTCCGTTGACGCACCTATCTATCCCCGTTCAGGTTCTGACATCTCGCTCTCGCTGACTTTGACACCGCCCTACTCACTCTTTTCAGACAAAGATTACAAAACACTTCCCGATGCGGAAAAATACAAATGGATAGAATATTACAAGTGGAAATTCAAGGCATATCTCTACTTTGAGCTAATGCCCAAGCTGGTATTGGTAACCAAAGCCAAATTCGGCTACCTTGGCGCTTACAATTCCGATTTGGGGCCAACTCCGTTTGAACGCTTTTACCTTGGTGGCGATGGGCTTTCGGGGTACAACAACTACGACGGCCGTGAAGTTATCGGTATGCGCGGTTATGGCAACGAAACCATAACGCCCGACTACTATAAAAACCATAACCTCGGGGGGACCATCTACTCGCGTTATACACTGGAACTGCGTTATCCCATATCGCTGGCACCCACATCCACCATTTATATTGAAGCATTCTTTGAAGCAGGAAACGCCTGGGCAGGAACCCATGATTTTGATCCTTTCAACCTGAGGCGTTCAGCCGGTATCGGTGCCCGGATCTATCTTCCCATGTTTGGCCTGTTGGGCCTTGACTGGGGCTATGGCTTTGACGAGATACCGGGAATCCCCAACGCCAACGGAAGTCATTTCCATTTTTCCATGAATGGTTCGCTTGACTAATTTTGGCAGGTTTATTGTGGTTTTATCAAAAAATAAAATTATTGCCTTATGAAAAATTTAAAAACATCCTTACTCACTACGCTTTTTTTAAGCCTTCTGCTCGTGGCTTTTATGCCGCTTCAGGCACAGAAAAGTGCTTTCGTTGACACACAGTACATCCTGAAAAACATTCCCGAATACACTGATGCCCAGGATGTTTTAAACAGCATGTCAAAAAAATGGCAGGCAGAAATTACACAAAAGCACAACGAAGTCAGCGAAATGTACAAGAAATACCAGGCAGAAGCCGTATTGCTCCCCGCCGATGTAAAAAAGAAACGGGAAGATGAAATTGTAAAAAAAGACAATGAGGTGAAGGCCCTTCAGAAAGCTTATTTCGGACCGGGAGGGGAATTGTTTAAAAAAAGGGAAGAACTGATAAAACCCATTCAGGAGAAAGTTTATAATGCCATCGAAACTGTGGCATCTTCCGAAAATATTGCTTTTGTCTTTGACAAAGCCGGAAGCCCCACACTGTTGTACGGCAACCCGAAATACGACATCAGCGATGCCGTTCTCGATGAGCTGGGCAAGGTTATGCAGACAAGCCACCCCTGAGCAGGCAACAGTTTATTTCGCATTTAACGAATTTTATGACAGTGGTAATTTAATTTTTTTTACATTTGCCGCTCAATAGGTTAAATAATTATTCATTACAATATTCATACAAAATGAAAACAATTAAGAAAGGGATTTTACTTTTAACAGCCGTTCTTTTTATTTCAGGATTTGGCTATGCCCAAAGCAGTTTAAAAATCGGTTACATCAATTCCAACAAACTCATGAGCATTATGCCCGAAGCCGATTCAGCCCAGGCACACGTGAAAGCCTATGCCGCCGGATTACAAAATCAAATGAAGGCTATGGCACAGGAATACCAAAGTAAAGTTCAGGATTACCAAAGCAATGTGGGTACCATGTCCGATTTAATCAGACAAACCAAGGAAAAAGAAATTTCCGACCTACAACAACGTATTCAGACATTTCAGGCTTCTGCCGACCAGGATGTCCAGAAAAAACAACAAGAATTGTTTCAGCCTATTATCACCAAGGTTAAAAATGCCATTGATGCTGTAGGAAAAGAAAACCACTATACTTATATCCTAGACGTATCGCAGGGTGTTGTGCTTTTCTATGCCAATGGCGATGACATTACCCCGCTGGTAAAAAAGAAATTAAACCTGAAATAAGAGCATATCTTGTCTCAACACGAAAAAGCCTGCTGAACTCAAGCAGGTTTTTTTGTTTCTGCCTGTTGCAAAAAAAGTTTGAAATTGGAGAAGCATTTATTATTTTTGCACTTTTTTTCAGGCTCTTCTTGCAAGAGAAGGGCGCGGGGCCTATAGCTCAGTTGGTTAGAGCACCTGACTCATAATCAGGTGGTCCCAGGTTCAAGTCCTGGTGGGCCCACCAACTACAAACCTCTGTAAATAATTTGTTTACAGAGGTTTTGTTTTGTATAGCCGTGCCTGCTTCATTATCAATTTGCAAACAATTTGCAAACAAAAACAAAACAGAAGCGGCCTTCCCCCTTTATTTTGGGAATTTGATTAGCATTTTGTTGGTCAATTTTTTGCCTGTTACTATTTTATAAGCAATTTGTTAGTGTTTTATTGCCAGATTGTTATAGGATTGTTAGCAAATTTTTTGACCTGTTGGCCATTTTATTAACCAGGCTTAGATAATTGTTTGACCTGTTAGTAAATTATTCGCATTTTGTTTGTGGATTGTTAGTCAATTTTTTGGCCTGTTAGCCATTTTATTGACCGGACATAGATAACTTTTTGACTTGTTGGCAAATTAATTGACTGGCAATAGTCAATTTATCGACTTGTATTGGGTGGATCCAACGGTTTTATAGATTTCCATTTCCCCCAGTATTTTTTAATTTCAGGGTCGGAAATGAGTCCATCAGTTAATAGGCTACTAATATTAAGAATATTATCTCGAAACATAAGAAAGTAAAATCCTAATAGAATATTTGTCTTTTTTATAAATCCTTGCCTTGTGCTTGGCATTTTGCTGTATGGTAAATAATTATATGGCTCAAATTCAATTAATGTTTTAAGTTCATATGCTTGCCCGGGTGTTATTAAAAATTCCGGGCTATCTTTATATCGAAAGGTGAAAGCGGGTATTCCTTTTCCTAAAATAGGATCGGACTCCAAGACAAATACGATAATTTCCCAAACATAATAATCTTTGAAAAAGCTAATTTTATCAAGATAACTATCATAACGATTACTAAGCGTAATGAGAAAATCTCTGTCTAAGCCAGTAACAAGTTGGACAAAGCCAGATTCCTTATTATTCTTATACTTATTATCAAAAAAGATATTTGGCGAAACATTTAAAACTGAGGCAATCTTTTCCAAAGTGTCAATTTTTGTAGTGTTAGATTTTAAAATACCCTGTAATCCATGCTCAGTGATTCCTGCCTTCTTTGATAATTCTTTCAGTGTAATTTTTTTATTTCTGCACAAATCCCTGATAATCCACATGTTAGCCATAATATTCTATTTTTATGCAAAGAGTTGATAACTTTTTAATGTAATTTTTGCTACATTAATGAAATATAATGTACATTTGCTTTAACAAAGTTAAACAATATTTAGTTGGTGTATAATAATAATTTAAAAAAACAAACCATGAATGAAATTGTAATTTTAAAAAAAGAAGAGTTGGTTACTATCATGAAGCTGGCGCTAATTTCTTTCGAAAAAGAGAAGGACAATGAGTTCCCGAAATTGTATAGCATTAATCAAGTTTCAAAAAAACTCCATCGTTCATTTGCAACCATCAAAAAGCATGCCCAGTCCGGCCTACTAAGAACGACAAAGTCTGGGTTAATCACCGAGGCCGCAATCAACGAATACTTAAATCGAAATATTTAACTCTCAATACGTTATTATGGAAAATGCAATCCAAGAACAGGCTGACAGGTTGGTGGAAGATGCCGCCAGAAAAGCCGAACAGTTAGCTGAGGATGCCCGGCGAAAAGCGGACAGACTTAAAGAAGAGGCTCGTGTCAGGGCACAAAGACTTATGGATAAAGCCAATGAGAAAGTGGCGCAAGGAAAAGAAAAAATAGCTGAAGGTAAGAAGGAGATAGTCCGGGCAGGGAAGACGACTACCGAGAAGTTCTTTTCGAGTGCAGTAATCGCGATGGTCTCAGTATTTGGCATAAAGTTTTTGCACAATGAATATGCAATATGGAGCCATAACAAGGAAACTACTGCTGCCTTGGATAGTGCAATAAAAAAGGAAGAGAACAAGGGTCACAACCTTTCTTACTTACTGGCCGAATACAACCAGTTTAGCAATATGATAGAGGAAGCTACCGATGGAGCAGGAACCGATACTCAAGTCATTGACGAGGTTTTTGGGAAAATGGAGAATAACGCCGACATTCTACAACTTATAAAGAGTTATGGTAAACGTCCTAACACATGGTTTGGGATTTCCATAGGGAAATATACGCTGAATCAATTACTTATCTCGGAGCTGAGTCATAGCGAACGGACAAGGTTAAATGCTATCCTCCAGAAAAAAGGCATAACAATCATTTTCTAAAAAAAATATCATGAAAAAAATTAAAAAATTTCGCCCGATTAGTGGCGACATTAACACCAATGCGGCTCTTTATTTAAATAAGCAGGAAAAAGGACAGGAAGGCCTGGGACTAATTAGCGAATTGGTTTCAGCTGCAGGCGATGTGGCCAGCCTACTTATGCATGTTTTTAAAAAACCGCCTGCCGATACCTGGGGCATTTGGAACCATGCAGAAAGAACTAAGTACGTTAAACAATCGCTACAGCTGGCGACTACGGCTGTCATAACAGGCAAGACTATATCAGTTAGAAATACTTTTCGTGGAGCTATCGCACATGTCGATCCTAATAATAGGTGGGACAAATGGGAAAAGAAAAACAGCGAGTTTCTTCCCGCTCTTTTTGGAGCTGAGGACGAAGTAAAGGAATATCAGGCAACGGGATATAAGCCTTACATGCAGTACGTTAACCCAGAAATGGTTAACAGAGTTCTGCATCCGGCGACAGCTGCCTCATCCCATCCAGCTCAGGCTGGCATGATAAGCACGAACACTATTTTGCTGGTAGTAGGTCTGGGTGTGGGAGCTATAATTATAAAAGAATTAGTCCCCAACCGAGAAGATGAGTTTGTGAAAGTGATGGAGGCGAACATGTCCGGGAAGACCGGGGCAAAAAGAAAATAATAAAAAAATCCTGGAGTGTGGTCAACCCTCCAGGATTTAAATTTTAAAATAAATAAAAAAACGATTTACGATGGCAAATTTACAAAAAAAATCAATTCATTTTCCTGAGCATTCTATCCAGGATTTACTCGGGATTTCCTCTGGCCTTTCAACACTCTTAGGCGTTTATGTATCAACAGACGAATACGCATACTTCGTGTCAGGGGCAGATAAGGATAATATTTCTAGAATAGCTACCCTTCAGGAAGATATAGTGAAAGAAGTTTCGTCGAGGATTCCATTAGAATTTTTAGAAAAAATTCCGAATGAAGAAGGAGGAAGCGATGAAAAAAGCTAATCCACCCCTCCGGACATACGAAAAAATTCTTGCCGCGAATAATATTCACCAGCCAGTGAAAAAGAACAAAACTTTATTCAAAAAATTTTCGCAACGAACGAACCGAACAGCTCAAATAGATGAAATAATAAATGCCACATTGCTTTTGACGGCTCTCAGACAATCTGCCTGGGAAACGAAAAAAGAAGCCAGCGGTTAAATACCACAATGAATCCATTAAAACCTAAAACGAACCACAAGTTACGGATTTTAATTAATGAATAAATTATTGTAGGTAATGAAAACTGAAATATTAAGTGAGAATAACCCGGCTATTGGTACTAACCATGGGAGTTCGGCGAATGCGAAAAAAGAAACTCGAAAACCTTTTGAAAAAGTTGGCAGGCTTTCTCTCGAGCAAATTAAGGAGATAGCAAGCAACTATAAAAGAATCGGTACGGATTATTATCTGTATCATGATATTTATACGGCAAAGAGAAACCCGGTGAAGGTCTTGAAAAAATGGCGAAAAACAACCATAAAAGATGACCACGGGCCAAAAGTATTAGAACAGATCGAAAAATATTATGACTTTGTTTTAGTTCCCGATAACACGGTAAACTTCCAAAGGAATATAATGGGGTGTTACAACATTTACGAGCCCATGCAACACCTTCCAAAAGAAGGAGATTTTAAAAAGGTGATGACTTTTTTAGAACATATTTTTGGTTCTTATTTGGAGATTGGTTTAGATTATTTAACACTTCTTTACACCAAACCAGCGGAGAATCTACCAGCACTTTGCCTTGTTTCCAAAGAACAGAAAACAGGAAAAACAACTTTTCTCAAGTGGTTACAAAAAATTTATGGCGATAATGCCGTGATACTCGGAAACGAAGATTTTGGTTCAAATTTCAATACGGCGTGGGTAAGTAAGTTAGTTATTGGTATAGATGAATCGTTCATTGAAAAGCGAATAATCAAGGAAAAAATAAAACGTTTGGTAACGGACGATAGTATTTTAGTCGAAAACAAAGGCGTAGATAAAGTAAGGAGAAATTTTATTGGAAAGTTTGTTCTACTATCAAATAATGAGGATAATTTTATACAAATGGAAAAAGAAGACAATAGGTTTTTTGTATTAAAAATTCCTACAGTCCGAGATGAAAATCCGAATATTCTTGATGAACTGACCGCTGAAATCCCTGCATTTTTACACTTTTTGAAAACAAGGGAGATGTATCATAAAAAAAAGGAAAGCAGATTATGGTTCAAACCCGAATTGTATATAACCGATGTCTTTAGACGCGTAGTCAAAAACACGAAAACGGTTATCGAAAAATCTATAATCGAATATTTGGCAGAGCTTGCTGATAACATTCGGGCAGTAGATGATTCAATGGAGGTTAACTCAATAGATATAGTCCCGGCCCGAATAGCTGAAGCCATTAGGCCTATGGCCACAGGAATAAACGGACTAAATATCAAAATTGGGGACATCCTAAAGAAGGAATGGGATTTATCACCGACAGAGAAGTCGGAACGATTTTCTTATCCTTTTTTTGACTTTATAATAACGAATAGCCAAACCAACGAAAAAGAAAGAGTTGTGAGGTTTAACAGTCAAACAGGAAAATTTTACAAAATACCATTTAGTTTAATAGATGAAAAAGGGGGGTAATATTGTCAATCTCTTGATAGGCCTTGTCAATAGAGTGTCAATTGGGTGTCAATTGGGTGTCAATAGAGTATCAAAAGGATGTCAATATAAAATAAAAACGAATTGACAAGTAATTGACAGGGTTTTGACATAGTTAACAGCCAGGTTTACAATCGTTTAAGTTATTTTTGTCAATTGTCAACGAAAAATCAAGTTTGTAAAAAAAAAGAAAAAAATGCTTTAAAAAAAGAAAAAATCATGAATACTATCCAAGCAAAAAGAACAATTCATATTAACGATTTTCTGCAAAAGAGTGGTTATAAACCTGTTAAGGTTACAGATAATTCATCGTGGTATCTTTCTCCGTTGAGGACAGAAAAAACAGCATCCTTTTTGGTCGACAACGAAAAAAACACATTCGTTGACTGGGGGACTGGACAAAGAGGTTCCATAATTGACTTAGTCATGGCACAATTTCATACTGATGTTTCGGGGGCACTGAAAATATTAAGTAAAAATGAGCCGCCGGTAAATAGTACCCCTGTTTATTCTTTTAAGAGGCAAAATTTCCATAAGATTCAAAAAACAATCCCCGGAAAATTTGAACAAATTACTCATCCATGGCTTGTATCTTATCTTAGAAAAAGGGGAATTAATGAAAACATTTGGAGGGATTGTCAATTTCTATTCCAATATACATATCCAAACACCCGGCTGCCAAAAGTAAAAACGCCATTTTTCCATAACCTTGTATGGAAAAACGACATGGGGGGATATGAGAAACGTGGCGTACACTTCAAAGGGTGTATGTTGCGTAAAGATATTACGACCATCCCCGGAGATAATTCAGCATTTAATTTGTTCGAGGGTTTCTTTGATTACTTGAGTGCATTGACTTATTACGGAATAAAGCAGTTGCCAGGCTCGACAATTGTTCTTAATTCGGTTGCACTTCTTGACCGTGTCATTCCCAAACTCAACAATGCTAAACTCATCAATGTTTATTTTGACAATGACCATGCAGGTGAGAAAGCTTTTTCTGTTATTGACCAAAATTTTGAAAACGTTATCGACCAATCAAAGATAATTTATCCGGATTATGTGGATTTCAACGATTATTTGGTAGCGGAAATGAAAAAAATCCAAAGAAAAAACAGCCAGCTCTATACCCATATTGCAAAGTAAATTTTGTGTTAAAGAACTGTAAATTAATAATGTAAATTAAATATTAATTCTATCATAAAAAAAGGAGTAAAAATGAAAACACATGAAGTGATTTGTCAGCATTGCGGCGAAAAATTCCAATCAACACGGAAAGATGCTAAGTATTGTTCGGATTCCTGCCGGGTAATGGCCAGCAGAGACAGAAAACAGGAAAAAATGAACGACAAAACAAGTATTACCGTAAAATTTTCCGATGCTGAATACAAACAATTAACAGAAACCGCAATATCTGCTGGTATTTCTGTTCAGGAAATGGTCAAATATAGAAGTTTGGCTTCGCTCGAAAACATTGAATCAAAAGACAGTGAGATTAGAACACTGAAAGAAAAAATTAAAAAGCTGAAGGCTCATTTGTCGATTTATGCAAAAGACCCCACTTCGTTAGGTATTTTTATACCAGTTGATGAAGGGTTTCACATAGAAATTGCTCAAGCCAATATGAGGGACTTAATGGACAAAGAAAAAAAACGACATCCTGATACTGATGAGGATTCTTCTCTGGAAGATTTTATGCTGTATGTATTGAAAAATTGTCAATCCCTATAAATTTTCTCATTCAATAATCAGGTCATTGGCATCTGCCAGGTCTTCATTGCTTACTATGTCGTTTATGTAAACCTCCGTGGTATGCAGATTTGAATGCCCCAGTCCTTTGCTTATTATCCTGCGATCGATTCCGGATTTGTCGGCAATAGTTGCCCAGGTGTGCCGGCTGACGTAGGTTGTCAATTTTATTTCAAGGCCAAGCTTAGAGGCTATTATACTGAGGGCATCATTCGTGTGCTTAATTGCGTTTCTAATTTGTTTCTTCTCTTTCTCTTCATCTCCAGGTGTTTTTATCATCGGAAAAATAAAGTCATTTTTCTTTTTTAAAGCATAATCAAAATACTGTAGAATATCCCATGTTTTTTTGCTCAGATGAATCTCATACGTTTTTCCTGTTTTCGCCCGTTTGTAAGTTAAAACATTGTTGAAAATATTTCCTTTCTTGAGGTAAGCCATGTCAACCATGTTCATCCCCATGGTATAGAATGAAAATAGAAAATAAAATCTATACTTTTTAAGACAATCACTTTCATTTTCATACGCTTCTATCTGCCTGATAACTTCTTTGGAAACGGCTCTTTTTTTTGTTTTTTCGCTTCTGATATGGTATTTTAATTTATCAATTGCTGTCCTCCGGAATGGATATTGATACTCCTGTGCGTAACCTTTTACAATAGCCCTATTGAACACGGCCCTGATAGCACGCATGTAAGCAGCCATTCCGTTATAATGATTATTGGGTTTGGCCATATATCTCTTTTCAAGCACTTTTAGGAAGTTAGCAGTTATATCTGAATAAGAAATATCATTTTTGCCGCTGTAATTGACTAAGAAACCCAGCGCATCCCGATAAGCGGAAGCAGTTCCATAACGTTTTTCTTTTTTCAGCTCTGCTATTACAGATTGAAAAAAACCCACAAAAGAGTTGTTTTGCTTTTTATGAGCTAACCCTCCCAGCTCTTTTTTCACTTCACTTATCAACATATTTTTCAAAATCCCTTTGCTCTCCAGTTCCATTATCTTTTTAAGCAGCTCTGTTTCCCTGCGTTTTAAAAACATGTTTAGGCCTACTATGTCAGGAATGTTTTTGCACCCTCTTTTTACTTTCCCGTTTTTCTGGCTCCAGTACTTCTCTTCGACCGAATATCCGGTTTGAATAGATGTTACGTTTCTAAAATGTGTTAGTCGGAAAGTGATGGGGAAGGTGTCATCTGCTTTTTTTCGCCGTTTGTCGAGAATAATCTGTATGTATGTATTCATTTTGTGTTTAATTTGTATTTAATTTGTATGGAAATGCAGGTAATAGCTGATTATTAGTAGTGAAAAATTTGCAAACAATTTGCAAACAATTTGCAAACAAAGTTACATTTAAAACCGTTTCAAACCATTTGTATAAAAATAAATATCCTTATAAACAGTATGTTACACAGTGTTTTAGTATAATTGAATGGCTGTTAAGTACTTACTCATAATCAGGTGGTCCCAGGTTCAAGTCCTGGTGGGCCCACAAAATATTTTAAACCATAAGGCCATAATACAGCCTTATGGTTTTTACTTCCACGTTATGCCTTTTTGCTATATCATCCATAGTAAAACATTAAACCGCTATTATGTTGGTTCTACCATCCTTTCTCCAGACATACGGTTACAAAAACATTTGGAGAAATATTACGGAGTCAGGAAA
>WGCY01000020.1 GCA_015493525.1 Bacteroidales bacterium
ATACTCACTTCATAAAGTGCCCACAGCGGCACAAAAACCAGCACCTGGCTAAACATATCGGGAGGCGTAATTATGGCTGAGACAATGAGCAGCACAACAATCATGTATTTACGGTTTTTTTTCAGGAAGTCAGGTGTAAGCACACCTATCTTTGTTAAAAAATAGACGAGGATGGGCAATTCAAAAACAACCCCCACGGCAAAAGTTACCGAAACCACCGAACTGATGTAGGAGCTAAGAGAAATCTGGTTTATTACATCCTGGCTGATGGAATAGTTTCCCAAAAAATTTACCATAAGGGGAACAATGGTAAAATAGCTGAAGACAATACCGATAAGAAAGAGTAAAGTGCTGATCAGAAGTCCGCCCCTGGAATATTTTTTTTCATTCGTGCGCATGGCGGGTTGGACAAAACGCCATATTTCCCAAAGGACGTATGGAAAAGCCAAAATAAATCCTGCCACTGCCGAAATATAAATGTGTGTCAGAAATTGTGCTGACATTTTAAGGCTGATAATTTTCAAATGCATATCCGGGATACACAGCGAATTGATGGACAACCAATGGCCAAATTTACACAACATCCTGAAGGTGATAAATTTAGAGCTGCTGGGAGCCAGAATAATTGTATCAAAAATGATGTGCCTGTTTAAAAAAGCAAGGCTTGCCAATACAATGATAACCAGCAGCGAACGAAAGATATGCCCGCGCAGTTCTTCAAGGTGTTCCCAAAAGGACATCACCTTTTCTTCTTCGGGTGCGTTATTTTTTGTGGTTTGTTCTTCCATGTGAAAATGAATGCCCAAAAGTAAAAAAACCTCACCATTGGCGAGGTCTTTTGTAAAAATATGTTTCCTGGAAGCCTTCCTTTTTGAGAATGAACATGTCAGCAGCCGGTTTACAGGCATAGGTTTCACCGCCACCGGTTTCGGTAAATTTTTTTGAAACCTCAACCGTACCATTCTCAATAAAGACCGCTTACGTTCCATGGCCAAATCGGGATTAACAAAAAGCTTGTGGCCATCTTTTTCTTTTGTTACCGGAATTATCGGATATTTGTATGGTCAAAGAAAAACAAAATTTATGCAGTTTTCATTTTTTATGGCCCGGCGGTATCTTTTCTCGAAAAAGTCGCACAACCTGATTAACGTGATTTCTCTTGTGTCCATGATTGGGCTCGGCATCGGGACTGCTGCTCTCATCGTGGTGCTTTCTGTTTTCAATGGATTTGAAAATGTTATTTCTTCTCTTTATCATAGTTTTAACCCTGATTTTACCATTACGGCAAAAAAGGGCAAGGTTTTCCAAACTGCACAATTTCCAATAGACAAAATACAACAACTTCCCGGTGTGGCCCAGGTAGTCAGGGTGGTTGAAGAGGATGCGCTTTTCAAATACGGCGACAAGCAATACATTGGAAAAATTATGGGGCTTTCGCCAAATTATATGAAAGTGAATAAGTTAGATACTATGATGCAGGCGGGGACTTTTGTGTTGCAGGAAGGAACGGGAAACTTTGCCGTGGTGGGTGCCGGTGTGGCCTGGTTTCTTGGCATCAACACACGCAATGCGCAAAAGCTGCTGACCATACTGGTGCCACGGCGGGGGAATGCTTCCTCTTTCAATTTTCAAAACGCATTTGTCCGGAAGGTAATTCCACCGGTGGGGATTTTTTCGGTGCAGCAGGATTTTGACCGGAAATATGTGCTGGTACCGCTTCGGTTTGCCCGTAAATTATTGAATTACAGCGATGAAGTAACTTCGTTGCATCTGTTTTTAAAGAAAGGTGCTTCTGCTGAGAAAATTCAGAAGAAAATTCAGGCCATCGTGGGCCCGGGTTTCCTGGTAAAAAACCGTTTTCAGCAAAATGAAACCCTGTTTAAAATTATGAAGTCGGAAAAAATGGCCGTTTTTCTTATTCTGGTTTTCATTCTCATTCTCTCCTCCTTTAACATGATTGGTTCCGTTGCCATTCTCATTGTGGAAAAAATGAAAGATCTTGCCGTGCTGAAAAGTATGGGTGCCGATATGTATACCCTGCGGCAGATCTTTCTCCGCCAGGGAATACTCATCAGTCTGCTGAGTGCTGTTTCGGGATTGGTTGTGGGCTTTGTTGTTTTGTGGGTGCAGCAGCGTTACGGACTGGTGCAGCTTGGCTCGGGCAATGGCGGTTTTATTATCAATGCCTATCCGGTCCAGATGAGATGGCCTGACTTCGTGTATGTGTTTATCACTGTGTTTGTTATCGGTTTTGCTGCTGCCTGGTATCCGGTGCGTTTTCTGTTGAAAGATTACAAAAAGATTAAACTTGCATAGCCTGTAAATCCCGCAATTTGTGAAAAGGAGAGAAAATAACCGGTACATATCAGGAGGGCTGCTCTTTTTCTGGCTGTTCATCATTGCCG
The DNA here is from genome assembly GCA_015493525.1 of Bacteroidales bacterium. Taxonomy (GTDB): domain Bacteria; phylum Bacteroidota; class Bacteroidia; order Bacteroidales; family F082; genus Sulfidibacterium. Next base: position 2,406 of record WGCY01000020.1, read on the forward strand.
GACAGATAATGGCTCAGAATGCATCTGTTTTTTCGCTCGTTTCTTCTTCTCCTGACCATGTTGTCGTCCGCTTTACCGGCGAAAAGTTTCATTTTCAAAATCAACGGACTTCCCGCGGACAGGCACAGGTTATTGCCACCGGGCAGGGCGTCCAGGGCTTGACGGCAAAGGCTCCCATGCTGCCCCATTATGCTGTTTCATTGTCGCTTCCCAAAGGGGCGAAGATGGTGGTAAAAGTTATTTCTGCCCATTATTATGAAGTAAAAAATATGCTTGTTGCCCCCTCAAGGGGAAATGTTTACCGTGGTATAAGGCAGGATTCTCTTCCGTTTGTTTTCGGGAAGGTTTATGACAGCGATACTTTTTATCCGGACAGGTTGTGGGTAGCGGGCTCTGTTTATGAATTGCGACAAAAAACCGGTCAGGCCCTGAGGCTTTTTCCTTTCCGGTACAATCCCCAAGAAAAGATATTGCGGGTTTATGACAAAATAGTCCTTGACATAGTTTTTAAAAATGACCGGAAAAATTCTTCCGTAACGCAGCAACCTTTTCCGGCAACAATATTTGATCAGGTCTGCGGGCAACAATTTATAAACAATTCTTTCAGCCTTAAGTCAATACGGAAGCAGTCGCTGCCCCCGGGGATGTTAATTATCAGCTATGGCCCTTTTATCCCGTTGCTCAAAAATTTTATCCAATGGAAGCGAAAGACCGGAATGTCCGTCCGGGTGGCCGATGTTGCCTCCATTGGCAAAACTGCACGGCAAATCAAGGCTTACGTAAAGAAAGTGTACGAAAATACCGGTGTGGCTTATCTGTTGCTTGTGGGCGATGCCGGGCAGGTACCTCCCGGTAGTGTTGCCGGTAATGCTTCGGACAACGATTATGCCTATGTGGCCGGCAACGATCATTATCCCGATCTTTTTGTCGGGCGGTTTTCTGCCGATGATTCTGTGGAATTGTCAACCATGCTGCACCGGACACTGGCTTATGAAAAGGATACACTTTCATGTACGGCATCTTTTACCCGTGCTGTCGGAATTGGTTCCGAAATGGGAACGGGATACCATGACCTCACCGATTATCAGCAGATTAGGTTTATTGACTCGGCTTATCTCCTTGCTTCTACTTATCGACAGGCCACCGAGTTGTTTGATGGTTCACAGGGCGGCTTTGATGCCGCCGGCGATCCCACTGCCGATATGTTGACAGATGCCCTCGAAAAGGGTGCCGGGATTATAAATTATTGCGGGCATGGCAGTACAACCGGTTGGAATACAACGCATTTTGATAATGACAAAGTGGATCATCTGAGGAATGTGGGCAGATGGCCTTTTATCATTTCAGTTTCCTGTGCCACCGGCAATTTTGTCCATCAGGATTGCTTTGCCGAGCATTGGCTGTGGGCTGCGTATAACGGGAAGCCTGCCGGTGCGGTGGCCGTGCTCATGCCAACCGTTGCCCAAAGCTGGGATCCGCCCATGTGTGGGCAACAGCAGATGAATGCGCTGCTTGTGGCACCCGGTTCTGTTCATCCTCCCCGCACATTTGCCGCTATTTGCATGGCGGGCTGCATGAAAATGAATGATGAATATGGAACGGACGGCTATGAGGTAACGGATACCTGGACGGTTTTCGGAGACCCTTCGCTGGTTGTCAGAACAGCTGTCCCGCAACAGATTATTGCAGATTTTCCCTCTTCGGTGGATGATACCTGCTCTTCCATTCTTGTTAAGACCAATCTCCGGGGTGGCCGGGTTGCTTTGTATTCCAGGGGAATTATCTATGCCGTTTCAGCGGTTGATTCCATGGGGATTGCCCGGCTGCCAGTGGATTCTGTTCCTGCCGGAAGACATGCCGGTTTGACCATAACGGCATTCAACCATCATCCGTTTAGCGGGACAATTTCATGGGAAAGAAATTCTTCCGTTGCTGTGAACAGGGAGAATTATCCGGCTTTAAAAGTATTTCCCAATCCTGCCAGAGAGAAAGTTACCCTTTCATTTGTACTCAAAAAAAACAGCCCGGTAGAGATTTCCGTATTCAATCCGGAAGGGAAAAAAATAGAAACACTTCTCCGAAAAGGCCTCTCTTCCGGCAGGCACCGCTTTTTATGGCATCCGGCAGTGCAGGGAATCTATTTCCTGCAATTAAAAACCGGAGAAATGCGTGTTGTGAAGAAAATGATTATTCTGAAATAGCCTATTTGACGAAAGTGAAGAGCCTGTTCCAGCGTATTTTTCCATCTAACCAGCTTTTGTTCGGGTCAAGCGACATCCAGATAAAAACGGCTTTGCCCTCCACATGGTTTTCCGGAACAAAACCCCAGTAACGTGAGTCGGCTGAGTTGTCGCGGTTGTCGCCCATCATCCAGAAATAGTTCATTTTGAAAGTGTAATGATTGGCTAATTTCCCATTGATGTAAATTTTTCCGTCCTTAACCTTCAGCTTGTTGCCTTCATAGGTGCGGATAATTCTTTTGTAAAGGGGAAGTACTTTCATGTTCAGGGCAACGGTGGCCCCCTTTTTGGGAATATAAATCGGCCCGTAATTGTCGCGGTTCCATTTGTAATCGTTGCTATAGGGAAATATCTCGGGATCGCGCACGCCCTGTGGGATATTAAAAACTTCAATGCCCTTGACAATGGGAAGCTTTTTGAGCGCATCGCGTGCTTCATCTGTCAGCATGTAAACAAACCTTCCGGGCATGTTTGTCCGTCCGCCTTCGGTGATGTTCAGCCGGTTGAGGATAATGGGGTTGATGGAGTGCCCATCGGTATAAACGTTGTATTCAAATTCTTTCTTTCCCGGGTCGTGGTTCTCTTTCCCGTTGATATACACTTTGCGGCCGATGATTTGCAGCGAATCTCCGGGAAGGCCGATACATCTCTTAATGAAATTTTCCTGTTTGTCCACCGGCCGGTAAATGATGTTGCCAAAATCTTTTTTGTCGCTCCAGACTTTTTTACGGCCATATTTTTTTACCAGCGTGTAATAGCTGATGTTGCTTTGGAAGCGGGTGGAAACCGTGTCGCCGTCAGGATAATTGAAGACAACCGCATCGTTTCTGTGCACTGTTTCCAGGCCGGGCAAACGCCAGTAAGGCAACTCAATCCAGGTGAGATAAGATTTCATATGTTGTGTGAAGGGCATGGTGTGGTGCACAAACGGAAATGACAGCGGTGTGTTGGGCACCTTGGGGCCGTAAGCAATTTTACTCACGAAAAGATAATCTCCGACCAGCAGGGATTTCTCCATGGAGGAGGTGGGGATGGTGTAGGCTTCGATAAGAAAAGTCCGGATGATGGTGGCTGCCACTACGGCAAAAATGATGGCATCGGTCCATTCGCGCGCACCACTCTTTCTCGGCTCTTCACGGGTTTCCGGATCAAGAAATTTATTTTCTTTTTGAAAAGCCAGATAAGGGAAATAGAAAAACGGGAAGACGACGGCAAGAAACTGTTCACCGAGGCCGAATTTCCCGAAACATTTGGCCATTTCCACCAGCATGAGCATGTACATAAATACGTTGATGAAAGGAAACAGCAACAACAGGTACCACCACATCGGCTTTTTGATGATTTTCAGGAAAACGTACAGGTTATAAAACGGAATGAGTGTTTCCCATCCGCTACGTCCGGCTTTTTCAAATTGAGCCCAGAGGAAGAGGGTGGGAAGCGTAAAAGAAAGCGGAATAAAAATAAGTAATTCAATCATTTGCCCATGTTTTTTTGATGCCGCAAAGTACTAAAATTGTGGTTCGGCAGCCGTTAATGTTTGTTAATTGTAATCAGGTGCAAAGCTAAAATAAAAACAGGTATCTGGGGAGGCTGCTTTTGCAAATGGGCTAAATCCTATTTTAGTGCACCATAGTTTAAGAAATAAGGAATTATTTGATGTCCCGTTAGGGACTAAATATTTCTAGAAAAAAGCAAAACAAACGCTTAGTCCCGTTAGGGACGATATGTTAATAAATGTCTTTCAGCAGGTATCTGCCATCGTAATCAATTTCAAATTTGTCTAATAATTCCGGCGGGCATTCCTCTCTAATTGATTTCTTTAATATTCCGTCCCTGACGGGACTGGTCAGGAACAGAAAAAATTTGCTATTAATATTTAGTCCCTAACGGGACTTAGTAACTTGAGTTCAAGATAAGGCTTACATACAGAAAGCCTGCAAATATTTATAATAGGATAATTTTTGCCAAAAGCCGGTTTGGTTTGACGAAAATGTATTTATTTTGTTGTGCCCAATGCAAAGGCCGTTATATCCAAATGCCATGAAAAAAATTATGCGTTCAGTGTCCGCTATTGTTTTGATATTCACGATGTTTCTTGTATCGTGTTCCCCGAAAAAACAAATTCTGCCGGTCCATTTGAAAGGGGAAGCGCAGGGCACTTATTACAACATGGTTTACTACGACGCGCTGCAACGTGATTTACATCCCCAGGTTGACTCTATTCTTAAGGCTTTTGACCGGTCGGTTTCTTTGTGGGTGCCCAATTCCATTTTGTCGCGCATAAACCGGAATGATACCGGAGTAGTATTGGATGATAACTTTATCGGCAATTTCAAAGATTCACAGTTGGTAAGCAGGGCCACTGAGGGTGCTTTTGACATGACTGTCGGCCCGCTGGTGGAAGTCTGGGGCTTTGGCTTTGAAAGTCGCGAAAAGGTGGGAAAACATATCGTTGACAGTTTGTTGCCTTTGGTGGGCTATAAAAAGATAAAACTTGTTGATGGAAAGGTTGTTAAAGCCGATCCGCGCATGCAAATTGATTTTAACGGTATTGCACAGGGCTATTCCGACGATGTGGTCGGGAAATTTTTCGACAGCCTTGGCATCCATAACTACCTTGTTGATATTGGTGGCGAAGTGAAAGCAAAAGGGCAAAAGCCCGATGGGTCTTCCTGGCGTGTGGGAATTGAGAAACCTGCTGCCGACAAAGATTCGCCACGCATCCTGAAAGCTGTTATTGCCCTGAAAAACATGTCAGTGGCGACTTCCGGGAGCTATCGAAAATATTATGTTGAAAATGGAATGCGCTATTCGCATACCATTGACCCCAAGACCGGATATCCTGTACAACATTCGCTGTTGAGTGTCTCGGTTTTGGCAAAAAATACAGCACTCGCTGATGCGTATGCCACCGCTTTCATGGTGATGGGTTATAAAAAATCGCGTGCTTTTGTGGAAAGCCATCCCGGCCTGGAGGCTTTTTTTATCTGGTCGGCCAAAGACAAAAGTTTTAAAAATTATGCTACACCGGGTTTTAAAAGATTGATAATTGAGCAATTCAATTGACTTTCGGTATCAGATATTAGAAAAATGCTTATTTTTGAAAACTAAAAATAACTAACTTATGAAAAAAGGAATTCTATTTATTGTCTTGCTGCTGAGTGGATTGTTGCTAAAGGCGCAGGATTCGACAAAAACAGATTTGGCCATTTCCAAGATTCTGGTTAGTAAGGATATTTCCACGGTTAAAGATGCCCTGACCAATTTGGGGCTGACGTTTCAAATGATCAAAGAAAAATCCCATAAGGCTTCCGCTTTTGTAGAGGGAAGTAAAAACAATATGAAAAAATGGGAATTTGCCATGAAACGTGGTGTTGCCAAGGGCACAAAAAGAATTACCGATATTCTTATTACCTACGACATGAAAAACGGGGGAGACTACTTTGATTTGAAACGCTATGGCGAACCCCAGAAAAAAGGAGAAGTCAGCGGCAAAAAGGTTAAGTATAAGCTGTCGGAGGGCAAAGAAACCAGCACGCTGGAAGTAAGTGCAAAATAGTTTCTGTTTTTAAAACATATCCAGCGTTTTATTGCCCGTACTCTCGTTAAAAATATCGAGTTGGTTTGCGGTGGCATAATATTTCCGGGGAACCTCTTCGGAGAAATTATCGGTGTAATTTCTGATGCTTTTTTTGATGAGCTTTATGGGGGTGGTTTTTCGTGCCCGACAATAGTTTTTCAGTGATTTCATCTGTTTTGCCGAAAGCTTGAAACGCACTTCTTTGTATTTGTTTTTTTTCCTGTTTAACTTTCCCATGGCCGTTCCGTTTTATTTGTCCCGATAAAGATAAATAAAAATCCTGATGCCAGCTATCGTGTTGAAAAATTGTGAATAAGAAACCCTGACCATTGCCTGATTACCGCTTGACCACCGTTTGGCGATTGTCTGACTGCTAAATGGCAAAAGGCAAATTCCCCATTTATTTCAAAAACGCCATCACCTTCTCCGCGTAGGCATTGGCTTTTTCCATATCGGGTGCTTCGGCATAAATACGCATGACCGGTTCTGTGTTGGAAGTGCGCAGGTGAACCCAGCCATCCGGAAAATCAATTTTCATCCCATCGATGGTAAGGATGGGGAACCCGGCATAAGCTTTCCGTACGCGCTCAAAAAGTACATTGACCGGCGTATCCGGTTTCAGCTGGATTTTGTTTTTGGAAATGTAATAATCGGGATAGGAGGCACGCAACGCCGATATTTTCATTTTTTTGCCGGCAAGGCTGGTAAGGAAGAGTGCCGTTCCTGCCAGGGCATCCCGTCCGGCGTGTAATTCGGGATAAATAACCCCGCCATTTCCTTCGCCTCCGATAACGGCCTTTGTCTCTTTCATGGTGGCCACAACATTTACTTCCCCCACGGCTGCCGCAGTATATTTCCCCCCTGCTTTTTCGGTAATATCGCGCAATGCCCGGGTAGAAGAGAGGTTGGAAACCGTGTTCCCGACAGTGTGTTGCAGCACATAATCGGCAACGGCCACAAGCGTGTATTCTTCACCAAACATTTTCCCGTTTTCCATGACAAAGGCCAGCCGGTCCACATCCGGGTCTACCACAATGCCGAGGTCAGCTTTTTCGCTGACAACTTTTGCGGAGATGCCGGTCAGGTTTTCCGGTAACGGTTCCGGATTGTGGGCAAAATCACCGGAAGGTTCACAGTTCAATTCAATGATATCTTTTACGCCAAGTGCTTCCAACAGTTTCGGAATGGCTATCCCCCCCGTTGAATTTACCCCATCTACCACAATTTTAAACCCGGCCCGGGCAATGAGCTGTTTGTCCACAAGCGGCAATTGCAGGATGGCACGGATGTGCCGGTCAATGGAACCCTGGTCATCGGTAACTGTTCCCAGCTCCTCTACACGGGCAAAATCAAAATCCATCTTCTCCGCATAGTCCAAAACCTGATGTCCCTCTTTGTCTGACAAAAACTCCCCTTTTCCGTTGAGAAGCTTCAAGGCATTCCATTGCTTTGGGTTGTGGCTTGCGGTAAGGATTATTCCCCCTTCTGCGTGTGCCCCGATAACTGCCATTTCCACAGTAGGCGTTGTGGAAAGGCCTGTATTGATGACATTTGCGCCCATTCCGGTGGCGGTGGAAACCACAAGGCCTTCCACCATTTTGCCTGAGATGCGGGCATCGCGGCCCACCACAAGGGTTATGGCTTTTTTGTTATGCCGCTTTTGATGAAAATGGACAAAAGCGGCTGTAAATTTGACAATATCGATGGGGCTTAGGTTTTCGTTGCTTCTTCCGCCAATGGTTCCGCGGATACCTGATATTGATTTGATTAATGTCATTTTATGGGCGTGATTAAATTTTCCGGATTTTTAATGTGAAAATGTTTTATGCAAAATTAATGAAATATCCGCCCCTGCTAAAAAAAGTTTCCATATTTTAGCCTGTGGAAGCGGTGTTTTGGACAAAGGGGAGAACGCAGCTTTCCATGTGGGGATAAATATTAATTTTGCAACAGAATTTTAAGGTATGGATGAAGAATTTGATTGGCAGCAGGATGATGAAATAACGGAACTGGTTAGCCGCTTTGAGCAGTTGTTGGAATCGGGAGAAAGCCATTTTTTTGATGTGGAGGAGTTTGAAACCATTATCGATTATTACCTTGATATTCAGCAAAACAGCCTTACGCGCAAAGCCATTGACTGGGCCATGGAACAACATCCGGGCAGCCGTTCTTTCAAAATAAGAGAGGCCCGGCTTTTTACCCAGGAAACAAAATATACCCAGGCACTGAAGATTCTGGATGAACTGGATATGCTGGAAAAAGGGAATGAGGAGTTTTATCTTGCCAAAGGGGAGATATACAGCCTTATGGACAAGCATGAGGAGTCGGTTGAAGCCTATAAAAAAGTACTGGAAACTACCGAACGCCCGGAGGAAATACTTTCTAATATTGCGTACGAATACGAAAGCCTTAACGATTATCCCAATGCTTTGCGTTATTTGACAAAAGCCCTCGAACTTCGCCCCGAATCGGAAGACCTTATTCAGGAGATTGCTTTTTTCTTTGAGCTGACCAGCCGCGAAGAAGAGGCTATTGAGTTTTTCGGAAACTTTCTCGACCGTCATCCCTATTCAAAGTTTGCCTGGTTTAACCTGGGCATCTTTTACAGCAATCTCGAACTTTTTGAAAAAGCTGTCCAGGCGTATGAATTTGCTGTTGCCATTGATGATGAATTCTCTTCCGCCTATTTCAATATGGCCAATGCCTATACCAGCCTTCAGCAATTTCATAAGGCCATCAGCCTTTATGAAGAGACCTTAAAACTGGAAAAACCCGAGGCAATAACCTACTGTTACATAGGCGAATCATGGGAGAACCTGAATGACCTTGAAAAGGCTTTGGCTTATTACAACCGGGCACTTGATCTGGATGATAAACTGGCCGATGCCTGGGGCGGTGTTGCCCGTATTTTCGTCCGCCAGAATATGGAGAAGACAGCCATAAAATATTACGAAAAGGCCATCCAACTGGCTCCCAACCAGGATGAACTGAAGTTTGAACTCGCCGTGCTCTTTTTGCGAAACCACAACCTCGAAAAAGCAAATACCCTTTTTGAGGAGGTGGTAAACCACAACAGCCATTATGTAGAAGCCTGGCTTAATTATTCGCTGGTCCTGGCTTTGCAGGATCAGTTTCAGGAAGCCATCGATATTTTGACGCGCGCACACAAAGCCAATGCGTCAGATGCCAAAATCTTATACAGGCGTGCCGGTTATTTTTATCGTGCCGGAAAAATTGAAGAGGCATTTTTTGATATTGAACAAGCTGTAAAGATGAATTTTGATGAACATCAGGATCTGTTACAGTATCTCCCGGAACTGCTTGATGAGCCACGGTTTGTGGAAATTCTGGACCTTTACAAGAAACCCAATCGTTAACATAAAAAATAAGTTATGAATATTTCATTGAATTTTATTCCCGAAAGATCTTCCCAACCCAGGACAAAAGGGATAACCATGGTTATGGACAAAGGCCTCGGAATGCACCAGGCCGAAGATTTGACGGAAACTGCCGGCAATCTTATCGATCTTTTAAAACTGGGATTTGGTACATCCTACATAAACCAGCATGTCAAGAAAAAGATTGCCCTTTACAAAAAACACGGTATCCGGGTCTATCCGGGAGGAACCCTTTTTGAGGCTTTTGCCATTAGAAACCAGTTTGATGACTTCCGCCGTTTTCTGGATAAACTGGGTTTCGATGCAGTCGAGATTTCTGATGGCTCCATGGAAATGGAACATGATAAAAAATGTGAATACATCCGTGCACTTGCCAAAGATTTCCTCGTCGTTTCGGAAGTGGGCTCTAAAATTGCTGGGCTGGAAATACCTATTCCCCAATGGGTTTCGCAGATGAAAGCGGAACTGGAAGCCGGCTCGTTCAAGGTGATTGCCGAAGCACGCGAAAGTGGTACGGTGGGCATTTACGATAAACACGGTGAGGCCAATTTTGAGCTGATCAGCGAAATATCCAAACATTTGCCTTTGGACAATATCCTGTGGGAAGCTCCCCAGAAATCACAACAGGTTTGGTTTATCAAACACTTTGGTGCCAATGTTAATCTTGGAAATATAGCTCCTGCGGAAATTATCCCGCTGGAAACCCTGCGCCTGGGACTGCGTGGCGATACTTTTATGCATTTCCTGCCTGATGACCTGAAACAGTAAACGGCAAAGGTGGGGGGCAATTCGTAACTTTTAAAAATGCATCCCTATGGAAAATACATCTTTACAGGCTCTGTTCAACGGCCAGCAGCTTTTTTTTGCCGGCGGGAAAACACAAGGTCTTTCTTTTCGGAAAGAAGCCCTGAAAAAATTGCGTTCTGCCATTCTCATGCACGAAGAGGAGCTTTACGATGCGTTGCACAAAGATTTGCACAAATCGCCCTTTGAATCGTACGCTACGGAAATAGGTTTCGCCCTTGATGAACTGCGCTTCCACCTGAAAAAACTACACAAATGGGTTAAGCCCAAAAAAGTCAGCTCTTCCATAATAAGCTTCCCGGCAAGGAGCTATAATACCTACGAACCACTGGGAACTGTGTTGATTATTGCGCCATGGAACTACCCGTTTCAGCTGTTGATGGCCCCGTTGATTGGTGCTGTTTCGGCAGGAAACACGGTGATTCTCAAACCTTCGGAAATTGCTGAAAATACCGCCCTCGTCATTGCGAAGATAATAAACACCCGCTTTGAAAAAGAATATGTTCATGTGGTTACCGGCGGTGCAGATGTGTCGCAGGCGTTGCTAAAGATGAAGTTTGACCATATTTTTTTTACCGGAAGTCCGCGGGTGGGAAAGATTGTCATGCAGTCGGCTGCCAGGCAGATGATACCCGTTACCCTTGAGCTGGGTGGAAAAAGCCCCTGTATTGTGGATGAAACGGCACCGCTGAAGTTAACGGCGAAGCGGATTGTCTGGGGAAAACTGCTGAATGCCGGCCAGACCTGTATTGCCCCCGATTATCTTTATGTGCACGAAAAAATAAAAAAGCCGTTGATGAAAGCCGTCATTGCGGCCATTAAAAAAGCCTACGGCGAAGATGCCCGCAAGAGTCCTGATTTTCCGCGCATCATTACCCGTGCCAATATGGAGCGGCTTGCTACACTGCTTGATGGTGCCGGGGTTGCCTACGGCGGCCATTTCGACAAAGAAGAGAAATATTTTGAGCCGACCATTCTCGATGGGGTAGATTTTGACCTGCCGGTAATGCAACAGGAAATTTTCGGCCCGATTTTACCTGTCCTTACTTTTCAGGATGCGGATGAAATTATTTCCAGGGTAAATGCCCGTCCGCATCCGCTGGCGTTGTATGTTTTCTCTAAAAACCGCTCTTTCCAGAAAAAAATTATCGGCAGCATTCCTGCCGGTGGCGTTACCGTAAATGATACTTTAATGCACATCGCCAGCAACAAGCTGCCCTTTGGCGGGGTCGGCAACAGCGGGATTGGAAAATACCATGGTTTTTTCAGCTTTGAAACATTCTCCAATGCCAAGCCTGTGGTCTATCGGGGAACCTGGATGGATCCCCCCATCCGCTATGCCCCTTATAAAAATAAATTAAAGATAATCAAATACTTAATGCATTAGCTGACGGATTTGTCCTTGGCTGTAAACGGGTTGATATCCGTGTAAGAAAAGTAATATGAAAGAATATATCAACTATTTTGTAAAAGGGATTGCCGTTGGCGTGGCCAATATTATCCCCGGTGTTTCGGGAGGGACTATCGCGTTAATTACCGGTATTTTCGAGCGATTGATTGATGCCATCAAATCCTTTGACCTTGTAGCGGCAAAGTTGTTTTTTACGGGTAAATGGAAAGCCTTTGCCGAAAAAACAGATTTTTATTTTTTGCTTACCCTGTTTGCCGGTATTGCCTTGGCCATTATCTCATTGGCACGGGTTTTCGACTATCTCTTCAGGGATTATCCGGTTTATATCTGGGCCTATTTCTTCGGGCTGGTACTGGCTTCTGTTTACTTTGTGGCAAAGACGATTGACCGCTGGAACTTTGTTGTTGTCCTTCTGTTTGTTTTGGGAACTGCTTTTGCTGTTTTTGTGTCAATGATCAACCCGGCTTCGGAAAACAGCAATTTCTGGTACCTGTTTTTGTGTGGGATTGTGGCTATTTGCAGCATGATCCTTCCGGGCCTTTCGGGCTCTTTTGTGCTTATTTTAATGGGGAACTACCAGCTGGTGGCCATTCAGGCTATCAACGGACGGCAATTTTCCATTTTGATTCCGGTGGCACTGGGTGCCATCATAGGGCTTATCGCTTTTTCACATATACTCTCCTGGGTGTTTAAAAGATACAAAGACCAGACCATTGCCGTCCTGACGGGTTTTATTCTCGGATCGCTGAATGTGTTGTGGCCGTGGAAGATAGCAGAATATCTGAAAGATGCTTCGGGAGGCCTTATCCTGAAACACGGAAAAAAAGTGGTGGCCCGTTATGCCAGTGTGCTTCCCGGACATTATGACAAGGTCTTCTGGTTTGCCGTGGCCATTATGGTCCTGGGGATTATAAGTATCACGGTTATTGAACTGTTGGCGGGAAAAGAAGAGAAAAACAAACCGGAATAAAAGATTTTACAGAAAAATTTATGGATATCTACGGACTCATCGGTTTTCCCTTGCGGCATTCTTTTTCAGGAAATTACTTTTCCGGGAAATTTGCCGGGATGCATATTGATGCAGCATACCGCTTGTGGGAACTGGAAAAGTTTCCCGATTTGCATGAATTTGTCCGGCAATATCCGCAACTGAAAGGCCTGAATGTTACCATTCCCTATAAATTAAAGGCTTTGTCTGCACTGGATGAGGTTTCCGGCCCGGTACAGGATATTGGGAGTGTAAACGTGATTAAGGTTTACAGGAACGGGGGAGAAATCTTTCTGAAAGGATTTAATACCGATGTCATTGGTTTTGAAAAGTCGCTGAACCCCCTGCTTAAAGGGCGAAAGAATTTGCGGGCACTTATTCTCGGAACGGGTGGCTCTTCACGTTCCGTGGCTTATGTTTTGCACAAACTGGGTATTTCCTTTTCGTATGTTACCCGTCATCCCGAAAATACGAAAGCCTTAGGTTATCCGGAATTAACACAGGATGTTATCCGTGGTTCCCACCTGATTATCAACACGACACCTGTGGGAATGTTTCCCGATACAGACCGGTCGCCGGAGATTCCTTACGAGCTACTGACTTCCGATCATATCCTTTTTGATTTAATCTATAATCCGGAAGAAACACTGTTTTTAAAAAAAGGCAGGGAACAGGGTGCCCGGGTAAAAAATGGTTTGGAGATGTTAAAGATACAGGCAGAAGAGTCCTGGAAAATTTGGCAAAAATAATAAAATCAGTTAGTTATGAAGATAATTATTTCAGGCCATGGCCGGATGGGGAAAACGGTGGAAGCAATTTGCCGGCAGCGTGGACATGATGTGGTTGCAATCGTTGACAATCCCGCCGGATGGCAGGCTTTGCCGGAACGGCTTTTGCCCGGTACTGTGGTAATTGATTTTTCCATACCGGAAGAGGCCGTGAACAATATCCTGTATAGTTTTGGGCATGGCCTCCCTGTGGTTACCGGAACTACCGGTTGGTATGATGAGCTGGCATCAGTGGGGAAAGCCTGTGCCGATGCCTCAGGAACCCTTTTTTATGCCCCCAATTTCAGCCTTGGCGTCAACATACTTTTTCATGTCAACCGAATGCTGGCCAAAATCATGGCTTCCGCCGAAGGCTATCGTACTTCTATCTCCGAAACACATCATATTCATAAATTGGATGCACCCAGCGGAACAGCTTTACACCTCGCGGAGGATATCATGAAGGAGAATCCAAAGCTGAAAAGATGGGAAAACAGGGATAGCAATGCGAAAGATGTGCTGCCGGTAATTTCTTATCGCGAAGGAGAAGTCCCCGGAACCCACGAAGTGGTTTACGACTCGGATGTGGACCGCCTGACCCTGAAACATGAGGCCAAAAACCGTAAAGGATTTGCCCTCGGGGCTGTTCTTGCTGCCGAATTTGTTCAGGGAAAGAAAGGCGTTTTTGCCATGGACGATTTCCTGAAATCCATGGGAATGTGAGCGTTATTTACTGTTTTAGCACCTTAAAAGTACCCGTTTTTCCGTTTTTGTCTTTTATCCTGACGATATAAAGCCCGTTTGGAACAGAACTTAAATCAATTTGCCTGACGTTCAACGCTTCAACTACTTTTCTCCCAAACATATCAAATACAACCGCTTCCCTGATTTTTAAACCTTCCGGGTTGGAAATCCGGACTATCCCGCTGGTGGGGTTTGGATAAAGCCGGATATGTGCCTGGATAAAGTTATTTTTAACCGAGAGAAATTCGCTGAAATAATTAAAAATATAGGCCAGTAACTTTTTTCTCGCGGTTTCCTGATAAACGGCCTCTATGGGGAAGGCGATATTTTCCATGCCTCCCGTTGCGGTTTTGATGGCAACACCTGCCACCCCTTTGCTTTTGTCAATTCCGGGATAGGTAAACGATTCTTCCGAACCGTTCAGTGGTTGGATTAAATCGGGATAAGCAATTTTTGTAATGCCATGCGTGCCATCATCAAAATGATAGACAAACTGGTTGTTGTCCTCGGCGGTGTACTTTGTGTATCCTGCACCGGGTGCATCGCTGATGTATTTTGCCTTGAAATAAGTCTCATAAAAAGCTTTGTCAGCAGCATCCCCTTTGTGTACCAGGTCCCAGCCTGTTTCCGAACCGGAGACAATAAACACGCCCTGGTTGTTGTCGATGAAATCTTTTACTTTGGCCTGCTCGGTTTTGTTAAAAGTGTCGTCTGCCGTGCTTTCATCCAAGAGCATCCAGATGATGAACTTGAAATTTTTCATGTCCACCACGCCATCCATTACCGCTTCGTTGGAAGCAGAGGAGAAGGTGTAGCCCAGTTGGGTCATGGGATATTTATACTGGATAATGGCCGGGAAAGTGCGTCTTTCCACTCCGTCCACAATCAAAATTTTGGGGTTCTGTTTTCCCGGAATGGCGGCCAATACATGGGTTTTACTTGATTCTCCGGCACTGTTCACGGACGTCATTTCAAAATAATACATTGAACCGGTTTTCAGCCCGCTTACATCGGTAATGGTGTCCGAAGTCTCTTTTACCATGGTATATGTGTGGTTATCTGTACTTTGATAAATACGATAGCTGTCTGCATAGTTTCCCGGTTTGAACCTAAGTGTTACGGAAGTGTCATTTTTGATGATGACGGCCGGAGATTTCGGCCTTGAAGGAATGGGTGTTGTGCCGCCGGCAAACTTGGTGTGAATCAGGTTCCACAACTCTGTCCGGCTACCGTCATAGTTGAGTGCCCAGATACCAATACCACCAATATTTTGGGAAAGGGCATAGTCATATTTCTTTCCAAGGCTCTTTTCATTGTCATTCCACACCTGGTTCCAGTCGCCGGATTGCCATTTGTACCACGGCGTTTGCGAGACATTGTCCCAGATAAAACCGCCATGGCTTTCGGCTTCTACCACGGCACTTCTGTAAAAGGTTGACCCCACATAACTTGTTACGGACGCATTTGCGTTTCCGCTTGACGTTTTCCAGTGTTTTCCGTAGTAGGGGACCCCGAGAATTAATTTCGAAGGGTATTTTGACAATGGTACACCGTAGGTATGGGTCAGGTCGTATTGGATACAATGGCCGCTCCCGGTGAGGGGGGCAACAGCACCTGTATTTGTACTCCATTTTCCACTGTAGTCGTATCCCATGATAAAGATATAATCCACACTCCGGGCAAGCCCATCCATGTTCCATCCGCTCCAGTTAACCGCCGGGCCATCAAACGAAACCTCTTTTCCCGGTAAGTTGGTGTGAATAAAATTCGTCAGGTCGCCCATAAACTGATTGAGCAGGTTTCCGCGGTCGGCACTGTTCATGGCCTCAAAATCGATGTTTACGCCATCGAGTTGGTAGGTTGTTATGATTTTTTTTATGTTGTTAAACAAAACATTCTTTGCATTGCTGTTTGTCAGTAAATTATGGGCTACACTCGGTGCACTCTCACTTCCCCCGAAATTGGTTACGGCCATGATGACTTTTGTCCCGTGGCTGTGCGCATGGTTGATGACATCGGTCCACGGCCACATATTGGGGTTGCTGATGACTCCACTGGAAGTGGTTACAAAGGCAAACGGGGCCACATGGGTCAGCAAATCATAATGCATGTCGGCATCGGCACCGCCGGAATATTCCCAATCGGGCATAAAACCGAAGACTATTTTGTTCAGCCCTTTGGCTTTTTTCAGATGTTGTAACGGGATAATCCCTTTTCCGTTCACGTCAAACCGGCTGGGCTGCCTCTTCTGATGTCCGTACAGCCTCATTTCAACCATGTGTTCGCTCATGGGATGTTGTTCCTGGGCAAATAAATACCATGGAGATAAAACAAAAATAAGTGCTAAACCGGTAAGGAGTAAAAATCTTTTCATGTCCTGATTTTTTGGGTTGTTTAAATTTTAAAAGTTAAAAATAAAACAAGTAAGGCAAAAGGCAACAAATCATAAATTATATAACAAAAAAACAATGTATTGTTAAAAAATAAAACCTGCATCGGGCAGGTTTTATTTTTTAAATATTGCTGCTCAGTGTGTCCGTTTCCCAAACCGGCAAGCCCGGGCAGCAAAATAAAAAATGACCAGATAGCAGATAACCAGAATGGCATAAGCATGGGTAACACCTACCGCTTTTAATCCGGATAAATAACCGTATAGCAGCGGGATAAGTGCCCCACCGGCAATGGCCATGACCAAAATAGCCGATGCCCGCTTGGTGAATTTTCCCAGGCCTTCAATGGCCAGGGGCCAGATGGCCGGCCACATGATGGAGTTGGCAAAACCCAGTGCTGCCAGAGATAAAATGGAGGCATAGCCTGTTGTGAAAACAGCCATAACGGTGAAAAAGACTCCCAGCAGGGAGAAGTATTTCAACGCTTTCTGCTGCGATATGTATTTGGGTATGCTGATGATGCCCACAAGGTATCCGACCAGCATGGCAATGAGCGTGAAGGAGGAGAAAAATTTGGCTACTTTAATGTCAAAACCCAATGCCAGTCCGTATTTAATCTGTCCATCAACGGAAAGCACCTCGGCCCCCACATAAAAGAAAAGTGCGACCACCCCCCACCAGAAATAGGGAAACTGGAAAATACTGTTCCGCTTCTGCTCATCGCCCGTTACCGGCTCTTCTTCGGCTTCAATCTCCGGTAAAGTAGAAAGAAGAATCAGTACAGCCATGATAACCAGAGCAATGGCAATGATAACGTAAGGCAAAACGACTTTCTCGGCGAGCTTGTCCAGGGCAACTGCCCTGGCGGCATTGTCGAGGCCTGCAAGGCCTTTTTGAACTTTGCCAATGCCGGATAAAATAACGGCACCAAGGATCACCGGACTTAAAATGCCGGCAAACTTATTGGCAATGCCCATAATGCTGATACGTTTGGCGGCACTTTCTATGGGGCCGAGAATGGTAACATACGGATTGGCTGCTGTCTGCAGGATGGCCAGCCCGGTTCCCTGAATGAACAAACCGGCGAGGAACCAGATGTAAGTTCGTGTATAGGCTGCCGGAACAAAAATCAATGCACCCAGTGCCATAATGAACAATCCCAGCGACATTCCTTTTTTGAACCCCACCTTTTCCAATACCTTTGACGATGGTATGGCCATGACAAAATAGGAGATGTAAAAGGCGAACGTAACAAGATACGACTCGAAAGAGGTAAGTTCACAGGCTGTTTGCAGATAAGGGATAAGGGTGGCGTTAAGCCAGGTTACAAAACCGAAAATAAAAAACAACAACCCGATAATGATAATCGGGTCCAATGATTTCTTTTTGTTGATAGACATATTTTTATTTATTAAATTTTTTTAAAAGCATTAATTAAACCAGGGATGCAGCACCTACAAGGGCTATTTCCGGGGCTATAGCAGGTTTCACTACCAGGTGTTCAACAACATGTTCATAAGGAAAGTCGTGAACCACTTCCCACATACTTTTTTCAAACAAATGGAAGTTGGTGCTAATGGAACCTCCCAGTAGAACGGCTTCAGGGGCAAAAATATGCACAATTATTTTAATGGCTTCCCCGAGATGCCGGCCGTATTGTGCAAACATTTCCAATGCTTCCGGATCATTTCCGGCTGCAAGCCCTGAAGCTTTCTTCCCGGTTAGGCCATATTTCCGTGTAAAGAACTGCCCGCTGCAATAGTGTTCCAGTGTCCCATCTCTGTACGGTAAAAAGCCTAATTCGCCGGCCCCCGTACCTACGCCTTCGTAAAGTTTTCCATTCAGGATGAGGCCGCCGCCCAAACCGGTTCCGAGCGTCAGCCCGACCATGTTGCGGTATTGCTGCCCGTTACCGAAATAATTTGCGCCAAGGGCAAAACAGTTGGCATCGTTGTTGATTTCAACCGGGCAGTGGAAAACGGTTTCCAATTTTGATTTCAAAGCCATGCCGGTCAGGGAAGGGATATTCTGGACATCGTAAACAACGCCGCTTTTTGTATCTACCAATCCGGGGATTCCCACGCCAATGCCTGAAAATTTCCCCATGGTTACGGCATTGACAGCCTGCAAGATGGCTTTTAGGATTTCGTCTTTTCCGCTTTTGGCCGGGGTGGGCAGGGTAAAACTCTTGATAAGTTTGTTGTTTTCCACCCATCCGGTACTTATTTTTGTCCCACCGATATCGATACCGATTTTTGGGATTTTTTGTAACGGACTATTTTGCATAAACTATTTTGTTCAGATAATTGATTTGTGTTTTTTATACTCCGCAGAGAAAAACCGGATTAAAATCCCTCCATCGATTTTTCCAGTTCTCTTGCCTGTTGCAGGAAAGTATTGACGTTCATCTCTCTGAAAAACAGCAATCCGTGCGCAGCCCTGATACGTGGCGAAGGATTTTCATAAAAGAAATTCTTGCCAAGCAGGAGTTGGATATGTTTCATTTGATCAATCCAGATTTGTTGTGCCAAAGTGCTGAATTTTCCATCGAGCATGTAACTGGGGAAAGAGGCTTCTACCTGGCTGAGATAACAATCTGTAAATGTTTCGTCCACAATAGCGAGGGAGTTGAGCGATACCGGCACAATTACATCTGCTTCTGCCGGATGGAAGCGGTACCAGACATTCCGGTATCCGATGATGCGCAATTTGCTCAGGTCTTCCTCTTTTCCCCACATCCTGACGGCTTCGGCAATGGCCTGCAACACTTTATAGTGGGTGTCGGGGCCGCTGCCTTCCGGATCCAGGGCAAGACTGATAACGGTGGGCTTTATGGCCCGTAATTGCTCCAAAATGGGCATCACATCCCGCGAACGTTCAGGTTGTTCCGTAAAAATATCCCCGGTGTAGAAGCCTAATCGCAAATGATGGACATTTTCCACCCTGACACCGAAATGTGCCCAAACCAGCTCTTCTTCAAATTCTCGCAACATGCCTTTCAGCTTCTGGATGTCGGGCGGGTTCTTTTCCCCATCGTAAGAGTTCTCCAAAACGTGGATGATTTTGTTAATCCGAAATACCAGTTCTTCACTGTTTTTTACGGAATATATATCCACAATGGCCCTGACCAGACGGTGGCTCAGTCCCCTCCTTCGCTCAATCGGTTCCCCTGAAGCTACTTTTCCGAGATAATGATAGACGTCTTTGTCCCATTTGTGTTTGTATCCGGTTTGATAAAAATCCGGATAATGAATCATTTGGATATCGCCTTTCTCCAGAAACAACAAAATGTCGTATAAGGCATGGATAATAAACTTGTTGGTTACAGCAGTAAACCCGGAGGTGAGAATACTGAAATCAAAGGTGTTGGTTGCCTGGCGCAACTGGTGCGTTATGTGGGGCAGAATGCCGAGCAATATGTCATCGTGGTGCGGCCCCGTGTGGTAATAACGCTGTTCTTCTTCCTGGCGCATCCCTTTGACGAGCTTACTTTTGATGCTGCCTATGACCCGGGAAACCGTTTTGTTGTCCAGGTCGGGGATACGGCTGCAATAAGGGTCGTTTTTTAAGTCTTCCAGCGTAAGGTGATGCCCGTATTTGTTCAGTTTTTTGACCAGGTCCAAAACGGCCCTTTCTGTTTTTTCATTGGTCCATTCGCCATTGTAATAAGCTTCCAGCCTGTCGTGTAATTTAACGGAAGCACCTTTTGTGAGGTAGAAGCGGGCATTTTTTAGTTTTTGCAGGACTGATCCCGGATATTGATTGGAAGCTTCGTTTTCCAGGGCATTTTTCACCACCTGTGCTTTGGCTTCGCCTGCCGCAAAAATTATGGCCACGGCATCGGGATTGTAGGTGATGGTTTGCAGTCCGATGGTGATGACCAGCCGGTTTTTTGAAACATCGATACCCCCCAGGTCTCCGGCTGCAACAGCCTGGGTCTCAAAGTTGGTTTCCATCAGCCGGGTGGTGGAAAAATGATCGGAACCTTTGATGTTGAAAGCAATATGCCCATCCGGGCCAATGCCCCCGAGGAAAAATCCAATACCGCCTTTTTCCCTGATTTTTTCTTCGTAACGGGCACACCATTCATCAATCATAAAAATGGACTGTTTTTGGCACCGTTCCTGTTGCGTTTTGGCTTCGCGGTAACGCAGGGTAAGGTCCACTTTCATTTCCGGAAAAATTTCTTTGAAAGATTTGTTGTCGTAAAGTGGAATTTCTTCGGCATTGATCAGCATGGCATTGGCAGGGTCCAACCCGAAACCATCAATGTAAAATTTATTCACATAGTTAAAAAAGCTGTTTTTCTGCCTTGGGTCGATGGGGTAAAACTCATCAATCTGTACAAAATGGAGCCCTGATAAATCGGGTTTGGAAGAAAATTCCAGATGATACTCTTTCAGGATTTTTTGTGTCTTTTTGTTATCCCAGTTTTTAAGCAAATATTGTGTCCATCGGATAAAATATTCGGGTGTTTTGCCGGTAGGCAAACTGATAACGCCTTGAGGGTTTTTATGTGCCCATTCGAGAAAGCGCAGGGCTGTGATAAGCCCTAATTGTGGAAAATTGTCCACCAGGACATAGGGAATACGGGAGGTCTGGTTTTCGATTCCCTGCTTTTTAATGAAATACGCCTCAACCGGCGAAAATAAATCCATGTTCATTTTTCTTTTTTCTTTTAAAAAAACAGGGCAGCCGGATTTGCGTGTAACCTAATTTAAATTACCGTTTATGAGCTGTACAAATTTGAGCCCGGCTGCCCTGAAACGTGCTAAAAAATTACAAAAATCAGGTGGGGACAGACACCTGATTTTTGTAAGAAATATTATTTACTTACATTATCAACATCCCACCACAACGGGGTTCCGCCGGTATCAGGCCCTTTGAGGCATTTTACAGCTTTGGCTACCCCATTTGGGTTGGCCTGGTATTCGCTTTCAACAAAATTTACCCTTTTGATAAATCCTGTAATGGTACCGCCGCTGTTATTGAGGATGTTTGGGAACAACTGTGGATATCCGGTTCTGCGAAACTCAGCCCAGGCCTCTTCGCCCTGTGGATACATGGCAATCCATTTTTGTGTGATGATACGTTCGAGCTTGGTTTGGAAATTGTCTGCATCATTCCATTTGATGGTAATAGTTGAGGCCGCTGCAATGTTATTGGCCGAATTTTGAGGATCCACATAATCGGCAGGCTTGCTTGTGGCATCGTTTATATAATTTGAGGCGTCGCCCAAACCATATTGGTCAAAAGATGTTTGAATGCCTTTTTCATAAAAAGACTGTGCTGTTCCTCCGTTGTCCCAACCTCTGAGCGCACCCTCGGCGCGGTCAAAATAGGCTTCGGCAGCGGTCATCAACTGGACAAGGCCAAAGTCTGCCAGCTTGGAAAAGTTTTGATAATCGGCTTTGGCTTTAATATCAATCCCTTCGCGAATGCCGATATACTTCCCCGGTACCAGTTTTGACGGTTGAAAATCTTTGGCGAGGCGGGGATCATTATAACCCGTAAGGTATGATTCCATGGGGGCACCCATGCGAATGTCGTTCCAGGCATTGTTAATGGTATTCAGTGGATGGCTCAGGCCGGCTTCGCTCCTAACCAGGAAGTTTTCGCTGTTGTCACTGAGAACACCGTACTTTTGGCCAACCGCCGCTTTGTATTCAGTTTCTGCTTTGGTGGGGTCAACCTCGGCAATCCGCAGGGCAAGCCGCATCCGAAGCGTATTGGCAAATTTTATCCATTTAACATAATCGCCGTCATAAACCAGGTCGAATGATTTGAAAACCTGTGTTGAATCGCCATCTGCATAAGGTGTCAGTGTTTTAATGGCATCATCAAGGTCTTTGAAAAAAGCATAGTAAGCATCTTTCTGGCAATCGTAATCAAAACTGCCATCATCATTTGGTTTCCCATATTTTGTGTAAATGATAGGGCCATAAATATCGCTCACGCGGTGCATGGCTTCTACCCGGACAATTTTTGCCCATGCCTTGAAATTAGGGAACCCATCTCCCGCTTTTTTATCTACGGAGGCTAATGGTGCCATCACATCGTTATAGGCAACTTTCCAGGGAAATTCATTCCAGCCATTGACAAGGAAATAGGTCATGTTGTTTATATTGCCCCTGAACGGGGTAGGGGGCATCATGTAACCGGAATAAACATCGCCAAGAAGGTTTTGTTGTAGCTGTGTAACCCACTCGGGACGGTAAGCATAAATATTTTGGAGGGCCTGTTTGAAAGGTTCGCCCACCAGTTTGTAATCTGCTTTCAACTGTTCATCAGAGATGCCGTAAGGGTTGGTATTGATTTCCTCAAACTTTTTAGTGCAGCTCTGGAAGAACAACACGGCCAGCATCAAACTTAAAATGAGGCCGATAGTATATTTTTTGTTCTTTTTCATGATCATTTCTTTTAAAGATTATAACGTTAGTTTCAAGTTAAGTCCGAAAGACCTTGTAGAAGGCGGGCTGAAAACATCTACACCCTGAAATGATGTAGCTGTTGACATGGTAACATCGGGGTCAAAGGGTGCTTTGTTCATGAGGAAGAACAGATTTCTTGCCACAAATGATAAACTTAACCCTGTTACGACTTTACTGTTTAATTTAAAATTGTAACCGATAGAAAGTTCCCTAAGGCGAATGTTCGTGGCATCATAAACATAATATTCAGTGATACCGGCCCTGCCGCCTACGGTAGTGTAGAAGTCATGGGCATCCAGCTTTCCTGAAAAAGGAGTGCCGTTTTCATATTGTGCCGCAATGGCCACCCCGCCGTTGTCGCGGGCATCGGCAGTAACTTTTGAAACACCGTACAGGTCGCTCATAGCTTGGGTTAGCGACATGACCTGTCCGCCAAAACGGCCATCAAAAAGAACCCTGAAGGAAAAACGTTTCCAGGTAATGTTGTTGTCAAAACCAAGCATAAAGTCGGGGTTGGGATTTCCGACATAACCAAGTCCCCCGCCTTCTGCCATAGGCTTGCCGTTGGCATCTACAATAATATCGCCGTTGGCTGCCCTTTTGAATTTTTTACCGTAAATATCTCCAAAAGAACCTCCTTCGGTAATGGCCATAGCGTAATTGTTTACTCCCGGAGGTGTCAGGTAATAAATGCCGTTGGGTAAGTCTTTGCTGAGGCTCAGTACTTTATTGACATTTTTCGAGAAATGGAAATCGGCATCCCATTTAACGGCATGTGTCTTTACGGGTGTAAAACCAAGTGTAATTTCCACACCCTTGTTTTGGATGTCGCCTGCATTGACAAGGTACTGTGAATAGCCACTGCCCATAGGGGCGGCAATTCTAATAAACTGGTTTATAGTGTGCGTGTTGTAGTAGGTAAAATTAAACCGTAACCTGTTCTTTAATACGCGAATGTCAAAACCTGTTTCAAAGGATTTTGATTTTTCAGGCACCAGTTTTTTCCCGGGAAGCAGTCCCAGCGTGTTGGTTACAAGGCCCGAAACGGGATCGATGCTGTTGATCATATTGGCCACGTATGGGTCAACATCGTTACCGACAATAGCATAAGAAATCCTGAATTTCAGGTAGTCGATACCTTTCATGTCCACCATTTGGGAAATAATGGCCGACAAACCGAAAGAAGGATAGAAATAAGACTCTCCCGGTAAAGTGGAAGACCAGTCGTTACGGCCTGTAACATTCAGGTAAAGATAATCGTGGAAACCGAGCTGGGCACTTCCGTAAACCGATTGTAACTGGCGACGTGACATGCTCTGACGAATGTTCGCCCCGGGTTGTTTGAAGTTTTGCAAACTAAAAATGTTGGCAAATTTAAGATCGGCCCCTTTTGAATCGAAGAATTCAGTGTAAATCCGTGTGTCACGAATGCTCCCGCCCGCGTTGGCGTCCAGTGAAAACTTCTCCCAGCGATGATCGTAATTCAATAAAACATCGCCGTATAACTGGGTTCCCTGCGTATTGTTCAGCACATAACGGCCATTGGGATCAGCCAGTGTAGCCTGTGTTGTCGCGTATGACCGCTGGTCAAAGGTGTAATATGATTTATCAACATTTCCGCGGGCAATAAGGTCCAGTCCGGGAATGATATGGTATTTCAAACCTGTATTGATAAAAACGCGGTCGCGTTTGGTAAAGTTCTGATCGCGGTTTACAATCCAGTAAGGGTTTTGCTGGTCGTCTTTGTCGGCAATCCAGTTCTGGGCCATAAGGTTCCTTGCCTGGTTGAATACTTCGTAGTGGTTTTTATATTCGCTAAAATCAAGTCCCCGGGGGAAGAAATACAAACCGGTCAACGGATTATAGTACAATCCCAGGGCCGGGTCGTTGTTAATTTTTTGGTGCAGGTAGTTTATGCTGGCATTCACTTCCAGTTTGTTGTCAAAAAAATTGGCATGTTCGTTCATTTCAAAGTTGTGCCTTACCATTTTATTGTCCGGCATAATGCCGTTGGCTACCGTATTGGCATAAGAAATATAGGTTTGTGCTTTCTTTGTACCACCACTAAAGCTGATAGAATTTATGGTTGTGCTTCCTGTGTTGAAAAAACCGGAAACATGATCAGGAGCTGCCGTACTTAGTTTGGAACCCCAGCTGTCAAGGGAACCTTTGGAAGTTTGCCCGTATTCAAACTGCAAATCCGGTGCGGTGGCAACAGTGTTGGCCATAAAGGTTGAAGTGAAATTGATAATTCCTTTTCCGGCTTTTCCTTTTTTTGTGGTAATCAGAATAGCACCGTTAGAAGCCTGGCTTCCGTAAAGGGCTGCTGCGCTGGCACCTTTTAACACGGTAATGCTTTGGATGTCATCAGGGTTGATGCTGGACAAGGCATCGCCGCCGTCAACGCCAATGGCTCCACTGGCGTTGCCGCCACCCCATGGGTCGTTTGGTTGCTGCGGTGTATAGTTCAGCATGGGAACCCCATCAATCACATAGAGCGGTTGGTTGTTCCGGGTTGATTTGTTTCCACGCAGGATTACCCTGACAGAACCTCCGACCCCGGAGCCGCTTTCGTTGACCTGTATTCCGGCCACTTTGCCGCTCAGGCTTGTGATTACCGATGGGTCTTTTACTGTGGTTAAAGCACTCCCTTTCATTTGATCGGCAGAGTACGCCAGTGATTTACGCGCTTTTGAAATGCCCAATGCCGTTACCATTACTTCATTCAAGGCAATATTGGCCGGGTGCATAACAACATTAATTTGTTTCTTGCCATCGATTTCCACTCTTAGTTTTTGATAACCAACAAAAGAAAAAATCAACGCTTTTGCATTATTACCCACTGTGATGGAATACTTTCCATTCATGTCGGTAGTTGTTCCGTTAGTTGTACTTTCAACTAACACGTTTACGCCCGGAATGGTAGAACCGTCAGCGGCATCGGTGACCGTTCCTGTAATAACCTCTTGGGCGAACAGGCTGCTGAACCCCCCCATAAGAAGGAGCAGCAAAATAAGTAGTCTACTTTTCATAAAACATAATTTAAGGTTAAACATAAATATATAAACAGATTAATTTTCAAAGACCATTTCCAGTAAGCTGACGGCATTGCCAAGCAAACTGGAATCTTCCCCCAGTTTACTCAGTGTAATTTCCATTTCTTCACGCATTTTTGTAAACGAATATTGTTGTAACCCTTGTTTCAGCGGGGTGATTAGGTAAGAACCGGCTTTTGTTAACCGTCCATCAAGAATGATAAGTTCAGGATTAAGTATTTGAACCAACGAAGCAATTCCTTTACCCAGGTTGAACCCAATTCTGGAAAAAAGTCCGATGGCAAATTGATCTCCTTTTCTGGCGGCTTCCACGACCATGTGTGAAGTAATGTTTCCCGGCTTCCCCTTGGCCATTTCAGAAAGGATAGTCATTTCTCCGGCCTTTATTCCTTGGATGGCGTACCGGGTTAATGCATTTCCGGAACTGATGGTTTCCAGGCATCCGCGCATACCACAAGTACAGAGGTAACCTTTTTCGTCTACCATGGGTATATGGGCAAATTCGCCGGAGAAACCACGTGCCCCGTAATAAGGCTTTCCATTTAAGATCATGCCCATACCTACGCCCCAACCCATTTGAATGACCAAAACATGTTTTTTGCCTACTGCTTTGCCAAAACGAAATTCAGCCAGTGCTTTGGCCTGTGCATCGTTTTCAATCACTACGGGCTTGTTGAACAACCGGCTGAAAATATCGGCAATGGGTTCCCCAAAATTAAACAGGCTGTGGTTGATGCCTTTTTCCCGTTCAATTAGACCAGGCATATCAATGCCAATCCCTACAATGTGCTCTGGATTTATTTCTGAAGCTTTTACCAATGCCATAGCCGAATGAAATATTTTTTCGACCGACGCCATATCATTTTTTAGCAACAAAGGAATTTCCTGTACAGGCATTACCTTTTTATTGGCACTGTCAAAAATGGTGTACCGGGTCGAATGGGTGCCAATGTCAATAGATAAAACATAAAATGCTTTGCTGTGCAGCCCGTAAAGTGTAGGCCGTCTTCCTCCTTTGGATGAGCCGGCTCCAAGCGATTTTACAATATTTTCCTTTAACAACTCATCCAAAAGGCTTTGCATGGTGGGCACACTTACTTCGACATACTTCGTTATTTCGGCTATACTTAAAGGCCCGTGCAGATAAAAAGTACGGACAATACGCTTTTTCTGCGAATGTTTTTTTAACTCCACCCGCGTAAGCTCACTCAAAAAGTCCCCATGTTCAAATAAAGGCATAATTTTTAAATAAAGTTCAGCAAAGAAAGAAAAAAAATTAACAAAAGTCAAGTACTTTTTAAATATTTTTTAAAAGTTTGTCTGATTAGTCGATTTTTTGCCTGACAAGGTGTGGTTAAAAGAGATGTGGTAGTTTGCTGAAACCATAATCGGTTTTTATCTCTATCTTTGCTCTTTTATTTTAAAAACGAATGAAAAAATTACGCCGTGTTATTGCCTACGTATTTCCTTACTGGAGTCATTTGCTTGCCAACCTGATTTCCAACATTATAACCATTGTTTTTTCTTTGTTTTCGCTGGCTTTGCTCATTCCTTTTTTGAACCTGCTTTTTGGGATGAACAAACTGATTACCGTGAAGCCGGCGTTGTATTTCAGTACACATTCGGCTTTAAATTACCTCAATTACTACATCAGCCAGATTATTATCCATCAGGGTAAATTACAGGCACTGGTTTTTATTTGTGTTATTATTCTGCTCTCTTTTTTCTTTAAAGATGTGGGACAATATTTTGCCATGTATTTTATCACTTCTGCCCGTTCGGGGGCCATTCGGGGCGTTCGCGATGACCTTTACGCAAAGTTGCTTGTCCTGCCACTCTCTTATTATACCAAAAACAAAAAAGGTGACTTGATGACACGTATCACTTCCGATGTGCAGGAGCTGGAATCATCTATTCTCAATTATATTGAGGTGCTGGTACGTGATCCGCTGACTATTGTGGCCTATCTTGCTTTTATGGTCAGCCTGAGCTTAAAACTTAGCATTTTTGTCCTTGTCATTCTGCCGGTTACAGGGCTGCTTATTGGCACCATCGGGAGGAACCTCAGGAAAAATTCGGTTATTCTTCAGAATTTGTATGGAAACCTTATGTCTGTTATCGAAGAGACACTTTCCGGCTTGCGGGTGGTAAAGGGTTTTAATGCCATTTCCTATTTCAACCGACGTTTTTCGGCCATGGATATGGCCTATTATCGCAAGCAGGTTGCCGTCAACCGGCGGCGTGATTTGTCTTCCCCGATGAGCGAATTTTTGTCTTCGCTGGTTATTGTGATTATTTTATGGTTTGGCGGACAGATGGTCATTTCGCCCCATTCTACGATTCAGGCAGCCGATTTCATCACTTTTATTGTGGTTTTCTCTCAGATTATTACACCGGCCAAATCGCTTTCGCAGAGTTATTTTAATATTCGTAAAGGGCTGGCTTCCGCCGACCGGATCTTTGAAGTGCTCGATGCCGGTGAGGTGATTGTAGAAAGCCCCGATGCAATTCCCGTAAATTCTTTTAAGAAAGAGATTCAATTTGAGCATGTCTTTTTCAAATACGACAAACATTATGTCATAAAAGATATTGACATTCACATTCCGAAAGGAAAAATGATTGCCATAGTGGGAGAATCGGGCGGGGGAAAATCTACCATTGTCGATTTGCTCCCCCGGTTTTATGATGTCTCCAAAGGAAGGATTGTGTTGGATGGACATGACATCAGGGAATACAAAATTTCTGATCTGAGGAGCCTTATGGGCATTGTTTCACAAGACAGTATCCTGTTTAATGATACGGTTTTTAACAATATTGCTTTTGGGATGAACAATGTTTCGCAAGAGGCGGTTGAGGAAGCGGCAAAAGTTGCCAACGCACATGATTTTATTATGAACATGGAGAAGGGTTACCAAACCAGTGTTCGGGACAGGGGCGTTATCCTTTCGGGTGGGCAGCGTCAGCGGCTGAGCATAGCACGGGCTGTGCTTGCCAATCCCGATATTTTAATTTTGG
Source organism: Bacteroidales bacterium (assembly GCA_015493525.1). Classification (GTDB taxonomy): domain Bacteria; phylum Bacteroidota; class Bacteroidia; order Bacteroidales; family F082; genus Sulfidibacterium. Next base: position 31,230 of record WGCY01000020.1, read on the forward strand.
ATGAGGCTACTTCCGCATTGGATACGGAGGCAGAGCGGCTGGTACAGGATGCCCTTTCGAAAATCATGAAAAACCGGACAACACTGGTCATTGCTCACCGGCTCTCCACCATCCGCGATGCCGACGAAATCATTGTAATGCAAAAAGGAAAAATTGTGGAACGTGGTTCCCATGAAGTTTTGCTAAAACAAAATGGCGTTTACAAACGGCTACAGGATTTACAGTCGTTCAATTAGAAGCTTCTTTTCTAATTGAAATCCTGAAAAACAGTTATTCTTCCTCCATAAAGGGATAGCGGTAATCAGTAGCCGGAATAAAAGTCTCCTTGATGGTACGCGGGCTTACCCAGCGAATGAGGTTCAGGCTGGAACCGGCCTTATCATTGGTTCCCGAAGCACGTGAACCGCCGAAAGGCTGCTGTCCTACCACGGCACCGGTGGGCTTATCGTTGATGTAAAAATTACCGGCAGCATTTACCAGCTTTTTGGTAGCCAGGTCAACAGCGTAACGGTCATCGGCAAAAATGGCACCGGTAAGGCCGTAAGGCGAAGTGCTGTCCAGGATGTCCAGCGTTTCTTCATACTTATCCGCATCATAAACATAAACCGTCAGCACAGGGCCAAACAATTCTTCTTCCATGGTGATATAATGCGGATCCTTTGCCAGAATAACCGTCGGTTCAATAAAGTAGCCTTCCGATTTGTCATAGCCACCCCCCACAATAATTTCGGCATCGGCATCTTTTTTTGCATTGTCGATAAACATGGACAACTTGTCGAAACTGGCCTCATCAATAACAGCCGTCATAAAGTTTGAAAAATCTTCCGGATTCCCCATCTTGATACTTTTCACCTGAGCAAGCATAATCTCTTTCACTTCATTCCACAGGTTATCAGGAATATAAGCCCTGGAAGCTGCCGAACATTTCTGTCCCTGAAATTCAAAAGCACCTCTTACCATGGCCGTGGCCACCTGATCTGCATGGGCTGATTTGTGTACCATTATGAAATCTTTGCCGCCGGTTTCTCCCACAATGCGGGGATAGGTTTTGTATTTGGCGATATTGGCACCGATGGTTCTCCAGATATGCTGAAAAACGCCTGTGGAGCCTGTAAAATGGAACCCGGCAAAATCGGGGTGCTCCATCACTGTTTTCCCGGCTACCGGTCCCGAGACAAATACCAGATTGATAACACCATCGGGCAAACCGGCTTCCCTGAAAATATCCATGATAACTTTTGCCGAATAGACCTGTGTGTTAGAGCATTTCCAAACCACCACATTGCCCATCAAAGCAGGAGCACCGGGAAGGTTTCCGGCAATGGAAGTAAAATTAAAAGGCGTCAGTGCATAGACAAACCCTTCCAGCGGGCGGTATTCGAGGCGGTTCCATATACCTTTGGAAGAAGCAGGCTGCTGGGCGTACATCTCGGTCATATACTGCACGTTGAAACGGAAAAAATCAGCCAGCTCGCAGGCAGCATCAATCTCAGCCTGAAAAGCTGTTTTCGATTGTGCCAGCATGGTAGCGGCATTAATTTTGGCACGATAAGGGCCACTGATCAAATCGGCTACACGCAAAAAGATAGCGGCACGCTGTTCCCAGGGCATGTTGTGCCAGGTTTCACGGGCAGCAAGCGCAGCTTCGATGGCCATGGAAACATGAGAAGCATCTCCTTTGAAGTAATAACCCAACGTATGCTTTAATTCGTGGGGGGGATGGATGGCTACTTTTTCTTCGGTGGTAACCTCTTTCCCGCCGATAAACATGGGAATATCTATTTCTTCCGATTTCATTTTTGCCAGCATGGCTTTCAGCTCTGCACGTTCCGGAGACCCCGGTGCGTAGCTCAGCACAGGCTCGTTATAGGCTTTCGGAACACTCTCAAGATTACTGTACATTGTCTTAATTTTTAAAGGTTTAACAGTCTTTATTTTCTATAGGCAAAAGTAGTAATAATTTTGGCTCTCAGAAAATTTTAACCGGCTTCTTTTTATTCTGTAAAATATTTTTAAAATACTTAGTATTAGATGTATACAGGCGAAAACCCCAATTAAGGTTTGTTAACGATTTTTAACAAAAGAAAGTGAATAATTACTTGCTTTCCAATAGTACATTTGTGTATTAATTTTAAATATTAAAATCATGAAAAAAATTGCATTAGTAATTGTCATGGTCTTTGCCTTTAGCCTGACACAGGCCGGCAACCATGTAGTCGTGAAAACGACGGAACACAACAGCCCTGTGCTGCAGTTGACTACCACGCAGGGGACAAACCTGCAAAAGGCACCGGTTTTTGATGCTACGACCATTGCCCATCACGCTACAAAAACCAAACGCCCGAAAGCAGACAAAAAGCCGAAAACAAAAAAGACAAAAGAACACAAAGATCATCAGGCCCAAAAAGCAGAACACCAAAAGAAACGTGAAGCCAACAGGGCCAAACGTGAACACCATGAAAATAGCGAACACCATCACCACAAAAAGACCGATAAAAAATAAATAAAGCTTTGTTCGGTTATGAAGGCGGTACTTTTAAGTATCGCCTTTTTTGTTTGTGGCAGATTCTCAACTTCATGGACAACAGGGGGTAAAATGAAATGGGCACATTAAAATAGGATTTGTCCTGATTACCCATAAATATTTAAGTATATACAATTATGTATTTGAAATTTTGTATCTTAGTGGCATAATGGTGCTTTTAACCTGACGAAGTTTTACCGCTTTATTTTTTTCTTTTGGTTGTGTAAGCTACAAGCCTGTTTTTCGTCTAAAGCAATATTATTTTCAATTACAAAGGACATAAATTATGAAAAAAGAAACGAAGTGGATCAAAGTGCTGGACGATGCTTCAGTGCTGCAAGAAAATCGCGTTATGACAGTAACGGCCAACCACACAGATATTTGTCTGAGCCGTTTTGAAGGAGCGGTTTGTGCCCTTGACAACAAATGCCCGCACCAGGGTGCCGCGGCTTTTGCTGCATCGGCCTACGGGAAGCTGACCGGCCTGAAAATCTCATGAAAAAAATGGAGGAGTTGTTTACCCACGATGGCCCTGTCCTTTTGGAAACAAGAACAGACGTATCTTTGCTTTAAACAGTCCGGTATACCTGACAAACAAAAGAATTTAACTATCCCATGGAATTAAAAACACAAACCACCAACACAAATCTGGCCGAAGCGGCACAAATAGGCTTTTCGAGAGTCCCCAAAAGCATCTCTTCCATGTTTCTGTACGATAAGGAAGGTGACCGGCTTTTTCAGGAGATTATGAAAATGCCGGAATATTATCTCACCCGTTGCGAAGAGGAAATTTTTCATACACAAAAAGAGAAAATTCTTCAGCAGATGAAGGCTTTTGATGAGCCATTTAATTTGCTGGAATTTGGTGCCGGAGACGGAAGCAAGACAAAAATCCTGCTCCACCAGCTGCTTGAAAACGGTACCGACTTTACCTACTACCCGGTGGACATTTCAGAGAATATTCTGGAAGAGCTTACCCGTAGTTTGCAGAAAGAGATGCCCATGCAAAAGTACATCCCCTGCATTTTGAATATTTTGATGCCATCAGGGAAATGGCCCAGTTGAACAACCGGCGAAACATCACGCTATTCCTCGGTTCAAACATGGGAAACTTCACACGGGAACAGGCCGTTTCCTTTTACCAAAATTTTGCCCGCGAGAGCAAATCCGGTGATTTTTTATTCGTGGGTATCGACCGGCGCAAAAATCCGCAAATCATAAGCGAAGCATACAACGATTCTCAGGGCATCACCGCAGCTTTTAACCTGAACCTGCTGCGGCGCATGAACCGCGAGCTGGGTGCAGGCTTCGATTTGGATGCTTTCAGCCATTACACTTTTTATGAACCGATAAGTGGCGAAGTAAGAAGCTTTCTGTTATCTTTGAAAGATCAACAGATTCATTTTGAAGCACTTGAAAAACAATTTTTCTTTACCAAAAACGAATTGGTTCATACCGAAATTTCCAAAAAATACAGTCCCGAAGAGATAGACCGGCTGGCCGAAGAAACGGGATACAAGGTGTTGCAACATTTTACTGACAGCCGGCAATATTTTCTGGACAGTTTGTGGGAAATCAAATAATTAAGCTCTCTTTCCCGTAAGGAAACCGGCAAAATATCGACTAATGAAGCAAATTTAAAAGAGAAACAATGAAAGCAATCTGGAACAACAAGATTATCGCCGAGAGTGACAAAACCATCGTGGTGGAAAACAACCATTATTTTCCTCCCGAATCGGTCAACAAAGAATTTTTTGAAAAGAGTGGTACACATACCACTTGCCCGTGGAAAGGGCTGGCCTCCTACCACACGCTGGTGGTGGATGGCAAAAGAAATCCTGATGCCGCCTGGTATTACCCCGCTCCCCGTGAGCTTGCCAAAGGCATCAAAAATTATGTAGCCTTCTGGAAAGGGGTTGCCATTACCGAATAAACTTATCAGAAATGAATCATCCGTAATTGATTTAAAACATGCGAATTATCCCGTTCCAAACGGGAGGAGAATGATTATGAAATGCACTAATAAATAAGAATTATCGTCATTGCGATGAGCAAAAGGCAGGCTCGTGTGGAGGGCGAAGAAGCAATCTCAACTTTTCAGCGACTTACACAAATAAAGAGATTGCTTCGTCAGCCACCGCAAAAACGCCCCATTTCCTCGCAATGACGTAACACTTTTAATGTCAATATAATACAAAATTATAAACACATGAAAGAAACAGATATAATCAATCGTTGGCAAATATTAAGCATCCATCCGCAGAAATTGCAAGCTGACGCCAACAACCTGCATCAGGCAACACAGCTCGTAGCCATGGCCGGGAAATATTTTATCCCCGAAGCGGCTGATGACAGCCATACTGCCTCCCGATGGATACCGGAAAAAGATTTACAATTGGGTAATTTAATCACCGCCGGAAAACAGGATTTCCACGTGGGGCTGAGTTATCCGGATTTCGCATTACAAATACTTTCGGCAGATCGCACTGCACTGACCGCTTTCCCGTTAAACGGAAAGACATTTCCGGAAGCTTTTCAATGGCTGCACGGTCAGTTGGAAACACAGGGACTGGATGCCGGGAAACTGTTGCCTAAAATGCATTTTGATATTCCCGACCATCCGGTGAAGCATGGAAACCCTTTCCGTGTGGAAAACTTTGAGAATATGCAGGAGCTGGCACGCCACAGAACAAACGGACATCTCCTCCAGCAGTACTTCCTGGAGCTTTTGCACCGTGAGGAGGAGCTTTTTATCTGGCCGCATCACTTTGACGAAGGACTTTATCTCCCACTCACTTTTGAAGGAGAAGCACCGACCTCTTCCATTAGCTTCGGGCTGGCCATGCCGGATGTTTATTATCCGGAACCTTATTTCTATATCACAGCCTGGGAGAAAGAGGTTAAAATTTCCATAAAAGATGTAAAAAATATCACTCCCGGACATTGGCACCAACAAGACTGGTCAGGGCAGGTGCTGGAAACGTATATTATCGTTCAGGCTGAAAAATCCGCTTCCGGGCAGGCCGCTATGACGATGGATTTCCTGCAAAAAGCCATAAACAACGCACTTGGGATGACAGGCATTCATCAGAAAATATAAATTTACCAAAATGGAACTCACTTTGATTCTGGCACCTTTAAGCTTCCTTTCAGGGGTTGGTTTAATTATTCTGTCCACCTCGCGACGCTACATCGAACTCATACGACAATTACAACACATCATTGAAGATGACTTTAGCTGTTCCGTCGAATTTATGGCTTTACAGAAAAAGCGTTTGTGGATGTTCAAATGGGCTTTGAGCCTGCTCTATCTCTGTGTGGGTTTTGTCCTAATGGGAAGCCTGGCTGCGGGGCTGGGCCAACAGAGGATAAATTTTACCACTCCTCTGCTCTACGGAATGGTTACGCTCTCTGTCATCAGCGCACTGGCTGCCATCGTTATTTTGATAAAAGAGTCTTTTGTGTCGGCAAGCCTTATTGATGAGCAGCTAAAAAACAGTTAGGGAAAATTGTCTATTCTTCAAAAAATGTTTTATAACCCGGGTAATGAAGCTGTTCTGTTGCCACATCGCGCGGGTAGGTGAAATAGACGAAATCGCTTTCGGCACAGAGCGTGCCATCCGGGCCGAACAATTCCACATGAATATCAGCCAGGTTACGACGCTGGCCGGTAAGTTTTGCCCGAAGCCTGATGGTCCCTTTGTCGATGGGAACAGACTTCCGGTAACGTACGTTCATTGTGGAGGTAACGCCGGCTGTCTTTAGTTTTACCTGCACAAGCCACGAAGCAATTTCATCCATGAGCGTAGCCTGAATGCCGCCATGTAAAACGTTATAATATCCCTGAAAATAATCTTTTGGTTCCCACGCGGAGACAATAAATTCTCCTTCTTCGGCAAACGTCATTTGCAGGCCGTTGTGATTCTGCGGTGCACATCCAAAGCATTGGTAGCCCTCCATTTTTCGATACGGATTTTTAATTTCCCTCATAATAAAGCAAAAATAACCTTTTCCCTGACAGAAATGAAAACAGGCCGGAAGTTTTTACTCCTCCGGCCTGTTTTACAACCAAAACATTTTACATCAATTAAAATGTAAAATGCCTTTGCGTTAGCAAAAGATATGCCAATATATATAACCGGCTTATAATAAATACAATACTAGTATTTTAAAAGAAAAAACACTTATTTAAACCACTACATTTGTTATCATTTCGGAGAAAAACCGGATAAGTTTCCACATTCGGAACAGGTTAATTCAGGTTTCTTTTGAAGAATCCGGTGGCCGGATATTTAAGAAAGGGGATGGTCTTTGTGGAATTGTTCCAGCCGTTCCCTCAGCACCGGAAGCTGGTCGTGGCGCACCAGCGATGTACAGGCCCTGATGCCTTCCTTGTGTTCACTTCCCGTGATAAGAAGGGAGATGGCACTGATACCATAAAAAGCCAATTCGTGCAACAACGCCTCTGCATCAAAACCGGGATAGGAAAAGGTAAAGTAAAAACCATCGGCAATGGGCTGGTCAATATCGGTGTCATAAACGATTTTGAACTTATTTTCCAGAAACATCTTTTTCATCTCCTTGGCCTTGGCCCCGTAATCTTTTACATAGTCCACAAAATTGAATCTTCCCTCGTTGGCTGCTTTAAGAACGGCTGCGAGGGCATATTGTGCAGAATGGGAAGTGCCCGAACTCAATGGATAAAGCGTTTCAAAAATCAGGGAATAGCCGAGGTTGTCTGTGGTGTAATGGCGGCGCAAATCGGGCAGGCTCATGGTAAACAGGTGGTTGGAGATGGCCATCATCCCTATACGTTCGCCGGCATAGCTGAAAATTTTGGAACTGGAAACAAACAGAATGTAATTTTTGGAGTATTTGGCCACTGTCGGCTGGTAAGGCGGTTTCCCGGGTTGTGAATAATCTTTGCGAAAGTCCATGCCAAAATAGGCGAGGTCTTCCAAGATGGCCACATTGTATTTGTCGGCCATTTCACCGATAATCTGCAACTCTTCTTCTGTAAAGCATATCCAGGACGGGTTGTTGGGGTTAGAGTAGAGAACCGAATGAAACCTTCCGGTTTTGAAATAAGATTCCAGCTTGTCCTTGAGCTTTTTGCCGCGGTAGTTATAGACATCGAAACTTTCGTATCGCAGGTTCAGCACTTTATGCTGCATTTTGTGCACCGGAAATCCCGGGTCGATAAAAAGCGTGGAATCCTGATGGCTGTTGGTGCGGCTCATGCATAAAAAAGCGGCAAACCCACCTTGCATGGAGCCTACTGTCGGGATACATCCATCCGGGTTTACCTCAATGTCCAAAAACAGTTTGAGGAATTTTGAGAACTCTTCTTTCAGAATCTGCAAACCCTGTATGTTGGGATAAATGGCAGAGACCCCTTTTTTCAGTGCTGCTATTTGTGCTTCTACGCCAATTTGTGCCGGGGGCAATCCGGGGACGCCCATTTCCATGCGGACAAATTCTTTGCCCGATGCTTTTTCTATTTCGTCCACCAGCTTTTTAATCTCCCGGATGGTGGCTTTCCCCACGGAACGAAGTCCGCTTTCTTTTATTTTTTGGTTAACAATCTGGTAATCTATGGGTGTATTCTTCATGTTTTGAGTGTTTAAGCTGTAAATTCATAAAGCATCCCCGCTTTGAAAATGCTGCTGTTGAGATGCAGCCCAAAATTACGGAAATTTCCGCTATAAAAGGACACCAAACCGTCTCATCCGGCATCATTTTGCTATCCTGATGCGTGCATCCACGGCGACCACTTTTTGTTTGTTTCCCAACAACGGGTTCAGGTCCATTTCTGTGATTTCGGGAGCGGTTTCAACCAGTGCCGAAAGGTGCACCAGAATATCGACAAAGCCGGCTTCGTTCACCCCTTCCATGCCGCGGGCCCCCTGGATTATTTTGTAACTTTTCAGTTTTCTCAACTCGGCAAAAGCCTCTTCTTTGCCCAATGGTGCCAGGGTTGTACGGACATCTTTCAACACTTCGATGAAAATCCCGCCAAGGCCGAACAAAATCATGTGCCCGAATTTGTCTTCTTTTTTGACCCCGGCAAAAAGCTCGGTCCCGCTGAGCATAGGCTGTATCAGTACCCCTTTGGAGCCTTCAATGTGCATCATGCGTTCCATTTCATCCAGGAGTCGTTGGTTGTCTTTTATATTCAGGCTCACACCGCCCACATCCGATTTATGCAGAGGCCCTATGACCTTCATAACCAACGGAAAACCGGTTTTCTCTGCTAATTTTACAATTTCATCTTTTTTTGAAGTGGTAAACTCTTTGGCACGGGGAATACCGGCAGCATCCAACAACGCAGTTACTTCTTCAGGAGGAAGGTAACCGTCGGTTGACCCTTGGATAATGGAGCGAACCTTTTCATTATCTACCGCAGGCAGGTCAATTTTTTCAGGCACCGGTTTAGGCGTATGGTAAACCCGCGAAAGGGCTTCGCCAAGCATGACCTCATCCGGGAAATAGACCCGTCCTTTCTTCACAAAAGCTTTCACCTCTTTTTCGGCGGTAGATACGGAAGGCAGAACCGGAAATATGGGTTTCTTGCTGGTTTTCATTTTCTCGTTCAGCAAATCATACACGTCATAAACCTCAAACAAACCGGGTGTCCCGAAAATGACTACCATGGCATCAATTTCATCAAATTTGTCGTTCACGAAATCAATAATGGTACCGAGTTGTTCAGCAGTCCCGGTAGCAAGAAAGTCGATGGGGTTGCCCACAGCCGATCCGGGAAAAAGCTTTGCTTTCAGTTCTTCGGCATCTTTGCCTTGGATAGCCGGCACGTTCAACCCGCCGGACGAAAGTTTGTCCGTCAGCATGACTGCCGGGCCACCGGCATGGGTAATGACGGCAATATTTTTTCCCTTTAACTCCGGGTACATGAAAACAGAAGCGACACTAATCAAATCTTCACGGCCATAGCACCGCACGATGCCCGCTTTGCGGAAAAGTGCGCCAGCAGCGGTATCCGAACCTGCCAAAGCACCCGTATGCGAAGAAGCTGCACGGCTTCCGGCTTCCGATGCGCCCGCTTTCACGGCAGCAATACGGCATCCTTTCCGGATAAGCGAAGAGGCATGTTTTAGCAACAAATCGGGCTTGTCAATTTTTTCAAAATAAAGCAGTTTTATTTTAGAATCCTTTTCGGGATTGAATGTCTCATCCATGTATTGCAATACTTCTTCCACACCCATTTGAGCAGAATTTCCTACAGAATATACATTATTGAATGTCAATCCTTTAGGAATGCCCGCTTCCATAATGAAACAAGCTGTGGCCCCCGAACCACTGATAAAATCACAACCATTGGGGTCAAGTGTTGGAATGGGCCGGGTGAATACGCCGTGGTATTGCGGTGTCAATACGCCGACACAGTTGGGGCCGATAAGCGAACCGTTTACCTTGTTTACGGATTCCACCATACGGTCTTCCAGCAGCTTGCCTTCATGGCTTTCTTCGCTAAACCCGGCGGAGAGGACAATAAAGGCACGGGTGTTTTTGTTCTGGGCCAGAAATTCAATGGTTTCGGGAGTGTATTTTGCTGCTATGGCAAAAATGGCCAGGTCCACATTGGGCATCTCTTTGGGGTCGGGAAAACTTTTTACGCCCTGCACTTCAGTTTCTTTGGGGTTCATCACGTAAAGTTTGCCATCAAAACCTCCATCAAGAAGATTTTTCAAAACTTTGCCACCCGGTTTCTGAATATCATTTGACCCGCCAACAACCACTATGCTGCGGGGATGCGTTAATTGTTTTGTAATCATGTCCATTGATTTTTTTAACAGGGCAAAATTACGGATTAAACTTCTGAAATGGGGAATTTACAGGGTATTTAGAATAAGTTTAGTCAGGGCATAAACAGGAATTGCCAGGCACTTTAATGTGCCTTGGCCGGCGTGCTGCTTCCGTCTCCAAGGTGTAAATCGCTGAAAAATGAAGAGGCTTTTACCAGTACCAGTGTGCCCAAATCATTGTACAGGCTGTCGGCACGTTCAATAAAATCTTTTTCCTTTCCTACCTGTACTACGGCCATTCCCATAATGGTCAAATCCGCTTCGGCAGAGTGGCTTTTGATAATATCATGTACATTGTCTGACGTCCCTTTCAGAATGATTTGAACATTCGCCGGCACACGGTGTTTGTTGAGCAGATACTTAGTTTTGGACAGTATCGATTTTTTCTTTTCCTTGTCAGCTGTGATCAGTAATATGCGGACAACGGCATTATGCCATGCATAGGAGAGGTGAATGGATTTGAGCAAAGAGAAAATGAGGCTCCCGTTGTTGGAGCCACCACGCAACCAGACATCAATTTGTTTAAAATTTCCAAAACCTTTCCCTTTGTCATAATCAAGCATCACAATGTTCAGGTCCAGGTTTTTGATATAATACAGCATCTGGGCAAAACGCATGGGATTGGTGGTGTGCCGGCCCCATCCCAGCACCACGGTATTGGGTTCCATGCCTGAGAAACCATAAGTTGCCGACAAACTTTCTATGGCATCGTAAATGTCATTACATACCTGTCGCCTTTTAAAGATGGCCTCATCACCTTCCATCTCCTCTTCGGGGATAACCTGATGATGCGAGGGGAAAAGGTGTTTTGCATTGGGCTTTAGCACCAGGTCAAAATTGGAGATAAGGCCCTGTTTGCCGGCGATAAACCTGCTGAACTCCACCAAATGCGGCCTGCTTGATTTTCCCCCGCTGAACAAAAGAATGTTGGCCCGCCAGTTGGCCTCGGTAAGATGCATTTTTTTAAAACGGGTTAATACCCAGCGGATTAAGGAAGCCATAACGCTGGGCCAAATGTCGTCCATGGCCAGGTGAAGCTGTTTTCTCCGGATGAGATAAAACACAAAACCCAGAATAATCAACGCCCCAAACATGGCTGCCATGTCCAGCTTAAACATAATCATAAAGCTGGTAACAAATCCCAGAATCCCCACCCAGGCAGGAATTTTAAAACCCGGGCGGAAATCGGCACTGGCCCATTTTTCCAATACAAAAGCCAGGTTGATAAACCCGTAAGCTGTGAGGTAAAACATGGTAACCAAACCGGCAATGACATTTAAATCGCCCACAAGAATCCCCAGCTCGGAGAGAAAAAAGGTAAAAATGAGGGCGTTTCGGGGCTCGTTGTTTTTTCCGTAACTTTTCCCGAGAACCTTTGGCGTGATATGGTCATTGGAAATGGCCTGGATGATACGCGGCCCGCCAAGGATGTCCCCCAAAGCCGAAGAAAGCGTGGCTCCCCAGATACCGGCAATAACGAGAAAAGGAAACCAGGCAATCTGTATAAGAAAGTTATAATTTGTCAACAACAACTGCCTGTCCACAAACAAATTAAAACTGACCGCAAGGGCAAGATAAATAACCAGTCCCGTAAAAATGGCCATCAATGTCCCGTAAGGGATATCCTTTTGGGGATTTTTTAAATCGCCCGACATGGCCACGCCTGCGGTAAATCCGGTAACAGCCGGGAAAAAGATGGCAAAGACTTCCGTAAAACTGAAATCTTTGAACGGCGTGAAATGGGTAACCGGCGCAACAACGGCTGCTGCCGGGTGAAGGAAAAAGCCCACAAAAACAGAAACCAGGGACAAAACAATGGCACCGAGCACCAGAAATTGTGTTTTTATGGCAAAGTTGGTACTGATTAGGGCGATGGCCGCCAGCAGTACCAGGACCACTGTTCCCACAATGCGGGTATTTTGAATGGTCGGCCCCGCCATGCCAAGCCAGTGCTGCATCGCCGGAATATCCAGAAAATTCTCCACAAAACCCACAACGTAAAGTGAAATGCTCAAGGCGGTGCCCACAAACAGGGTTATGCCAATGGAGCCTCCCATGGGCAAACCCAGCGAACGCGAAAGGATATAGTAAATGCCGCCGGCTTTTATCTTTTTATCGGTGGCAATGGAGGAGATGCTCAATCCGGTTGTTACCGAAATGACGTGGGCAAGCAGTATTACGGCCACACTCCCCCAGATACCGGCCACACCGGCTACCCATCCAAGACGCAGGTACATGATAACCCCGAGGATGGTCAGGATAGAAGGTGTGAAGACACCGGCAAATGCACCAAATCTTTTTGCTTTGTCAGCCATTTTGTTCCTTTTGGGAGAGAGGGTAAAAATAGGAAAATCTTATTTCTTTAAAATTATTTTTTTCGGGAGCTTTTTCTGTCATATCCTCCAAATTTTTTATAAATTTGTAAGCACTAATCCTTAAAGATATTTAAAATGCTCAAAACAAAGATTTTACCTTCCACAGAAGAAGCCTATGCTTATCCGTTGTTGATAAAACGCATACTGGCCGACTCATTAAAATATGAGCCAAACAATGAGATTGTTTATCGCGACCTTACGAGGTATAATTATTTTGAGTTGAACAAGCGGGTGCGAAAACTTGCCAACGCACTAAAAAATCTGGGCGTGAAAGCCGGTGATGTAGTGGCCGTTTTAGAGTACGACTCACCACGTTATCTGGAACTCTTTTTTGCTGTTCCCATGATTGGTGCTGTTTTGCACACCGTGAACTATCGTTTGTCTCCCGACCAGGTACTCTACACCATGAACCATGCCGAAGATAAAATTGTCTTTACAAATACCGATTTTATTCCCCTTTTGAAGGGCATTAAAGAAAAACTGACAGTTTCCATTCCCTGTGTTTTAATAACAGATAAGGAAGAACTGCCCGAAGATGAATTGACCATATCAGGTGAATATGAGGAGCTGTTAAGGTCGGCAAGCGATGTTTATGCATTTCCCGATTTTGATGAAAACTCGGTGGCTACCATGTTTTATACTACCGGAACAACCGGAAACCCCAAAGCGGTTTACTTTACACATCGCCAGCTTGTATTGCATACGATGGCGGGAGGAATGCTTTTTGGAAGTTACGATTCCGCCTGCCGTTTCCGCTCGGATGATGTATACATGCCCATCACGCCTATGTTTCATGTGCATGCCTGGGGTGTGCCTTATCTTGCCACCATGCTGGGGGTGAAGCAGGTTTATCCCGGACGTTACGAACCGGAGATGTTGCTGCGTTTGTTGCTGAGCGAAAAAGTTACCTTTTCGCATTGTGTCCCTACCATCTTACATATGCTGGTATCCAGTCCGGTGGCCAAAGCGGTGGATTTGAGCCGCTGGAAAGTGGTTATCGGCGGGGCTGCCCTTCCGGCAGGCCTTGCCAAAGCAGCCAGTGAGCTGAATATCGATGTGATTACCGGCTATGGCATGTCGGAAACATGTCCCATTCTGTCGGTAACCTATCTGAATAAGGAAGGAAGGAAACTGGATATGGACAAGCAGGTTGAGTTAAGGACCAAAACCGGGGTTCCCATTCCCCTTGTGGACATGAAAGTGGTGGATGAGAACATGGACCCGCTGCCACAGGATGGAGAATCGGTGGGCGAAATTGTGGTGCGGACGCCTTGGCTTACACAGAGTTATTACAAAGAAGAAGAAAAAAGCAAAGATCTCTGGAAAGGCGGTTACCTGCATACGGGCGATGTGGCCTATGTGGATAGCAAGAACTTTTTCAAGATTACCGACCGCATAAAGGATGTGATCAAAACCGGTGGCGAGTGGATTTCTTCGCTTGAGCTGGAAAACCTCATAAGCCGGCACAAAGATGTCTCGGAAGTGGCGGTTGTAGGGGTTCCTGACGAGAAATGGTCAGAACGTCCGTATGCCATTGTTGTTCCCAAACCGAATGCTGAAACAACAGATGAGGACATTCGTCAATTTTTGCAAAAATTTGTGAATGATGGGACCATTAACAAATGGGCTATCCCGTCACGTATTGACTTCGTCTCGGCTATTCCCAAAACTTCGGTTGGGAAAATTGATAAAAAACGGATTAGGGCGGAGTACAGGGAGTAAAACGAAAAGCCTGTCCGGCCACCTAAAACACCCGAAATAGTACAAGTTTCTTTAAAACAGCGAATTCACCAAATCATCATCTGCCAGATTCGGGAAGGTAATCCGTAAAGCAGGGTTTTGTTCCATGGCACGCCGGGCGGCAAACATGGCCCCTTTGTTGCGTGCCCAGCTCCGGCGGGTGATGCCGTTGTTCACATCCCAGTACAACATGGAGTGCAGGCGGTGTTGGGCTTCGTCGGTACCATCGAGTACCATGCCAAAACCACCGTTGATGACTTCGCCCCAGCCCACACCGCCGCCATTGTGGATGGAAACCCACGTGGCACCGCGGAAAGCATCGCCAATGACATTTTGAATCGCCATATCGGCAGTGAATTTGGAACCATCGTAAATGTTGGAAGTCTCGCGGAAAGGCGAATCTGTACCCGATACATCGTGATGGTCGCGGCCCAGCACAATGGGTGCGGAGATACGCCCGTTTTTGATGGCCTGGTTAAAAGCAGAGGCAATCTTAATCCGGCCTTCGGCATCGGCATAGAGGATACGCGCCTGAGAGCCGACTACCAGCTTGTTTTGTTGGGCCCCTTTGATCCATTGGATGTTGTCGGCCATTTGGCTTTGAATCTCACGGGGCGCATCCTGCCTGATTTTTTCCAGTACATCGGCGGCAATTTCATCCGTCAACAACAGGTCTTCCTGTTTCCCCGAAGTACAGACCCACCGGAAAGGGCCAAAGCCGTAATCAAAAAACAGTGGCCCCATAATATCCTGTACGTAAGAGGGATAACGGAAATTAATGCCATCCCCGGCCATGATATCTGCACCGGCACGGGAAGCTTCCAGCAGGAATGCATTGCCGTAATCAAAGAAATACATGCCTTTCCCGGTAAGGTTGTTGATGGCTTTAACCTGTCGGCGCAACGATTCGCGGACTTTTTCCTTAAATGCTTCCGGGTCTTCCACCATCATGCGGTTCGATTCCTCAAAACTCAGTCCCGCCGGATAATAACCACCTGCCCACGGATTGTGCAAAGAGGTTTGGTCAGAACCTAAGTCCACTACAATATTTTCTTTGTCCAACCTTTCCCACAAGTCGACAATATTGCCTTCAAAAGCCATGGATACGGCCTCTTTCAGGGCTTGGGCTTCGTGAATGCGCAGCATAAGTTTGTCGAGGTCGGAATAAATCTCATCTACCCATCCCTGTTCAAAACGTTTTTGGGCCGCTTTGGGGTTTACTTCGGCCACCACCGATATGACTCCTGCAATGTCGCCGGCCTTGGGCTGTGCCCCCGACATGCCACCCAGCCCGGAAGAGACAAATAATTTTCCGGCAAACGGGTCTTCTCCCGGCTTGGCTGTTTTGCGGGCGGCATTCATTACCGTGATGGTAGTTCCGTGCACAATGCCCTGTGGCCCGATATACATGAAAGAGCCGGCTGTCATTTGCCCGTACTGGCTTACGCCCAGGGCGTTGAATCGTTCCCAATCATCCTGCGACGAGTAATTGGGAATGACCATGCCATTGGTTACCACCACGCGTGGTGCATTTTTGTGTGAAGGGAAAAGACCCATGGGATGGCCGGAATACATGGCCAGCGTTTGTTCCTCCGTCATGGTGGCGAGATACTGCATGGTGAGCAAATATTGCGCCCAGTTCATAAATACAGAGCCATTTCCACCGTAAGTGATGAGCTCGTGGGGATGTTGTGCTACTTCCGGATTCAGGTTGTTCTGAATCATCAGCATGATGGCAGCTGCCTGTTTGCTTTTGTGCGGATATTCGTCAATGGAACGAGCGTACATCTCGTAATCAGGGCGGAAACGATACATGTAGATACGGCCGTATTTTTTCAACTCTTCGGCAAACTCCGGTGCCAGCGTTTTATGAAATTTCTGGGGAAAATAGCGCAGCGCGTTTCTCAGTGCCAGTCTTTTTTCTTCCGTTGTTAAGATATCTTTGCGAATGGGAGCATGGTTTATGTTAGCGTCGTAAGGTTTTGGCTCCGGCAATTTGTATGGGATGCCCTGTAAAACGGCTTCCTGAAAATCTTTAAGGTTCATGACGTTTCGTTTTCCGGCAAATTTACAAAAAAGCTGCCGGTAACCGATTGTCTTTGATGAATGGAAATGTTTTTTTGGGGCGGCTTACGCACAGGCTTTCACGGGCCGTCCGCTGTAGTCCCTGTGCCGAAAAAATTTTGTTGCAAAAATTTTTTTTAAACAACAACCTGGCGCAAGCATCCGCTTGTACTTATTTTATTGTTTTGCAAACACTCCGGTAAATACGCCCGCGTTGCAAACGGCGGGCGAGGGATTGTGCTGAAAACACCCGGGCTCATTCGGGTTTCTGTCTGCCTTTGGCTGATGCAACCCGAATGTAAATGGGATCAGGATTTTAAATCCTGAAGCTCTTTAAGGGCTGGATTGCAAATCCCGCCCAGCCAGCAGTCCCGACCGTAGGACTGGGACTAATTTCTTTACAGTCCGCCCCCGGCGGACGGCTCTTATACATTGCCCTTGAATTTATTCACGGGCAATCCGGGCTTTTTGTCTCTTTTTTAAAAGCCCTTTCAGGACTTTTTATGTTAACAAATCTTAAAATTTGTTAAAAAGCGGAATTATATTTTGTTTTCCTGTTTTTTTTTTTTGTTTTGCAAAACAAACCGACAACGCCAAAACCACGCTGCCGATTTTTGACCAAAACCAAAATTTGAGGAATGGAATGAGAATTCAATAAAGGGAGAAAATACCCCCTTTGCTTGAAAAGGAATACTTATGCTGAAAAGTAAACACATAACGAAGAAAGGAGGTAGAAAGCAAAAATACAAAATAATGTAAACAATTGCCGGTTTTGCCCAAGCAAATGAGTTGAACATGGCACGCAGGGAAACCTGCGAAAACAAAATGGAAAAAGAGGGCTGTTTCACCCTGTAAAAGAAACAGGTAGTTCCGAAAAACCTTTAAAGAGTAGGAAAACTAAAAATTGTAAATCGTGAAAGCAAAATTAATAATTGCAAGCATTATTTTATTTTTAGGCGCTGCTATTTTTGTTGGGTGTAATAAACTTAATAATAATTTCGATAAAAACTCTCGTGAGAGTAAGGAAGCAATTATTCAGAAATTTGAGAAAATTGGAGAAATTCATACTAAGGGATTGGAATATGCCTTTAGCTTCCTTAAAAATAGAAAATTCATTTCCAAAAATGATCTTCTCGAATCAACTCAAAATGCTGAAATAAAATATTTACAATCCTTGATGGATCCAACCTTTGGCTCTAATATTAGAGATGCATATCTACAAGAAACTAAGAGATTATCAAATTCAGTGGCAATTTTTAAAAGCGCGCCAATTTCTTTTGATGAATATTTCCTAAATACAATTAATAATTCCGTACTATCGGATACTACTAAAGCTTTTTTGAAAAACATAGGTACTATTTTGGATAATAATAGTGATTTGGATAAAATAAATATCGCTTTAAATTCGAATTACAGTAAGGCTTATAATGTTATAAAGAATAAAAGTGAGATATATGTTGTGGCAATTGCTACAATAGTTGCAAAAAGTTCTACTGCGTATTGGAAAAAGAATCTTCAGAATTGGTTGAAATATTCATCTTTAAGCAAAAAGAATAAATCGATGCTTAGTACACAATCTATTTTTTCTGGTGTTGGAAAAGCTGATGTAGCTGGTGCAATTGGAGGTGCCGTTGGTTCTCTTGTCTCAGGATGTGGAGAATTAACTCTTGGTGCCTGTACTGCAGCAGGTGCGGCAGGTGGAGGTGTTGCCAGCTCTGTTGGGGCTTTTTTGGAAAATATTTTATAATTTTGAGCAAATGTAAAATTTTAGGGTTATGAAAGAAAATATTAAAAGGGCACTCATTTTTGTTGTGGTATTCAATATTGTGGGTGACGGGATACTTTATTTGTTATCCGGACCCCAGTCCTCTTTTCGGCATATATTTTTCTTGGGACTTTTTAGTTCGGTTATTGCCCTTATCCTGTTTTTGTTGATACAGAAAATCTTCGCTTCACAAAATAAGAAAATAAGCGAAACATAGCCCCAACCTTTGTGTCGGGGTTTGTAATCCGAATGTAAAAGGAACCGGAAATTATCATTCATTCTTGCTAAAACCGTGTTCCCGTCCAAAAGGATTGCAAATCCTGAAGCTCTTTAAGGGCGGGATTGCAAATCCCGCCCAGCCGTAAGGGGTTTTATTGTGTTGCAAACGGCGGGCTAGAAACAGCCAGGTTGCAGTCCGCCCCCGGCGGACGGCTCTCATAAATTGCCCGTGAATTTATTCATGGGCAATCTATTCAAAGGTAAAAGAATCACTATAGCAAAATGCTTTGCGCTCTTTGCGGATGCTTTGCGCTTTTAGCGAGAACCTTTAAAAACTATCTTTTTGTACACTGCCAGCCACAAATAGAAAATGTCTTTTGCTTGCCCAACCTTTCAGGTCTGGTCCGACCTGAAAGGTTAACCCCCGTCAAATCCTCTCCTTCGAGTTTTTCAGAATGTTGTACAGAAATTCCCTGGCACGGAACAGTTGGGCTTTCACTGTTCCCAGGGGCAAATCCAGCTCTTTGGTGATTTCTTCGTAGCTGTATTCTTTGAAATAGCGTAATTCTATGAGCTTTTTGTAATGCGGTTTCAGCTTCTCCACCACCTGGTGCATCAGCTCAATTTTTTGTGAACGGATAAACTGTTCTTCCGGATCAGGGTTTTCTGTCGGAATACGGGTGGACTGGACATCTTCCACCTGTCCGGGAAGGCCATCAACGGCCCTGGAAGCTTTGTTCCGGAGCCGCATGAAATCAATACAATTGTTGGTGGCTATTTTGAAAAGCCAGGTGCTAAAAGCAAATTCCGGCGTATATTGATGCAGGTTTTTAAAAGCTTTTCCAAAGGCTTCAATGGTAAGGTCTTCGGCATCGTGCGGGTTTTGGGTCATCTTCAGCATCATAAAGTACAACCCATCATAATAATGTTGCAACAGCTGTGCATAAGCACCCTGGTCTCCTTCATCCAGGGCCCTGCGGATGAGCTTATAGTCTATTTTGCCTTTTTCCGTAAGGTTTGCGTTTATTTCCATCGTGTTGCTTTGGTAAAAAGTCCCATAAATCCTATCACAAACATCAATAACAGGTGGATTGGCTCCCA
Source organism: Bacteroidales bacterium (assembly GCA_015493525.1). Taxonomy (GTDB): domain Bacteria; phylum Bacteroidota; class Bacteroidia; order Bacteroidales; family F082; genus Sulfidibacterium. The sequence continues at coordinate 50,841 of WGCY01000020.1, forward strand.
CAGGAGCGAAAATAGCAAGAGTTGTTTTTCCTGCAACTTGTTCAGTACTTTATTATGGATGATCAGCAGGGAGAGAATACGGAGCAAAACAGAACCCAAAACGACATAAAGAAGTACCGGTTTTGCCGTAACAACAAGGAGGGTTACGAGGCTGAGATAATAAATCCCCAGGCTCAGGCTAAATGTTCCCAACAAAAATTTGTATTTTGCCCGATAACTTTTTCCGGTGGTCAGGTGCCTGAGCTTCTGCCGATACCACGCTGTAAAACTATGTTTGGGTTCCGAAAAAATAAACGACTCCGGCGAAAGTTCCACCAATGTGTTATTCTTTGTGGCTACTTCGTTGATAAACAGGTCGTCATCGCCCGATGCCACTGAATAATGCGAGATAAACCCTTTGTGTTTCATAAACAACGACTTACGGTAGGAAAGGTTTCGCCCGACCCCCATGTAAGGTTTCCCGGCAAGGGCATAAGAGAGGTATTGCATGGCCACCAAAAAGGTATCATAACGAATCAGCTTGTTCAGAAAGCCTTTCTCCTGTTCGTAAGGGCCGTAACCAATCACCACTTCGGTTGTTTCGCTATAATTGGAAGCCATACGGCTGATCCAGTACGGAGAAACCGGGTGGCAGTCGGCATCGGTGAGGAGCAAAAGGTCATGTGCCGCTGATTTTATGCCGATGGAAAGCGGAAATTTCTTGCCGTGAAAAAAATTCAAATCCTGTTCGATGGTAATCACTTTTAAATGCGGATAGCCGTTTTTCAACTCTTTCAGGTAGTCGGCGGTTTCGTCATCCGAAGCGTGGTTGACCACCACTACTTCAAAGTCCGGATATTTTTGTTCCAATATGGCCGGCAGGTTTTTCTTAAGATGATGGTATTCGTTGCGGGCAGCGATAACAACCGAAACGGGAGGATGCGCCGTTGTGGCAGGGGGCTGTTTTTGTGAAAAAGCCAGTTTGGAAAACAGTATCCAGTAATAAATTAACTGAACCAGCAGGCTCGCTAAAAGAATAACGGACAATGTGATTTCAACAGGAGTAAATTGGGCCATTTGTCGGAATGATTACAACAGGACAAATATATTTAAATTCTTCGGGCTGTCAACGCCAATTTTTCAGGTTAGTGTTTATCGGTATTGGCCATCGAACAGGGATATTATCGATTTGCTTTATCTTTGCCCAAATTTTTGACAATTATATGCAATTTGAATTACAGAAAACCGATGACAAAACATCGGCGCGGGCGGGAGAGATAACCACAGGCCACGGGAAAATACAGACCCCGATTTTTATGCCGGTGGGGACGGTAGGGACGGTAAAAGGCATTCATATCCGCGATGTAAAAGAGGACATAAAAGCACAGATTATTCTGGGAAATACGTACCATTTATACCTGCGTCCCGGGATGAAAATCATAGAGCAGGCCGGTGGCCTGCACCAGTTCAACGGCTGGGATGGTGCCATCCTCACCGACAGCGGCGGATACCAGGTTTATTCGCTTTCGGGCACACGCAAGCTGGACGAAGAAGGGGTGCTTTTCCGTTCACATATTGATGGCTCAAAACACCGGTTTACCCCTGAAAGTGTGATAGATACGCAGCGAAGCCTCGGTCCGGATATCATGATGGCCTTTGACGAGTGTACCCCTTATCCCTGCGATTATGACTACGCCAAAAACTCACTGGACATTACCCATAAATGGTTGGCACGGTGTGTGAAACATGTGGCGGAAACCGAACCAAAATATGGGTACAACCAAAGTTTGTTTCCCATTGTGCAGGGCAGTACGTTTCGCGATTTGCGCATAAAATCGGCGGAAACCATTGCCTCTTACGGTGCCGATGGCAATGCCATTGGCGGACTTTCTGTGGGCGAACCCCACGAGGTAATGTACGAAATGACAGAATTGGTTTGCGGTATTTTGCCCAAAGAGAAGCCCCGTTATCTGATGGGCGTGGGTACGCCGGAAAACATTCTCGAAAGTATTGCCCTCGGTGTGGATATGTTCGATTGCGTCATGCCTACGCGCAACGGGCGCAACGGCATGCTGTTTACCAAAAATGGTATCATCAACATCAAAAACAAAAAATGGGAAAACGATTTTAGCCCGGTTGACGCGGATGGAACTTCCTTTGTTGACCGTCAATATTCGCGGGCTTACCTTCGCCATCTGTTTGCTGCCCGTGAATTGCTGGGCGGCATGATTGCCAGTATGCACAACCTCGCATTTTACCTGTGGCTGGTACGTGAAGCCCGCCGGCATATCATCGCCGGAGATTTTAGTGCCTGGAAAGCCATGATGGTACCGAAGGTAAAACAACGGCTTTGATTTTTATCGAAGAATGGTGTGTACACCGGAAAGTACCAAAATCAATCTTTCAGCTTAAAAAAATGACGTATCTTTCACAAAAAATAACAGCTTAAATAAAAAAACCGGGACGAGCAAGCGGACATGAAAATCATTGATTGGTATATTATTAAAAAATATCTGGGAACTTTTTTCTATTCTATTACCCTGCTGATCCTTGTGGTAATTGTCTTCGATATTTCCGAGAAAATAGATGCTTTTATCCGTAACAACGCCCCTTTGCATGCCATCATCTTCGATTACTATCTGAATTTTATCCCCTATTTTGTAAATCTGTTTATTTACCTTTTTTCCTTTATTGCTGTGGTGTTTTTCACGTCAAGGCTTGCCGGAAACAGTGAGATTATCGCCATGCTGAGCAGTGGGATTAGTTTTCGCCGGCTGCTGCGGCCGTACATGATGGTGGCACTTTTGCTCGCTATTTTTTCATTTCTCCTGCGTGGGTTCCTGTTGCCGGTTACCAACCACAACCTGCGGATTTTTATGAACAAATATGTTGAGAACCTGACAAAAGACCAGGAACGAAATATTCATGTACAGCTTAGTCCCGGTACATTTGCCTATGTCGAATCGTATAATCTGGAGCGCAGTACCGGTTATCGGTTTGCTTTGGAGAAATACAAAGGAGAGCGGTTGGTGTATAAATTGAATTCCCGGAAAATTGTACGCGACACTGTTTTGCACAAATGGGTTATTTATGATTATCACATCTTTCGTTTTGATACTACCGGAAGCCAACATCTGCAAAGTGGGTTTATGAAAGACACTACGCTTCCCCTTAAGCCCACCGACCTTTATAAAATAAAGCAACGTTTTGAGGAGATGAATTATTTTCAGCTCAACCGCTATATCCGGAAAGAAAAAGAACGGGGGTCGCTGTCGTACAAACGTTATGAAATTGAGAAATACAAGCGTTATGCCGGGCCGGTAGCCATTCTGATTCTCACTTTGCTGGGGGTGGCACTCACCAGCCGGAAAGTGAGGGGAGGCATGGGCATGCACCTCGGACTGGGGCTTCTGCTGGCATTTACCTACATTCTGTTGATGCAGGTGTCGGTTGTCTTTTCTACGCAAGGCAACCTGTTGCCCTCCATCGGCGTGTGGATACCCAATTTTATCTACCTCATTATTGCTTTGTATCTGCTAAAAAAAGCCCCGAAGTAGGTTTTGTAACTTTACAAAACGACTGTTTTTGTAAAGTTTGATTTTTTTATTTCAGGTTTCCGCATTGTGATTTTTTTGTGAATTGTCCCGTTTGCGATTTGGGTATTCTTTTCGGTACGAATTTGTACATTTGCGCGGTAAATTTTGAATTGCTAAATAAGGAACTGTTTATGGCACAAAAACCATCCATTCCGAAAGGAACACGCGACTTCGGCCCCTTCGAGATGGGCCGGCGCAACTATATTTTTAACACTATTCGGGGTGTTTTTGAAAAGTACGGCTACCAGCCCATCGAAACACCGGCCATGGAAAACCTGGGTACGTTGCTCGGAAAATACGGTGAGGAAGGAGACAGGTTGCTGTTTAAAATCCTTAACTCCGGCGATTATCTCTCCAAAGCCAATCCCGAATGGCTGGAGAAAAATGATTCGCTGCGGCTGAGCACAAGTATCAGCGAAAAAGGACTGCGTTACGACCTGACGGTTCCTTTTGCCCGTTTTGTGGTGCAGCACCGCAACGACATCACTTTTCCTTTCAAGAGATACCAAATGCAGCCCGTGTGGCGTGCCGACAGGCCGCAGAAAGGCCGTTACCGCGAGTTTTACCAGTGCGATGTGGATGTCATTGGCTCCAATGCTTTGCTCAACGAGGTGGATTTAATCCGTATGATTGATGAGGTTTTTCAACGCCTGAACATCCGGGTGGTGATTAAATTAAATAACCGGAAACTGCTGAGTGGAATAGCGCAGACCATTGATGCCCCTGAAAAACTTACCGATATAACAGTTGCCATGGACAAGCTGGAAAAAATCGGTGTGGAGAAAGTTTACGAAGAGCTTTTAAGCAAAGGCCTTTCGCAGGATGCCATCGATCATCTGGAGCCTGTTTTGAACCTTAGCGGCAGCAATATTTCCAAACTGAACTGCCTGAAAGAGCTGATTGGCGAAACGTCCGATGGTTCCAAAGGGTTGCTGGAGCTGGGTGCCATTCTGCAATATCTCGAACCTTTCGATTTAAAAGCCAAAATAGAAATTGACCAGTCGTTGGCGCGCGGGCTGAACTATTATACCGGTGCCATTATTGAAGTAAAAGCAATGGATGCACAGATGGGAAGTATCTGTGGCGGGGGACGTTACGATAACCTTACCGGAATCTTTGGCTTGCCGGATGTTTCCGGGGTGGGAGTCTCTTTTGGTGCCGACCGTATTTACGACGTACTGACCGAACTGAAACTGTTTCCCGAAGATGCGGCTTCACTGACCAACGTGCTGCTGGTGAATTTTGGTGAAAAAGAGGAACGCTACGCCCTCGGCATACTGGAGAAACTACAACAGGCAGAGATTGCTTCGGAACTCTATCCCGAACCGGCCAAAATGAAAAAGCAGATGAAATATGCGAACCAAAAACAAATTCCCTACGTACTGTTAATTGGAGAAGAAGAGATGAGTACCGGGAAACTCACGCTGAAAAATATGGTTACCGGCGAACAGGAAAAAATGAGTATTAATGAAATTATTAAAAAGATTGTTTCTGATTCGTCACCGGCAAATCATCGCAATGACGACTTTTAATCGTTCCTTTGGCTCATTCGGGTTTGAAACCCGAATGCAAAAGGGCTGAGGAATTTTTGCAGAAGGCACTCCTACGGAGTAATCCCGAATAGAGCCCCGAAATTTATGGATATTTATCATATAGAAAAACAATATCAAAAGAAGAAAAAATGGACAATTTTCATCTTATCAATAATGAAAAACTGACTTTTAAGACGGTTTTTAATATTATGAAAAACGGCGAAAAACTGACTTTGTCAGAAGAGGCGCAACAGCAAATCGTAAAATGTCGTGATTATCTCGACAAACGAATGGCCACGGATGACTCACCCATTTACGGCATCAATACCGGTTTTGGTGCCCTCTACAATAAAAGTATTTCGTTTGAAGACCTGGGAAAACTTCAGGAAAACCTGGTTATGTCGCATGCCAGCGGAACAGGGGAGGAGGTGCCAACGGAAGTGGTGAAACTTATGCTGTTGCTGAAAATACAATCCTTGTCGTATGGCCATTCCGGTGTGCAACTGGTTACCGTTCAGCGGCTCATCGACTTCTTCAACGAAGGTGTTTTCCCGGTGGTTTATCAGCTGGGTTCGCTGGGGGCTTCCGGTGACTTGGCCCCGCTGGCGCATATGTCGCTTCCGTTGCTTGGGAAAGGGGAGGTTTATTACAAAGGTGAAAAACGCCCGGCCGGAGAGGTGCTGAAAGAGAAAAACTGGGAGCCTGTCCTGCTGCAATCCAAAGAGGGACTGGCCTTGCTCAACGGAACCCAGTTTATGAGTGCTTTTGGAATTTATACCGTATTAAAGCTCTTTCGGCTTTCCGATATGGCCGACATTATCGGTGCCCTTTCGCTGGATGCCTTTGATGGCCGCATAGAACCTTTTTATGAAGGGTTGCATACCCTTCGGCATCATCTCGGACAAATACAGACTGCTGCCCGTTTCCGTGAAATATTGGATGGCAGTGAGATTATCAGACAACACAAAGAACACGTGCAGGATCCCTATTCGTTCCGCTGTATTCCACAGGTACATGGTGCTACGAAAGATGCCATAAACCATGTGGCTTCGGTATTCTCGGAAGAGATGAACGCCGTTACGGACAATCCCACCATTTTCCCCGATGAGGATGTCATTGTTTCGGGTGGAAACTTCCACGGGCAACCGCTGGCACTGGCATTGGATTACCTCGCCATTGCTGCTGCCGAAATCGGAAATATCTCGGAAAGAAGAACTTACCAGCTGATTGGCGGCAAGCGCGGACTGCCTTCTTTTTTGGTGGCCAACCCCGGGCTGAATTCCGGATTTATGATTCCGCAATACACCGCGGCTTCCATCGTCAGCCAGAACAAACAACTTTGTACCCCGGCTTCGGTTGATTCCATTGTCTCTTCGCAGGGACAGGAAGACCATGTGAGCATGGGGGCCAATGCCGCCACCAAAGTTTACCGCGTGATGATGAACCTGAGGCGTATCCTGGCCATTGAGCTGTTTAATGCTGCCCAGGCACTGGAGTTTCGCCGTCCTTTGAAAACTTCGCCTTATCTCGAAGAATTTCTGGAAAAATACAGGAAATTAGTGCCATTTGTTGAGCATGACAAGATTATGCACGACGAAATCGAAAAATCCATTGCCTTTTTGCAAGAGGTGGAATATGCGTTGCCCGAGGCACTGATTCCGGGGATTTAGGCCACCGATATTATTTAAAAGTTTGGCCACAAATTCACGAATGAAATTTAGTTTCTTCGGTTAATTCTCAAAAATCATCCGGTAGGGGCGTTCTATTTCCGAAGCCAGTTGCGGGATGGAGATGTACTTGCTTTCGCGGCGATATTCCCGCCCATCGAAAAACAGGATAAGTGTCGGGTTGGAAAAAACGTTGTATTGTGAAGGCAGTTCGGGAAATTTTTCCGAGTTTACAAAAGCCAGGTTGATGTTTGGAAAATTCTCTTCCACCAGCTTAATGACTTTCGGGCGCAAACTAAGACATGGGGCACAATGGTCGCTATAGAAATAAACCATGCTGGCCATGCCCTCATTGACATGGGCTTCCAATTGTTCCTGTGTTTGCAATTCGTTTTTCATTTGTTGCCATTTTTTAAAATGGCTGCAAAAATACTATTTCCGGTATATCCCGCAAATGTTTTCTGCCTTATTTCTTTATTTTTCCTAATTTCGCAGCCCGGTTAAAAAATGAAAGCGTTATGGAGCAGGAAAATAAGAAACCCCAGCTGTTGAAGGTGCTGTTGATACTGACTTTTATTGGCAGCGGGCTTACCCTGTTCTCCAATCTTTTTCTTTTCGGATTTTTTGATCAAATCAAAGCCATGCTGGCTACGCAGGGCTCCAGCTACTCATTTATGGGAAGCATCATGGATTTGGCCCCTTTTTTTCAAATAAGCCCCGCTTTTTATCTCATTCAGGGGTTGTTGTCGGGATTGGCACTTACCGGTGCCATTTTTATGTGGGATTTGCGAAAGATAGGTTTTCACTTTTATACGCTGGCACAGATTTGCCTGTTGATAGTTCCCAAGCTCTTTATCCGGAACCTCCCTTTTCCCGGAATGGAACTGCTGATTAGCTTTCTGTTCGTGTATCTTTATTACAAATTTTTAAAGATAATGGTTTGATAATGAACCCTGTTTCTGACATAAAACAAGCCGGTAAAAGGAAGTCTCCTGCTATTATCTGGTTATTCTTTTACCGCTGGTCTGCTTTGCTGGTGTTGCTGTATGGCCTGTTGGGTTTTTTGTTTTATTTTTTTCTTCTTACAGGCGGTCATGCAGGGGCAACAACAAGCTTATCATACCGTGCGTTGCCAAAAAACGTGCTGTGGGACTGGTTACTTGTCTTTGCCGTTTTACATCTTGCTGTTTTTGCCGGTGGTTTATTGTTGCTCTTATATAATAAGGTATGGGGTTTCATTCTTTTTATTATTGCCATGCCCTCCATTCTTCTTGCCAATGCCGTTATTAACCATGAAATCAATTTTACCTCCTGGGGAATTTTGGCAATTTTGGGTTTTTTCCTCTGGAAAGGACTTAACTGTAAAGGGTAAATAAAAAAATAATTTTTCTTATATCAGCTTTAAAATATTGTATTACAGTTACTTGTAATTCATATTCATTAAATTTATGTATTTGTTAATAATTGTTAAAGAATTCTTTTATATATTTGGTAGTTCTTAACGAGAAGAAAATATCAGATTTTAAAAATTTTATTAACCAAAATTTATCATTATGAGAAAAATTACTTTGATGTTTGCGTTGCATATAAGAGTTATTTCTGCCGGATATACTTAGTAAATACCTCTTTCAACCATATACCGGAAAAGTTTTACGGGCTGCTTTTGTGCTTTTTTTGAGAAGCGTTTTCGGAGATGTCCTTTTTTTAACATTTGCAAAACATTAATGAAAGGGCATAATATACTGAAAAACAGTAATAAACAATGCTAATTTAGAAAGATTATAAAAAAATAACATTTTTTATGAGTTTTGAGAGAAAGTTCTAATTTTACACTTTAAATTTTTAACAAAAAATTATCGTTATGAGAAAAATTACAATGATGCTTACGTTTTTGTTATTTGTGGGGCTCAATTTTGCCTTCGCTCAAACAAAAACGATTAGCGGTACGGTAACCAGTGCGGATGATGGCGCAGCCCTCCCCGGTGTTACTGTTCAGGTAAAAGGTACCACAAATGGTACTGTTACAGATGCTAATGGAAAATATTCCTTAAATGTGGGCAACAGTGCCAAAACACTGGTCTTTTCATTTGTTGGAATGAAGTCACAGGAAATTGCCATTGATGGCAAAACAACCATTAATGTGGTTATGGCCAGCCAGGCTGTCGCTATGAATGAGGTTGTGGTAACTGCCCTCGGTATTTCCCGTGCAAAAAAATCGCTGGGTTATTCGGTGCAGGATGTAAAAGGTGCTGCTCTCTCCAGAGTACCGAAAGACAATGTGCTGAACGCACTGGCCGGTCGTGTTTCCGGTGTACAGGTTACAGCCAGCAGTGGGGCCGTTGGTGCTTCCACACGTATTACCATTCGTGGTAACAGTTCTTTCAGGAGCAACAACCAGCCGCTGTTTGTGGTGGATGGCGTTCCGGTAAGTAACGCTACTTCAGGTGCTTCCCAGTGGGGTGGCCAGGACTTTGGTAATGCCATTGCCGACATTGATCCGCAGAACATCAAATCGATGACTGTTCTGAAAGGTGCCAGTGCCGCTGCCCTTTATGGCAGCCGTGCCCTGAACGGTGTTATCCTGATTACTACCAAACAGGGTAATGCCAAACAAAAAGGTATTGGAATTACTTATGATTTCAGTATCGGTTTTAGCAATATTTACATCCTTCCCGACTACCAGAACAAATATGGCCAGGGATATATGGGTAGTGAATATTGGTACAAACATGGTTTCCAGAACTGGGTTATCTCTAACTATGGCTTTGACCCCGGTGACATGACCAAACAGTACACTTATGCTGAATATGCCACAGGCGGTCCGTGGGGAATTCCCGGATTTACTTATTATGATGGTGCTTGGGGCGGCGTTATGGACGGTATGGACGAATCCTGGGGCCCTCGTTTGGACATAGGCCTGAAAATTCCCCAGTTCGACAGCCCTTATACGCTTGATGCCAATGGTAATCCTGTATATGAGGCTACCCCTTGGGTTTCACAGCCAAATAACGTCAGGGATTTTTTTGTAACCGGTGTTCATCAAACGCACCATGTGGCCTTGACGGGTGGTAATGAAAAAGCCTACGGGCGTATTGCTTACACCTATGATGATGTAACCGGAACTGTTCCTAATACTGGTGAGATAAAACATAACTTTAATGTCAGTGGCCATATTCAGTTGGCAAAAAAACTGAGTGCCGATGCTAACGTTACTTATGTGAACAACCACAGCGACAACCTTCCCGGTCAGGGCTACGATGTGAACAATGTTATGCAGTCCCTCGGTTCTTGGTTTGGCCGTCAGGTGAACATGCAGCATCTGAAAGAACATTGGAACGAGTTGAATCCCTGGGGAAATCCTTATAACTGGAACTCTTCCTATCACAACAATCCATACTGGACAGTGTATAATAATACTACTTCTAGAGTTAGAAATCGTGTGTTTGGTAATGTTGCCGTTAAATGGGATATCCTGAACTGGATGAACCTGAATTTCCGTGCCGGTACCGATTTTTATCAGGAACGCAGGAAACATGTGGAACACAATCAGTCACAGGATTATCCTAATGGCTATTTTTGGCAAAGCAAACGTTTCAATCAGGAAAATAACCTTGACCTGTTCTTGAATATTGACAAAAACCTTTCTAAAACTATACGCTTAACAGCCATGGTTGGAGGTAACTTTCGTCAGAATTTATATAATGGGACCAGCATGACGGCCAATGAATTGGGTGTGCCCAATTTATTTGACATTAGTAATGCAAAAGGTGTTCCGGTTGCTTCTATGTTCACGAGCAAACATGAAACAAATAGTATATATGCTCAAGCTGATTTGAGTATTAAAGATTACTTGTTTATTGGGGCTACTGCCCGTAACGACTGGAGTTCCACACTTCCCAGTGGCGAATGGAGCTATTTTTATCCTTCTGTTAATATTGGCTGGGTTTTCACTAATAATTTCAAAACTCACAGTAAAGGTTTTACCTTTGGTAAAATTCGTGCCAGCTATGCTATTGTGGGGGGTGATGCCAGTCCTTATTCTTTAAGCAATGTTTATTTGGCTTCAGCCAGTAATTTTGATGGTATTGTTCAATATTCCTACAATCGTACATTGGCCGACTCCACATTAAAACCGGAAAGAAAATATTCGTGGGAATTGGGTGCCAACTTAAAGTTTTTAAGCAACAGATTGGGACTTGATTTTACTTATTATAACTCAAAGACGAAGAACCAAATTATGGCTATTCAGATTCCGACTTCTTCCGGTTTCGGACATCGTTGGATTAATGCTGGACAGATTTCTAATAAAGGTATTGAAATTACATTTTATGCTGATATCTTTAAGAAAGCCGACGGTTTTAACTGGCGGGTTACTTTGAACTGGGCCAAAAACAATAATATGGTTGATAAACTTTATGGAGACCTTCAGTCCCTTCAGATTGGGAGTTCCTGGAATGGTCTTTCTGTTCAGGCCCGTCCGGGTGAAGAGTATGGTGTAATTCGAGGTTTGGGTTATGTGGTTGATTCTGCTACAGGAGCCTATGTTGTTGACGACAGCGGATTGCCTGAAACTACGCAAGGCAATAAGAACCTTGGTAGTGTTACCCCTGACTGGACCGGTGGTATTGCCAATGATTTTAGTTACAAAGGTATCAACCTGCATGTCCTGATTGATGGGCGTAAAGGTGGTGATTTGTTTAGTGTAACAAAAATGTTCGGTTTGTATTCAGGTTTGCTGAAACAGACTGCCCAGGGCAACATTCGTGAGACAGGTGTTGTGGCCGGATTTAACGCCTTACAACAATATCATTTTGTTCACGAAGACGGTTCAGCCTTGAATACCAACCTTGATGATGCCAACAATACGGATATTGTTGATGCCCAAAGTTTTTACGAAAACTTCTATGGCCTGAAACAGGAAAGTATCATTGATGGTTCTTTTATTAAACTGAGAGAAATTTCACTTGGTTATACTTTCCCCAAATCTATTTTGGGCAACCAGCATGTTGTTCAGTCCCTCAGTCTTTCGTTCTATGTACACAACGTGGCACTGCTTTATGTGGATAAATCGAATGATGTAAAGATTGATCCGGAAACAGGTTATGGTAATGGAAACAGCGGAGTAGGTTTTGAACAATACCAGTTGCCTCCTTCACGTACTATGGGTTTTAAACTATCCGTTAAGTTCTAATTTGAAAAAATAAAGCTATGAAAAGAATATATATTAAAACATTCGCAATCTTGTTCACGGTGTTGTTTGCAACATCCTGTACAAAGAACTGGGAAACGATGAATACGGATCCTAATAACCCCAAGGATGCTGCCTATACTAATGTATTGGCCCATTCAATCCGTTATATCGGTTCCGTTATGTTTGATGACTGGCAGGGGATGAACAACTTCTGTAGTTATACCGGCCAGATTACCAAAATTCAATATACTGATGAGGCGCACTATCAGTATCGGGACAATGTGGTTTATAACGCGTGGAGTGATTATTACGAAACGCAACTTGACCTCAGTAAACTTATAGAAAAGGCCAAAGCAGCCGGCAACTCCGGTCAGGAAGGTGCTGCGCTTACATGGTCGGTTTACTTGTGGCAAATGGCCGCTGACCAGTGGGGCAATATTCCTTATTCGCAGGCTATTCAGGGAGAAAGTAAAGGCAATTATACCCCTGTTTATGATAAGCCATCTGCTATTTATAATTCCTTATTTGCCAAGATAGAGGAAGCTAATGATTTATTGGCCCACCCTAAAACAGTTACCGGTTCTACGGATCAGCTTGGTGAGGGGGATATTATTTATCATGGTAGTTTTGCTGAGTGGCAAAAATTTGCCAATTCGATACATTTGCGCCTCGCTATGCGGATTTCTAATGTTGATCCGGCAAAGGCACAGGCAGAAGTTGAGAAAATCTTGGGTGATCCTTCCAAATATCCTATATTCGAAAGTAGGGATGATGAGGCAAAATTAAAGTGGACGGGTGCTCCGTATTATGAACCTTATTATTATAATCATTACATTCGTAACCGTGACGACCATGGTATGGCCAAAACTTTGATTGATACTTTGTTAAGCTTTAATGATCCACGAATTGCCGCTTTTGCCAAAAGAAATAGTGCTGGGCTTTACGTTGGGCAAGTGGAAGGCTCCAAGAGCGGGGATGTTAGGCATACTTCACGGATTGGTGCTATGTATCGCGATGACCCCAAGGGATATACTTATTTTCTGCGTTACGCCGAGGTTCAGTTTAATATTGCCGAGGCTGGCTTACGGGGTTGGAATATTGGTTCTTATACTGCTAATGGTGCCTATGCTGCCGGTATTGCCGCTTCGTTTGATGAGACATATAGTGGCGAACTCTCTCCGCTTGATGTTAAGAATGAATCTGCTGATTTAGCTGCCTATATGGCCAATCCTAAAGTAGCTTTAACGGGTGTGGTTGGTGCCCCCTTTAATATGGATCCCTCTACTGATTTGGTAAAAGTTTATATCCAAAAGTGGATTTCAATGTTCAAGGAAGGCCAGGAACTGTGGGCATTGCAGAGAAGGACCAACTATCCTCCTATGGCAGCTGCACCAGGTTCCAATTACCCCGGGCACAATGTGGGCCCTTTCCGTTATCCTTATCCAAGTACCGAATTTAACCTGAATGGTACAAATGCTACCGCTGCATCAGCAGGCATTGTGGATCACTTCTGGGGAAAACAACTCTTCTGGGATGTCCGTACAGGTGTTCACTAGAGATTAGTTTCTTACTAAAAAAAAGGCTGTCCTGTTTAGGATGGCCTTTTTTTTATTCCTATTTTTGACTTTTATAAATTAGTATTATGACAAAAAAGGTACCTGCCATTCAGCCTGAGTTTATTGATGTGGGAAAAGTCATTGGGCGTAAGAGCCCCACGTTGCGAAAACGGTTGCCTGGGTTTGTCCTGAATTACCTGCGGCGCATTGTCCACGAGGCTGAACTGAACGAATTTCTTCGTTTGTACGGGCATTTGGAAGGGGTTCCTTTTATTGCCGGGGCCATGGAGTTTATGAATACCCAGATTAATGTTGTGGGGCTGGAGAATATTCCAGAGACCGGCAGATATATTGTGGCATCCAACCATCCCCTGGGCGGGCTGGATGGGCTGGCACTTATGCTCACAGCTGCCAAAAGACGAAAGGACATTGTCTTTCCGGTAAACGATATCCTTATGAACGTGAAGAACCTGGAACCGCTTTTTATTCCCATCAACAAACATGGTTCAAATACGGAAAACATTAAGATAATCAATGATACTTTTGCTTCCGACAAGTTAATTTGCTATTTCCCGGCAGGTTTGGTTTCTCGTAAGAATGGCGGGGTGATAAAAGATTTAATGTGGCACCCTACTTTTATTACCAAAGCCAAAAGGTTCAAACGCGACATTATTCCCACCCACATTAGCGGGAGGAACTCAAATTTCTTCTACAACCTTGCCAAAATCCGAAAACTATTGCACATCAAAGCCAACATAGAGATGCTTTATCTGGTCGACGAATTTCATAAGCAGAAGAACAAAACCATTACCATTACTTTTGGGAAACCGGTTTCGTACACGGTTTTCGACCACAAACATCCCAAGACGGAATGGGCCGCCCGAATGCGTGATTTTATCTATTTGCTGGAAGATAACCCAAAGGCTTTATTTGTCGCTGATTGATTGTATATTTGCAGCAAGCAAACTAAAGAAAAATGGAAACAATTATTCCCCCTGTCAGCAAGGAGTTGTTACTTTCTGAATTAAATGAGAAAACGTTTCTCAGGAAGACCAACAGCGGAGGCAATGAAATTTATGACCTGATGGCCGGAGATGCGCCGCATGTAATGATGGAAATTGGCCGGTTGCGCGAAGTTACCTTTCGGGATGCCAAAGGCGGAACCGGCAAAAGCACGGATATCGATGAATACGACAGCGGTGAAGATGCTTTCAGGCAACTGATTGTCTGGGACCCGAAAGAACAGGCCATTGTGGGCGGGTACCGTTATAAGCACTGCAAAGAGATGCGGGTGAAGAATGGGGAAGTCTTTACGCCCACTTCCCGGCTTTTCAAGTACAACAAACGCTTTATTGACAAATACCTGCCTTATACGATTGAGCTGGGCCGCTCGTTTGTGCAACCCGACTACCAGCCTGTATATAACCTGAGACGTGGCCTGTTTTCGCTGGATAATCTTTGGGATGGGCTTGGTGCCGTAGTTGTGAAGTATTCGGATGCAAAATATCTGTTTGGAAAAATAACCATGTATCCGCATTTCGACTCTTTTGCCCGCGATATGATCCTCTATTTTATGCGCAAATACTTTCCGGATAAGGAGAACCTGGTTGCCCCCAGAAATCCGCTTCCCATCAACACGGATGTTAAAATACTGGAGAGTATTTTCAGTGGTGTGAATTATGAAGAAAATTACAGGATACTGGTGCAGAAAGTAAGAAAACTCGGGGAAAATATCCCGCCCCTTTTCAATGCTTACATGAGTTTGTCTTCCACCATGAAGACTTTTGGTACCGCACTGAATGACCATTTTGGTAATGTGGAGGAAAC
The DNA here is from genome assembly GCA_015493525.1 of Bacteroidales bacterium. GTDB lineage: Bacteria > Bacteroidota > Bacteroidia > Bacteroidales > F082 > Sulfidibacterium. The sequence continues at coordinate 66,189 of WGCY01000020.1, forward strand.
AGGCATTCTGGTTACCGTGAATGACATATATGGTGAGAAAAAAGACAGGCATTTGAACATTCCCGCATAATAAAAGAAAGCATGGAAATAAAAACGGCAGAATTTATCACCAGCTCGGTGATGGAGAGTCAGTGTCCGAAACCCATTTTACCTGAATACGCTTTTATCGGGCGTTCCAATGTGGGCAAGTCATTATTAATCAATATGATAACGAATAACCGGAAATTGGCCAAGGTTTCCGGTAGTCCGGGGAAAACCATCACCATGAACCATTTTCTGATTGACAAAACGTGGTATCTTGTTGATTTACCCGGTTATGGTTTTGCCAGGCGTTCGAAGACAGAACGTAAAAAATGGGAAAGAATGATTCGTCATTATATCCTTACGCGCTCAAATTTGATGTCGCTTTTTGTGCTGGTTGACCTGCGCCACGAACCCCAGAAAATCGATACGGAATTTATGGAATGGCTGGCCATGTCGCAGATTCCGTTTGTGATTACATTTACCAAATCAGATAAGCTGGGCAAAGTGAACGTGGAGAAAAACCTTTCCACGTACAAAGAGATACTTTTAGAAAGCTGGGAAGAGCTGCCTCCGTTTGTCGTTACTTCTGCAGTTGCTGGTACGGGCAAAGAAGAATTGTTGCAGTATGTCGCCGACACCAATAAACTTTTTCAACTCTAATATCAACTGGCGTAAGCGTCCGCTTATACCTATATTTAATACATTTCAACTAACAGTTGGTTTTTGGAAACCAAATCGTTGACTTTAACCCATACTTTTTTAATCCGGCCATCTTTTGGGGCAGCGATGATGTTGCGCATTTTCATGGCTTCGAGCAAAAGTAACGGCTGGCCTTTTTCTACTTTCTGTCCGCGCTTTACTTTTACTTCCACAATGGTTCCCGGGATAAATGCATTTAAAAGATTTAGGTCCGGTTCTTTGTATGGCTTTCTGTTTTTAAACTTATCGGTCAGGGTTGTTTTATAAAACATTCCTCCAATAGTAAAATCTTCCGACGGGTTATTTTGTTTTTCTGACATGACAGTTCAATTTTAAAACGGGGGAATTCCATGTTTTTTCTTCGGCAGAGAGACCTCTTTCTCCTGTGAAATCCCTAATGCCCTGATAAGCATTTTTCTGGTTTCGGCTGGTTCAATAACGGCATCAATATATCCGTAAGCAGCGGCGACATAAGGGTTGGCAAATTTCTCTTTGTATTCATCCACCATTTTTTGCCTGAATGCATCCGGGTCTTTGGCGGCCATAATCTCTTTTCGGAAAATAATGTTGGCAGCTCCTTCGGGGCCCATCACGGCAATCTCGGCCGTAGGCCAGGCAAAGACAAAATCGGCACGCAAATGGTGCGAACACATGGCAATGTAACCGCCACCATAAGCTTTTCGCATAATCAGGGTGATCTTTGGCACCGTGGCCTCAGAGTAAGCGTATAATATCTTGGCACCGTGACGGATAACCCCGGCATGTTCCTGGTCAACGCCCGGCAGGTAGCCCGGCAGGTCAACCAGTGTAACCAGCGGAATGTTAAACGCATCGCAATACCGGATAAAACGGGCTGCCTTGTCGGAAGAATCTACATCCAGCACACCGGCAAGCACCATGGGCTGGTTGGCCACAAAACCAACAGTATCGCCTTCCATACGGCCAAAACCAATGACTATGTTTTGGGCAAACAAGTCCTGAATTTCCATAAATTCAGAATCATCGGTCAGGGAACGAATGACATCGCGCACATCATAAGGCTCGCGGGGGTCGGAGGGGATAATGTCTTCGATATTAAATTTTCTGGTTTTGGGTTTCTTCTTTGGATATTTTGCAGCTTTGCGCGTGTTGTTCCAGGGGATATAACTTACAAGTGATTTAATCTGGTTGAAACATTCCTCTTCGCTTTGCGCAAAAAAATGGGCATTTCCTGTTGTCTCACAATGAACGCGGGCACCGCCGAGTGCCTCCATGCTGATTTCTTCGCCAAGGACTGTTTTTATTACTTCCGGGCCGGTAATGAACATTTTGGAGATATTTTCAACCACAAAAACAAAGTCTGTCAACGCCGGGGAATAAACAGCACCTCCGGCACAAGGGCCGAGGATAACCGATATTTGCGGAATGACACCGGAAGCCAGTGTGTTGCGGTAAAAAATCTCGCCATAGCCTGCCAACGAGTTAACTCCTTCCTGAATACGCGCACCACCCGAATCGTTGATGCCGATGAGCGGAACCCTCAGCTTCAGCGCATGGTCCATAATTTTGGTGATTTTCTTGGCATGCATCCATCCCAGCGACCCGCCTGCTACGGTAAAATCCTGCGCATAAATACACACCGGATGTCCTGAAATGGTCCCTGTCCCAGTGATAACCCCATCGCCGGGAAGGTATTTCTTGTCCATGTTAAAATCCCTCGCTGCATGTTCTACAAATAAGTCATATTCATGAAAGGTGTCTGCATCCAGTAAGGCTACAATACGCTCACGGGCAGTCAGTTTGCCAATGGCTTTCTGCTTTTGAATGGCTTTGTCGCCACCGCCTTTTAATGCACTCCGCATACGCCTGCGCAGATCGGTTGATTTTTCTTTAAGTCCCATAATGATATTTTAAATCTCTGAGTATTAGCGAAAAAAAAGAGATAAGTAAAGCAACATAACATTGCAGGCTCTCTTATCTCCGTGTGCAAAAGTAATGGATTTTAGAAAAAAGTCAAGTTTTTTATTTGATGCTGTCTAAATAACCGGAGATTGATGAAAGACCCGTTTTCATTATTTTTGCACAAATGCCTTCGCAAAACCGGGAAGAATGAACATAGAAATGATACGTGAATATTGTCTGGAGAAACCTGCCGTAACCGAAAGTTTTCCTTTTGATGAGGTAACCCTTGTTTTTAAAGTGGCGGGTAAAATGTTTGCCCTTGTAAACCTTGATGGCAGCCTGCGCATCAACTTAAAATGTGATCCCGAAAAAGCCCTCGAACTGCGTGAGCACTATTCGTTTGTTTTGCCCGGTTATCACATGAACAAGCGGCTGTGGAACACCATTCTTTTAGATGGTTCAGTAGAAAGTGATATGCTAAAATCATGGATAGATGATTCGTATCACCTGGTGGTGGCAAAATTGCCTAAAAATATTCGGGAAAAATTGGTCCAAGTGGACACTTGAACCAGAAATCCAAGTGAACATTTGAACCAGTAATTGGTTTATTGACGAAAACGTTTTATGGAAAACGACCTTGCAGCAGGGATAGCAGTGGCAGCTCGCAGCAACAAAAAGAGAGGTGGAGCAGCCGGATATGAGCGATGGGCATAAGCTCCATATTCCGGCGTTGCGAAACACGCTTTTTGTTGTTGCGACTATAACGGATAGCCCGCCCGGCTGCCCCGGGAATTATTCAGACCGGTTTTCTTCGGCATACATGCGACCTGCTTTCAATGCTTTCAGGTTGAGTGCCACCATTTCTTCTCCTTTTTTCCCAAAGAGCTGCCGGATGGCATTTTCCAAAGAGGCATATTTCAGGCCAAGAAAAGGGGAAGCGGCACCGAGTACCACGATATTGGCCGCTTTTACAGAGCCCTGTGCCTGTGCAAGTTTGTCGGCATCAATGGTAATGTAACGGGGGAGCTTTGTTATTTCGGCCAACACATCCTCCATGGGGGGATAATCCGGAATGTTTTTAAACGGGTTGACACTCGTGATGAGCCAGCCCGATTGCCGGTTTAACATATTGAAATAGCGCATGGATTCCAGGGGTTCCACCGTGAGGATCATGTCGGCTTTCCCTTCGGGGATCAGGTCGGAAGCAATGGGCCTGGAGGAGAGCCGCAGGTTCGACTGCACATCGCCGCCCCGCTGGCTCATGCCATGTACCTCTGATTGTTTCAGTTGCAGCCCTTCCGAAAGGGCTGCCATTCCAATGACGGTGGCAATGGTCAGGATTCCCTGTCCCCCGACACCACCCAAAATAATATCTTTTTTCATTTTAGTGTCTTTTTACTGTGCTGTGTTTTCTTTGGCCACTTTCTTTTTGGCATGTTTCAGCTTCATTCGGCGTGCCAGTGTTTGCACACACTCACGCCGCGGAATAATGACCGAAACGCCCTGGTAGGCCAGTTCTTCTTTAAAAACTTTCACATTTTCGTCGTGTAACCGCCGCAAAGGTTTAATGATGCGGATATGCTCTTCTTCTACCCCGATACCCCTGATAATATTTTCGAGCTTGCCAAAGCCTGCCGAGTCCTGTCCGCCGGTCATGCCGGTTGTGCTGTTATCGAGTACCACCACAGTAATGGGTACTTTCCTGTTTACGGCATCCAGCAGGCCGGTCATGCCCGAATGGGTAAAGGTGGAATCGCCGATGACAGCCACGGACGGAACAAGCCCGGCTTCGGCAGTACCTACCGCCATGGTGATGGAAGCCCCCATATCTACGCAACTGTTAATGGATTCCAATGGTTTTAACGCACTTAAAGTGTAGCAGCCAATGTCGGCGAGGACACGTCCGGGGCCATACTCTTTCATGGCTTCGTTTAAAGCACCGAAAGAGTCCCAGTGCGGACATCCGTCACAGAGCAATGGCGGGCGGCCTTTCAACACTGACGGGATGGGATAGCCTTCGGCAATTTCCATTCCGAGTGCTTTTCCCACAATATTGGGATTTAACTCACCGGCACGAGGGATAGTACCATCCATGCGCCCTTTTACAGGTTTTCCCTCGTCCATAATGCCACGGAAAAGCTCTTCGAGGATAGGATAGCCTTCTTCGAGCATAAGAATGGAACCGACCTGGTCGTAAAATTCACGTACCAGCTTACGCGAAACAGGGTACTGACCAATTTTCAGGACAGGGTAAGGGATTTCTCCCCCCTGGTAATTTTCCAGAAGATAGTTGTAGGCAATTCCACAGGCCACAATGCCCATACTTTTATCTTTTCCGGGTATCAGTTTATTGTAGCCGGAAGTTTCACTTTCTTCCTGAAAAGCAAGTTGTTTTCCCAACAAAGCATTGTATTGTTTTTTGGCAATAGAGGGCAGCAATATAAACTGTTTCAGGTTGGAGGGAAGGCTTAATTCGTTTTGCTGACGGAGGTCTCCACGCTGCACTCCCGACCGGGAATGCGACAGGCGGGTAGTAATACGAAACAAGACCGGTGTGCCGTATTTCTCAGACAGTTCAAAAGCATATTTGGTCATGTCGTAAGTCTCCTGCTGGTTGGCGGGTTCCAGAATGGGGATTTGTGCAAATTTCCCATAAAAACGGGAGTCCTGTTCATTTTGCGAAGAGTGCATGGAAGGGTCATCGGCAGAGACGACCACCAGCCCGCCATGCGCCCCGGTAATGGCCGAATTGATAAAAGCATCAGCCGCCACGTTCAGCCCCACATGTTTCATACAAACCAGGGCGCGTTTGCCGGCATACGACATGCCAATGGAAGTTTCCATAGCCGTTTTCTCATTGGCAGACCAATGGGAAGCGATGTGCCTCTCTTTGGCCTCTTTGGAGGCCTGAATATATTCGGTAATTTCGGTGGAAGGCGTTCCGGGATAAGCAAAAACGCCGGATATACCGGCATCTATGGCACCCTGGGCAATTGCCTCATCACCAAGTAGCAGTAGTTTGTCCATATATTTATGTTTTTATAATTTCTAAAAAGCAGGCAAAGGTACCAATTTTCGGCCGTCTTAATGCACGGGTTCAAAATCTATAATAAATATAAATTGAACAAAACGATAATCTTTTGTTAAAAATAACACAGGGATTTCTTTTTGTAACCGGGATAACAGGCACACGCTTAACGTTTCTCATGACAAAGGATGCGAAGGGGATTAACCACGAAGGGGCGAGAGGGCGAGGGGGTGAGAGGGTGAAAAGGTGAGGGGACGAAGAGACTGAGGGACGGGGGGAAAAAACAAAAATTCGTGTAATTCGTTGGTAAAAACCTTGGTGGCACTTGGTGGTTTACCTTTTACCACGAAGGGGCGCAAAGGGGTTTCACGAAGGGACACAAAGGACTAGGGGGCGAAAGGGACGAAGAAGAGACAAAGGGACGAAGGGATGAAGGGATGAAGGGACGGGGAAAAAACAAAAATTCGTATAATTCGCTGGTAATAAAACCTTGGTGGGACTTGGTGAATATCCTTTGTGGTACTTAGTGGTTTACCTTTTACCACGAAGGAGCACTAAGGGGTTTCACTAAGGGGGGCACAAAGGACTAGGGGGCGAAAGGGACGCTACAACCGGGACTGCCACCTCCTTAGTCCGCCAGAGGCGGGACGGCTCAAATCGTAGCCTGTGAATTTATTCGCAGGCGAGAGAAAAATAAAAATTCGTATAATTCGCTGGTAATAAAACATTTGTGGTACTTAGTGGTTTAAATTTTACCACTTTTACCACAAAAGGGTAGCCAAAAAGACAACCAGCCTGATTAATTCGGACGGTTCCAGCCCTTCGGCTGTTTCTGCGACTTGTAATCCTGGGTAAAAGCACATTCAATGCCTTTTTTTCTGATTTCTTTGTTATGCCCTATTTTTGATTCAGGGAATTTACCATCTTTTTTTACCAAAATAGTTATGGCCATGGCAACAACCGCAACGGAAAGCAACAAGATAGATAGCAAGACTGTTTTCATGTGTATTTTGGGATGTTTCGTTTACTTCTCCATGATATTAGGAATAAACCGTTAATACCAGCTTCCTGTGCCCGCCATGCCGCCGGAACTCACAAAGATAGATGCCCTGCCAGGTGCCGGTATTGAGCCGGTAATGCGTTATGGGAATAGTCAGCGAAGTTCCCAGTAAAGCCGACTTAAAATGGGCAGGCATGTCGTCAACGCCCTCCAGCACATGGGTGTAAAAAGGGGCTCCTTCGGGTGCAATTTTGTTAAACAATGCATCTAAATCTGTACGCACATCGGGGTCGGCATTTTCGTTGAGCATCAACGCTGCCGAAGTGTGTTTCAGGAAAAGATTGAGCAAGCCTGTTCCGGGAAGTTCTCCCAACGCATCAAGTATCAGGTTGTCAATTAAATGAAACCCTTTGGGGAAAGGCGGAAGGATAATTTCTTTTTGTCTTACCATGTGCCGTTTATTTTAGGCTAAATTGGATGTGTTTTCAAAATAAGTTACAACAGCTGTCCTGTAGTAGGGAATTATTCAACGAGTCGTCTAAGCGGACGCTTATATTCAATAGGTCGTCCAAGTGGACACTTGAACGAGTATTGTGTAAAAGTTAAAGCCCTACAGATAGCAGGGCTTTAACTTGGAATATTGGTTTATCGACAAACTATTTGATACCGGCAATTTTTTCCAGCATATCGGTAGTCAGCGATTTCGGCCTTTCAATAGCATAACCCAAAGCCCTGTCCCAGGTAATGTTGGCCAGAACGCCCATGGCCCTGCCTACACCAAACAGAACAGTATAGAAGTCATACTCACGCAGGCCATAATGCCATTGGATAACGCCAGACTGGGCATCCACATTTGGCCACGGGTTCTTGGCTTTGCCATGTTCCCTTAAAATATCGGGAACCACATCGTACAGACGTGAAACAAAAGCAAAGATCGGGTCATCGGGCAAATGTTTCAGACAGAATTCACGTTGCGACATATAACGCGGGTCTGTTTTACGCAAAACGGCATGGCCGTATCCGGGGATCACCTGTCCGCTGTTCAGTGTTTCCCAAACAAATTTTTTCATTTCTTCTTCTGAAGGAAGCTCGCCGCCCATTTTGGCCATCACGTCCTGAATCCATTTCAATACTTCCTGATTGGCAAGGCCATGCAAGGGGCCGGCCAGTCCGCCAAGACCGGCAGAAAGTGAATAATAGGCATCCGAAAGGGCAGAAGCCACCAGGTGGGTAGTATGCGCCGATACGTTGCCCGACTCATGGTCGGAGTGAATAATGAAATACATACGGGCCACATCGTCGTATGGCTCAGGCAATCCCATCATGTGGGCAAAGTTGCCACCCATGTCCAGATCAGGATCCGGGGCAATGTGGACATCTCCCTTATATTTCATGCGGTAGATGTAAGCAGCAATCACGGGAAGACGGGCGATAATATCGGTAGCATCTTCGTACATGGGTTCCCATGCTGTCATTTTGTTAAATCCTTCGGCATAGAATTTGGCAAATTTGGATTCGCGTTGCATAGCCAAAACAGCTGCTGAGAACATAGTCATGGGATGGGTATCGCGAGGCATGGCCCTCAACACATCAAAAACATACTGCGGAACATTTCTTCTTTCTTTGAACTCTGCCACAATTTCCAGCGTTTCTTCCACTGTCGGCACATCGCCGGTAAGCAGATAATACCAGAAAGCTTCAACATAAGGATAATCTTTTCCTTCGGGTTTGGGAATAATGGCCATCACTTCGGGAATAGTTTTTCCACGGAAACGAATACCCTCCATAGGGTCAAGATACGAAATGTCAGTTGTCAGCCCTTTAACTCCCCGCATACCATTAATGGTCTGAGAAATGTTAACTTCACCCACTTTCACATCGCCAAACTCCTTCAGCAAACGTGTAGTCCGTGGTCTGTGGGCATCAATTTTTTCTTTTAATTTTTCTTTTAAAGTTGCCATAAATTTTTAAATTTTAATTCAGCCAATGCTGATGTTAAGGAACTAAAGTTTTTTTAAAGGTACAACCGTTATTTTTTCACTTTGGATGTATCTTACCTGCTCCAAAAGTACGATAAAATTCCCTTGCATATTGACGTCATATTTAGTTAAGCCCTATATTTTTACGTTTTCTAAATTACATCTCTCCCGGAAATTGTTATTTAATTAACATTATCTTTGTCTGGCATAGATTTTTCTCTTAAAAGGTATGCAGGTTGCCGATTTGGCCATAGGCAAAAAACAGTAAACGCTGTTGTTTTTAAAAAGTTAAGAAACAATATGAATAACAAAAAAACATTGTTAATTCGAGATTTTCCTGCACTTTTGCAAGTGGAATAATTCTGTGATTATATCGCTGTTTATCGAACATAATTTTAACCTTTAATAAAAATACAATGAAAGATAATTCATTAAAAATTAACTGGACAAAGGTGGATGAAGCCCCGGCACTGGCCAGTTACTCGTTTTTGCCCATCGCCAGGGCCTTTACTAAGTCCTCGGGTGTAGAGATTGCAACCAGCAACATTTCACTGGCCGGCAGGATACTGGCAAATTTTCCCGATTATCTCAAAGAAGGCCAAAAAATTGAAGATGCCCTTGCCCTGCTGGGCGAACTGGTTCTCCAACCGGATGCCAACGTCATCAAACTTCCAAATATCAGTGCTTCGGTACCCCAGCTGAAAGATGCCATTAAAGAACTGCAAAACAAAGGCTATGCCGTCCCGGATTATCCGGAAGAACCCGAAACGGAAGAAGAACGCAAACTTGCTGACCGCTATTCTAAGGTGCTGGGAAGTGCCGTAAACCCGGTATTGCGCCAGGGCAACTCCGACCGTAGGGCAGCTGATTCGGTAAAGAAAAATGCGCAAAAGCATCCGCACAAACTGATGAAACCTTATCACAGCGATTGCAAAACCCACGTGGCCCACATGGAAGCCGATGACTTTTATGGTAATGAGAAATCGGTTGTTACCGAGAAAGGCGTTCCGTTCACAATTGAGCTGGTTGAGCCCGATGGAAATACCATCGTCCTGAAAGACGGTCTTGAATCGAAAGATGGCGAAGTGCTGGATGGTACTTTTATGAACACAAAAGCGTTAAGGGCTTTTTATGCCGAACAAATTGAAGAGGCCAAAAAGCAAAACATCCTTTTTTCGGTTCACCTGAAAGCCACCATGATGAAAGTTTCCGACCCCGTTTTGTTTGGCCATGCCGTGGATGTGTTTTTTAAAGAGGTATTTGAAAAATATGCCGAAGAGCTTAACGCCATCGGGTTTAACCCCAATTTCGGGCTGGGCGACCTCTATAAAAAAATGGAAAAACTCCCCATCGAAAAACAAAATGAGATTAATGAGGCCATTCAGGAGACTTTTAAAGAAAAACCCGATGTGGCCATGGTGGATTCTGCCAATGGTATCACCAACCTGCATGCACCCAACAAAGTCATTATCGATGCTTCAATGCCTGTCATTATCCGGGATGGTGGAAAAATGTGGGGGCCTGACGGTCAGCTGCACGAAACCAAAGCCGTGATTCCGGACAGATGTTATTCCACCTTTTATCAGGTGGTGATGGACGACTGCAAAGCCAACGGCCAGTTTGATCCCACCACCATGGGGAGCGCATCCAACGTGGGGCTTATGGCCCAGAAAGCCGAAGAGTACGGATCGCATCCCACCACTTTTGAAATTCCAGCCAGCGGTACCGTCAGGGTGATCGATGGTAACGGGAAAGTGCTGATGGAGCACAAAGTGGAAAAAGGCGATGTTTGGAGAATGTCGAGGGCAAAAGACATTCCCATAAAAGACTGGGTTAAATTGGCTGTTAACCGTGCAAAGGCAACCGGTTATCCGACTATTTTCTGGTTGGACAAAAACAGGGCCCACGATGCGCAAATCATTAAAAAGGTAGAAACATACCTGAAAGACTACGACCTGAACGGACTGGACATCCGTATTATGCCACCGGATGAGGCCATGCGGTTTACCCTGAAAGAGGTGAGGAAAGGCAACAACGTCATTTCTGTTTCGGGCAATGCCATAAGGGATTACCTGACCGACCTTTTCCCTATCCTTGAACTGGGGACCAGTGCCCGCATGTTATCTATCGTTCCTTTGCTTGCCGGTGGCGGCTTGTTTGAAACAGGTGCCGGTGGCTCTGCGCCCAAACACGTGCAGCAATTTCTAAACGAAGGACATTTAAGATGGGATTCTTTGGGCGAATTTTTAGCCCTGATGGTCTCGCTCGAATTTATGGGCAATAAGTATAACGACAACCGGCTGAAAGTGCTCTCCAAAGCACTGGACAAAGCTGTGGAAGTTTATCTGGAGAATGAAAAATCCCCTTCGCGTAAAGCAGGTGAACTGGACAACCGGGGCAGCCATTACTTTCTGGCACAATATTGGGCTGTTGCTCTGGCAGAACAGGACGAAGACCAGGAGCTTAAAACACAGTTTGCCGATGTTGCCAAACAATTGACAGAGAACGAAAAAACAATTGTCCATGAGATTATGGCTTCCGAAGGCAAGCCCACTGATATTGGCGGTTATTACCTGCCCGATGATCAACTGGCAGAAAAGGCCATGCGCCCCAGTGCCACGCTAAACAAAATTATTGACAGCCTGTAATTATAAAAGGCTTACCATTATTTAAAAAGGTTGCTTTTATTGGTTCACGCAAAAGCCGCTAAGAAGTCGCAAAGTACGCAAAATACTTACTCTCAATAGTTTGGGTTTTGCGTATTTTGCGTTTTATTTTAACGTCCCTTGTGCGAACCTTTCTTTTTGGATGACCTCTTTTTTGTGAATTGTTCTGAATTTTTTTTACTTTACAAGACAGGCTTATTCCTAAATCTAATTTCTAAAATCATAATTCTAAAATCAAAAACTGGAATTATCCATTAACAAACTGCAAACAAAGATTCACGGGCCGTTTACCGACAAAAAGCTGCCAATGACCGAATTTTTGTTTCACAGCGTACCGTGCCATCCTATTTTTGCTGAAAAATTAAAACAAATAATAAAATGGCACAGACAAAAAAATTGTATCGGACAGTTCAGGACAAAGTAATAGGCGGCGTAGCAGGAGGGCTGGCAGAATATTTCGACATCGATGTAGTTGTATTCAGGCTCCTGTTCGTGTTGTTGGTCCTTTTTGGTGGCGGCGGGCTTATTGCCTACATCGTCATGTGGATTGTAATCCCTCCCCAAAAAATATCCTTTCAATACAACAACGGGACAACATCGAATCAGGGGCCGGCAAACCAGGGGCCTGACAAACAGCCGGATGACCTCTCTGACAAATCCCGGCAAACGCCCACAAAAAAAAGCACACCTTCCAATACCAGCCTTATTGCCGGGATAATCCTTATCGCCATGGGCGTTCTTTTTCTCATTAACCGCATGATGCCCTGGGTCAATTTGGGCAATTTCTGGCCGGTACTGCTCATCTTCGGTGGCTTTTTTATTATTGATCCGAATATTTTAAAATCTAAAAATAGACAACAATGAAATTTAAAAACGTTTTTTGGGGCATGAGCCTTATTATCATTGGCACCCTGCTGGTTGCCCGCAACACAGGATGGATTGATTTTGACTGGATGAATATCATACGCCTGTGGCCGCTGCTCTTTATCCTCTGGGGCCTTTCGGTACTCCCCATCCGTGAAAACATAAAAATAGGCGTTCTGGTCATCCTTTTGGGCGGGGCTACCTGGTTTGTGCTGGACTATTCGGGACAAGGGCGATTCAATAATTTTGAATTTATCATCAACAAACAGTTTGACAATGATGACAATACGCTGACAAACAGCCGGCAGGATTTCACCATTCCTTTTGCTGATTCCATCGAAAATGCCAGCCTCCATTTGGATGCCGCCGCAGGAAAATTTGTCGTTGACGATTCCACTGCCGACCTGCTCTCTTTCTCCCAGGAAGGAAGGCACACAGGACATTACGAATATCTGGTACGCCGAAACAAACATAATGCAGTGGTTAAGATAACCGAAAGAGAGGAACATGTTTTTCATAACAACAACCACAAGGTAGTTACTATCCGGATGAATACGCACCCGGTGTGGGATATTGACCTGGATGCCGGGGCCAGTGCCATCAATTACGATTTGCAGGCATTTAAGATAAGAAAAATCAACCTGGATGGGGGTGCCGGGTTATTCAAGATGACCGTGGGCGATAAATACCCTGATGTAAAAATAAATATTGATGCCGGCGCTTCTTCTATCACACTGCGCGTCCCCGAAGATGCAGGCTGCGACCTGGACATCACAGCCGTCTTGTCCGGAAAACAGTTATCCGGATTCAAAAAAACAAGCAACGGGCACTACCAGACAGAAAATTATGATACTGCCAAAAACAAAATCCACCTGAATGTGGATGCCGCCGTATCCAGCTTCCATATTGTCCGATATTAAAATGTTATCCCTGGCACGACCAGGTTCCATATATCAAAACCGGCACAGAGAATTGTGCCGGTTTTTTTTTAATCACTGCTTTTGCCGTTCTTTGCAAAAATAAATTTTGAAAACAGATATGATTTAATTCATTGTTGTTCAGTTGTATAATTTTATAGTTGTCGTAAATGCAAACAAAAAACCAGAAAATACTTCCGCCAAAAGCAAAAAAAATCCCCAAAAGGTTAAAAAAACATGGCCATGTCCGCACAGACAATTATTACTGGCTTAATGAACGGGAAAACCCGGAAGTCATGGCCTACTTAAAGGCAGAAAATGACTATACCGAAGCCGTTTTCAACAAGCCCACCAAAACGCTGCAAAAGACGCTTTTCGACGAAATGGTTAGGCGCATCCCGCAAAAAGACAGCTCTGTTCCTTATACCGTAAATGGTTATTCTTACTATACCCGTTACGAAAATGGGAAAGAGTACCCGGTTTATTGCCGTAAAAAAGTTACGGACAATGCACAGGAGGAGGTTATGCTCGATGGCAATAAAATGGCGAAAGGCCATCGCTTCTTCGATATCAACAACTGGGAAGTCAGTCCCGACAACAACATCATTGCCTATGGCCTTGATACGGTCAGCCGACGCCAATATACCCTCTATTTTAAAAACCTGAAAACCGGAAAGACCTGTTCCGACAAAATTCCCAACACTTCGGGAGATATTGCCTGGGGCAACGATAACAAAACCATCTTCTATTCTGTAAAAGACGAAGCCCTCAGGCCCTATAAGATTTTCCGCCACATTTTAGGTGAACCTGTAAAAAACGACCGGCTTATCTTTCACGAAAAAGATGCTTCCTTTGATACCGGCGTTTACAAAAGCAAATCGGGGAGGTTTGTTGTAATAAACGCTGAATCAACACTGTCAACAGAATATCAATTATTGGATGCTGATAAGCCAACGGGAAAATTCAGTGTATTTTCCCCCCGCATGAAAAAGGTGGAGTACGAAATAGCCCATCAGGGCAACCGCTTTCTGATCCGTACCAACTACAAAGCCAATAATTTCAGGCTGATGAAAACACCACTCGACAAAACGGGCATGGAAAACTGGAAAGAAGTTGTCCCCAACCGAAAAGATGTACTGCTTGAGGAGGTGGAAGTATTTGATGACTTTTTTGTTGTGGCAGAACGAAAAAACGGCCTGCTTCGGTTTCGTGTATTTAATGTGAAAGAGGGTGCCGACCATTATCTGCAATTTGACGAACCGGATTATGCTGTCTATTTTGATGATAATTACGCTTACCATACGGACATTTTGCGTTACGGTTTTACTTCGTTGAAAACGCCAAACACCATTTACGATTTTAACATGCATACAGGCAGGCAGGCGTTAAGAAAACGGCAGAAAGTCGTCGGGGGATATGATCCGGAAGCCTATGTTACCGAAAGAATTTATGTGGAAGCCCGCGACAATGTGAAAGTGCCGGTAAGTATCGTTTACAAAAAGAGCTTCCGCAAAAATGGAATGCAACCATTGCTGCTATATGCCTACGGTTCGTACGGCTACAGCATGGAATCGTCCTTCCGGTCTTCGCGCCTCAGCCTCCTCGACCGTGGTTTTGCATTTGCCGTTGCCCACATCCGTGGCGGGGAAGAGATGGGCCGTTTCTGGTATGAGGATGGAAAACTGCTCAAAAAGAAAAATACCTTTTTCGATTTTATTGACTGTGCAAAACAGCTGATCGCCGCAAAATATACCACTCCCGGGAAATTGTTTGCCATGGGGGGCAGTGCCGGCGGGTTGCTTATGGGTGCAGTTGTCAACTATGCACCTGAACTTTTCAAAGGCGTTGTGGCTGCCGTCCCCTTTGTAGATGTGGTTACGACCATGCTCGATGAGGACATCCCGCTTACCACCGAAGAGTATGACGAATGGGGAAATCCCAACGACAAGAAATATTATGACTACATGCTTTCCTACTCCCCTTACGATAATGTAAAAGCACAAGATTATCCGGCCATGCTGGTAACCACCGGCCTGCACGACAGCCAGGTGCAATACTGGGAACCGGCCAAATGGGTAGCCAAACTGCGCGATATGAAAACCGATGACCACCTTTTGCTGCTTTGGACCAACATGGATTTTGGGCATGGTGGTGCTTCCGGCCGTTTTGAACCGTTAAAAGAAACTGCCATGGAAGATGCTTTTATGCTTTATCTGTTATCCTGAGTTCAAGATAAGGCTTACTTGCCGGTTTACAGGTCCTTATAATTGGGCTTTATTTTAAACTTTATACAACTTCAACAAAAAGGAACATGGTATTATCTCGTCTTCATTATTTTTCTTTGTTCACAGCCAAATCTTAAACCAAAATACAGCAATAATCCTAATTTTGCACATCTTTTAAATAGTAGAAGGACATGAACAGAAACCAGCTTCCGTATATTGTTATTTCACTCCTTTTGGTGTTTTCCCTGGCCATATCTTCTTGTCATCAGACCGGTGAACAACATCAAAAACTATCGGTACCGGTGGCCCATAAAGCCATGCACAAGGCCATAGCCAACATTATTTACGGTATTAACATAGACAGTCTACAGGTAAAAAAGGGGACGGTAAAACGCAACCAGTTTTTGTCCGATATTCTTTTAAAACAAAAGGTTAGCTATGCCACCATCGATTATATTGCACGCCATACAAAAAAAGTATTCGATGTCCGGCAAATTCGTAAAGGCCACAGCTATGCGTTTATCTGTAAAAAAGATTCGCTGGAAACCCCTGTGTGGTTTGCCTATGAAATTTCTCCTTCCAATTATGTACTTTATCACCTGCACGATTCCGTTTATGCCATGCTGGGAAAGAAGCCGATTGTCCATAAGCAGGTAATAACCAAAGGGACCATCAAAAGTTCCTTGTGGAATGCCATGCTTGCAGGCCATGACGATCCCAACCTCGCTATTCAGCTTTCCGATATCTATGCCTGGACCATCGACTTCTTCGAACTGCGAAAAGGCGACCGGTACGAAGCGGTTTACCAAAAAATTTATGTGGACGGCAACTATGTGGGACTGGGAAAAGTTAAAGCCTCTGATTTTATCACCAAAGAAGGGCCGCATTATGCTTTTTATTTTGAACAAAACGGCAGGGGCAATTATTTCGATGAGAACGGCAAAAGCCTGGAGCGTACTTTTTTGAAAGCACCCTTAAAATACCGGCGCATAAGCTCCCGTTTTTCCAACCACCGCTGGCATCCCATCCTGAAAATCTATCGTCCGCACCACGGCGTGGATTATGCTGCTGCCGAGGGCACACCGGTACATTCGCTGGGCGATGGGGTAATCATAAAAAGGGGGTATCAGCGTAACGGCGCCGGCAACTATCTGAAAATCCGCCACAACAGTGTGTACGTAACCCAGTATGCCCATCTCCGGGCTTTTGCACGCGGCATCCGGACAGGTGTACACGTCAAGCAGGGACAGCTTATCGGCTATGTGGGCCATACGGGCCTTGCCACCGGCCCCCATCTTGATTTTAGGATTTTTAAGTACGGAACGCCCATCAATCCGTTGACCGTAAAATCACCTTCGGCAAAACCCGTGGCACCGCAATACATGGCCGCCTTTGACTCCATCGTTCGCCATTACAAACCCATTCTCGATTCGTTGTAATTTTATGCGGCATGGGGGTATTTTCCCGGGCCATAATCAGGCTTTTTCCGGCTTGCAGCCTGAAAACTTCGGACGACAAACTTCCTTATGCGCGTTATTAACAATATCACGGATTTCGGCTTGTTAATAAGTTTCCGGCATTTTTTACCCAAAAACTAACTTACTTAAAAACAGTTATTTGCAGTTTCTGTAAAAGAGAAATATTTTGCAAAACGTAACTTTTTTTTAACATTGTGGTAAAATGTGGTAAATAATGTTAAAATGTGGTAAATAGTTAGTATATTTACGCCATAAAACTGCATTTCATGCTCAATATTTTAGGAACCTACGAAGCCAAAGTCGATGCCAAGGGAAGATTCATGTTTCCAGTGGCTTACAAAACCCAGATGGGGGATGCGGTGAAGAATGGGTTCGTGGTAAAACGGAGCATTTTTAAAAAATGTCTTGAACTTTTTCCTGCTGACCAGTGGATGGCAGAAACGGCCATGGTGGGGAAGCTGAACATGTTTAAGAAAAAGAATGCGGATTTTGTTACCAAGTTTATGGCTGGCGTCAAACCGGTCGGGCTAGATGGTAGTGGCAGGTTACTTCTCCCGAAAGACTTGCTAAACTATGGCGGAATTGCTAAGCAGATCGTGCTCACATCAGTCGTAAACCGAATTGAGATCTGGGACAAAGCGGCCTATGAAAAAGCTGTGGATTATGACCCGGATGACTTTGCCAATTTGGCTGAAGAGGTTATGGGTGAGTTCGAAACTGAATAAAATATGTATCACAATCCGGTATTACTGCACAAAAGTATTGATGGCCTGAACATTCGTCCCGATGGGGTTTATGTAGATGCTACTTTCGGCGGCGGTGGCCATGCACGGCTCATCTTGAGTAAGCTTGGTGCCCAAGGGCACCTGGTGGCTTTTGACCAGGATGCGGAGGCTGAAGCCAACAAACCCGACGATGAGCGGCTGATTTTTGTCAACCAGAATTTTCGTTACCTGAAAAATTTTCTGCGCTTGTATGATAGGCTGCCCGTAGATGGCATTCTTGCCGACCTCGGTGTCAGCTCGCACCAGTTTGATGAAGCAAAACGCGGTTTTTCTACCCGTTTTGATGGTCCGTTGGACATGCGTATGGGAAAACATCAAAACCTGTCGGCTGCCGATGTGGTCAATACCTATTCCGAAGATGAATTAAACGAAATATTTCGCTTGTATGGTGAAATTAGAAACAGTCGTTGCATGGCAAAGCTCATTTGCGAAAAGCGAAAAACGAAAGCTTTTGAAACCACTTTTGAGTTAGAAGCAGCTGTAGGGAAATGTATCCCGCCTACGCGGAAAAACAAAATGCTGGCCATGCTTTTTCAGGCCATCCGTATTGAAGTGAACCAGGAACTGGAAGTGTTGAAAGCCTTTTTGGAACAAACGGCAGATGTGCTCAAACCCGGTGGCCGTCTGGTAGTTATCTCTTACCATTCGCTGGAAGACCGGCTGGTGAAAAATTTTATTAAAACCGGAAATTTTGAAGGAAAGGTCCAAAAAGACTTTTTCGGGAATAACCTGGTCGATTTCAAACCGGTAGTGAACAAAGCCATTGTGCCCGACGAAAAAGAGATAGCACAGAACAGCCGTGCCCGCTCGGCAAGGTTGCGGATTGCTGAAAAAATTGCTGAATAATGAAAACGAATAAACGCAAAAAGGAGTTGATGGGGAACGATGCAGGGCGTTCTGATGGTGTGGGCACTTTTGGCCGCGCCACACAGGATGTTTTGGGGGGCGCCATTCTCGAAACGGAGAGGACACGCCGGATTTTCCCTTATCTGCTTTTCCTTGCCGGACTTGCGTTTGTTTATATCACCAACGATTATGTGCTGGAAAGTAAAGTCAGGGAAATTACCAAAACAGAACGGCAGATTAAAGCCTTGCGGTATGAGTATATCTCCATAAAATCTGACCTGATGACCATTAGCAAACAATCGCAACTGGAGAAACGATTGGAAAGCATCGGTATAAAAGAAACCAATGAACCGTTGAAAACAATAGTCATATATCAAAAGCAGGGAGGTGGTTTTGCCAAATAGCAAGAAAGTCATATTGTCCCGTGTTTACCTCGTCTATTTTGGGATGTTGGTTTTTGCCCTCATGATTATCGGAAAAATGTTTTATATCCGATACAAAGAAGGCCCTGCATTATTGGCCAAAGCACAAAAACAGGAAATCAAAGTCTTCAGCCTGAAAGCCGACCGCGGCAACATCCTCTCGGCACGCGATAACCTGCTGGCCACTTCTGTTCCCGAATTCGAAATACGAATGGATGTGGCCAACAACCACATCTCCAACGAATTATTCAACAGCAAGGTAGACTCGCTTTCCCTACAATTGGCTTCGATTTTCCCAGAACGTTCGGCTGCGTATTACGAAAGAATCCTGAAACATGCCCGTGCGAAAAAAAACAGGTACCTGCTGATTCATCGCAGGGTGAGCTACGTACAGCTGAAACAGTTACGCACTTTTCCTATTTTCCGCAGGGGAAAAAATCGCGGCGGATTGATTGTTATCCAAAAGACCACACGGCGGTTGCCTTTCGGCCAGCTTGCGGCCCGTACCATCGGTTACGAAAATAAAAAAGAACATCTGTACGTAGGCCTTGAAGGGGCCTATTCCCATGTGCTTACCGGTATTGACGGTAAACAAATCCGGCGCAAAATCAATGGAAACCAGTGGATACCCATTCACGATGACAATGAGATAATGCCCCAAAACGGAAAGGATATTGTTACTACGCTGGACATGAACCTGCAGGATGTGGCAGAGAATGCTTTGCTGAAACAGATGATAAACCATGAGGCGGAAATGGGATGTGCCGTGCTTATGCAGGTGAAAACAGGCGACATCAAAGCCATCGCCAACCTGCGTTACGATAAAAAATCGGGATTTTACAGCGAAAGTTACAATATGGCTATCGGTGAGAAATACGAACCCGGATCCACCTTTAAGCTGGCTTCGGTTATTTCGGGGCTGGAAGACCATAAATTTAAGTTAAGCGATACGGTTTCTGTTAAGAAAGGCTATGTTGTTTATTACGGGCGGACATTGCACGATGCACATGTCATTGGCAACGGCATGATTACCATCCGCCAGGCTTTTGAGCACTCCTCCAATGTGGGGATATCCAAAGTGATACAGAAAGCATACAAAGACAATCCTTTAAAATTTATTGCCCATCTGTATGCCATGGATTTAAACAAGCCGCTGGGGCTGAAAATTGCCGGCGAAGCAGCCCCAAATATTAAAAGCCCGAAAAATAAAAAATACTGGTACCGTACTTCTTTGCCCTGGATGTCGGTGGGATATGGACTGGAGATTACGCCATTGCAACTGTTGACCTTTTATAATGCCGTGGCCAACAATGGGGTAGAGGTAAAACCACGGTTTGTTACAGCCGTTGTCAATGGCGGACAGATAGTGAAAAAATTTGGTGTTCAGGTGCGAAATCCGCAAATTGCCCCTCTTTCCGTTATCCAAAAAGTCCAAAGCCTGCTTGTGGGCGTGGTTTTGCAGGGTACAGCCCAAAACCTGAAAAATAAACATTTTCAAATTGCCGGAAAAACGGGCACAGCCAAAATTTCTGTCGGTGGAAAATATATCCCGGGTGCTTACAACGCTTCATTTGTCGGTTATTTTCCGGCAGACGATCCGCAATATTCCTGTATTGTGGTGATAAACAAGCCAAAACAAGGATATTATGGTAGCGGTGTGGCGGCCCCTGTCTTTAAAGAAATTGCCGATAAGGTGTATGCCACTTCGCTGGCATTGCACGTAAAACCCCAACAAATTGCAGAAAACAATACGGTTCCCCTCGCGGTTAACGCCACCTGGTATCCCGATCTGAAAAAAATTTATAAAGACTTTGGTGTGAAAACATCCGGAGGGCCTTTAGCAGAAACATGGACTGTTACCGGCGACAAAAAAGGCAAAGTGGTTTTTTATTCCAAAACATTCGCTAAAAATTTAGTCCCTAACGTGAAAGGGATGACCGCCAAAGATGCTGTTTATCTCCTGGAAAATATGGGAATTGCAACCGATGTACAGGGCAGGGGAGTGGTATATAGCCAGTCGCTAAAGCCCGGAATGCCACTGCGTAAAGGACAAAAAATAATCATCAGGCTTACGAACCTTTAAACTGGACCATTTGAAAAAGTTATATGACATATTAGCGGATACGGGCATTGAGAAACTCATTGGAAAAGATGATGTTGCCATCTCCAATGTGGTTTTTGACTCGCGAAAGGTGCAACCCGGCGATGTGTTTGTAGCTGTGCCGGGAACCCTCGTAGATGGCCATCGTTTTATTGATGCTGCCGTAGGCCGTGGTGCTGTAGCCGTGGTTTGTGAAAATATGCCACAAAAAACCGATGAAAAGGTTGTATGGGCCAAGGTGAAAAATTCAGCTTTTGCACTTGGGCAAATGGCATCCAATTTCTATGGCCGCCCTTCCGAAAAGCTGAAACTTGTGGGCGTAACCGGAACCAACGGAAAAACGACCATTGTAACCTTGCTGCACCAGCTGTTTACGGGCCTTGGCTATGAAGCGGGTTTGTTGTCGACCATTGTAAACAAGGTAAACCATAAAGAGATAAAATCTACCCATACCACGCCCGATGCGCTGAGTATCAACCATATACTCAGGGAAATGGTGGATGCCGGATGCGGTTATGCCTTTATGGAAGTCAGCTCACATGCCATTGTGCAGGAGCGTATTGCAGGCCTGCACTTTGCCGGTGCTTTGTTTACCAACATTACCCACGACCATCTGGACTATCACAAAACGTTTAAAGCTTATATCGCAGCGAAGAAAAAGTTCTTTGATGACCTGCCCCGGGAGGCTTTTGCCCTTGTCAACGTTGATGACCGGAATGCCGGCATCATGCTGAATAACACCCGGGCAAAGAAATACAGTTATGCCCTGAAAACTATGGCCGATTTCCGGGGCCGGCTTGTTGAAGATGAATTTTCGGGTTTGCAGATGGTCCTTGACAACAGGGATTTTTATTCTCCAATGGTCGGGTCTTTTAATGCCTCCAATTTGCTGGCAGTATATGCTGCTGCGGTTTTGCTGGAGCAGGACAAAGAGGAGGTATTGGTGCAACTCAGCAGTTTGCGTGGTGCCGAAGGCCGTTTTGAAGTGCTTCGTTCGCCCGATGGTATTGTCTGTATTGTGGATTATGCACACACCCCGGATGCCTTGAAAAATGTGCTGGAAACCATTCTTGATATCGGTGGCGGTGCGGGACAGCTGATTACTGTAGTGGGTGCCGGCGGCAACCGTGACAAGACAAAACGTCCCGAGATGGCTGCCATTGCAACGCTTCTGAGCAACCGTGTAATTCTTACTTCTGACAACCCGCGTAACGAAAATCCGGAAGACATTCTCCAGGATATGAAAGCCGGTATTCATTCCGCCCACAAGAATACGACGCTCATTATCCCCGACCGCAGAGAAGCAATAAAAACGGCTGTTGCATTGGCCAACACCGGCGATATTGTTCTTGTGGCCGGTAAAGGGCATGAGAAATATCAGGAAATCAACGGGGTACGCCATCCCTTTGACGACAGGCAAGTTTTAACAGAAATATTTAAAACCCGATAATTATGCTGTACTATCTGTTTAAATATCTGCATGATGCCTATTCCTTTCCGGGTGCCGGACTGTTTCAATATCTCTCTTTCAGGGCTGCCATGGCGTTAATTACTTCTTTGCTTATAAGTTTGGTTTTCGGTGAGCACTGGATCAGGTTTCTGAATAAAAAACAGGTGGGGGAAACGGTGCGCGATCTCGGCCTTGAAGGCCAACTGGAGAAACAGGGTACGCCCACCATGGGAGGGCTGATTATCCTGGCTTCCATAGTGGTCCCGGCACTGCTTTTTGCCGATTTGGGCAACGTTTACATTATTCTGATGTTGTTTACCACCATCTGGCTTGGCTTGCTGGGCTTTGTAGACGATTACATCAAGGTTTTCAGGAAAGACAAAGCAGGGCTGAGTGGAAAATACAAGATTGTGGGACAAGTAGTTCTCGGTTTGGTGGTGGGATTGGTGATGTATTTTAACAAAAATGTGGTTACACGGGAAAAACAACTCCCGAATATATCTCAGGTTTATTCGGTTATCAACAACCCGGGGCCTTCGGCACGCTATTCTATCACGGACAAACACTCTACCAAAACGACCATTCCGTTTTTGAAAAACAATGAATTTGATTATGCCGTATTGCTGAAATGGATGGGCCCGGGTTATGAGAAATGGGCTTTTTTGGTTTTTATCCCCATCGTTATTTTAATCATTACGGGTGTTTCAAACGGAGCCAATCTGACGGATGGCATGGATGGGCTGGCGGCAGGAACATCGGCTATCATAGGGGCTACCCTGGGTATCCTGGCCTGGGTATCGGGTAACATTATTTTTGCCGACTACCTGAACATCATGTATTTGCCCAATGTGGGTGAGCTGGCCGTGTATATCAGTGCCTTTGTGGGGGCCACCGTGGGGTTTTTATGGTACAACACCTATCCTGCACAGGTCTTTATGGGCGACACGGGCAGCCTGGCCATCGGCGGGATTATTGCCGTATTTGCCATCATCATCCGTAAAGAGCTGCTGATTCCTGTTTTTGGCGGTATTTTCCTCGCCGAGAGCCTTTCTGTGATTATGCAGGTGGGATACTTTAAATATACCCGAAAAAGATATGGCACAGGCAGGCGAATTTTCAAAATGGCACCGCTGCACCATCATTATCAAAAGTTGGGTTTCCCCGAGCCAAAAATTGTATTGCGGTTTTTTATTGTGGGCATTGCCTTGGCTGTGGCGACTATTATTACGCTGAAAATAAGATAGGTATCTATAGATATGAAACAAAAAAATGAAATAGTTGTTCTTGGTGCCGGCGAAAGCGGGACGGGAGCTGCTGTGCTGGCTAAAAAGCAGGGCTTGCCGGTTTTTGTTTCTGAAAAAGGAAAAGTAAGCGATAAATACAGACGCGTTCTTAAGGAATTTGAAATAGGTTTTGAGGAAAATGGCCATGATTTCGTCCGAATCCTTGCTGCTGATAAAGTGGTGAAAAGCCCGGGAATCCCGGATACAATACCGCTGATAAAACAGTTGAATGAAAATGGGACTCCGGTAATTTCCGAAATTGAATTTGCTGCCGGATTTACCCATGCCAAAAAGGTCTGCATTACCGGGAGCAACGGGAAAACCACGACTACCTTATTGACGTACCATATTCTTAAAAATGCCGGTATGAACGTGGGGCTTGCCGGCAATGTGGGAAAAAGTTTTGCCTGGCAGGTAGCTACCCGGGATTTTGATTATTATGTGTTGGAAATCAGTAGTTTCCAGCTGGATGGAATGTTCCGCTTCAGGGCAGATATCGCCATTTTGCTAAATATCACACCGGACCACCTCGACCGGTATGACAATAACTTCCAAAAATATACGGACAGTAAATTCCGGATTCTTCAAAACCAGACTTCAAATGACTATTTCGTTTACTGGGCCGATGATCCGGTAATCCGGAGAGAATTAAAAAAAAGAAAGATAAAGGCTGTTCCGGTCCCCTTTGGTGAACACAGTGCCAACCGGTTTCCGGGAGCAGGGATAACCAACAAAAAGATAAGGATTAATAATGACAAAAACAGTTTTGATATGACACTCGAACAATTAGCATTACAGGGTAAGCACAATGTTTACAACTCCATGGCCTCGGGGGTTACCGCCCGTCTGATGGAAATTCGTAACGAAACCATCAAACAGAGCCTTTCTGATTTTCAGAATATTGCCCACAGGCTGGAATATGTGGCCAGTGTCCATGGCATTACTTTTATCAACGACTCCAAAGCAACCAACATCAATTCTGCCTGGTATGCCCTCGAATATATGGAAAAGCCTACTGTTTGGATTGTAGGTGGTGTGGACAAAGGAAACGACTACGACCTGCTCAAACCATTGGTGGCCGAAAAGGTAAAAGCCATCGTTTGTCTTGGACAGGACAACCGGCATATCCATAAAGCATTTGATGGCTTGGTGGAGACAATTGTCGATACCGGCTCGGCACGTGAAGCTGTTGCCACTTCCTATTATCTTGCTGAGAAAGGTGATGCCGTTTTGCTCTCTCCGGCTTGTGCCAGTTTCGACTTGTTTGAAGACTATAAAGACCGTGGTAACCAGTTTAAAGCTGCCGTGAGTGAATTGTAAATTTATTTAAAAAAGCAATGACAATTTTTAGCAGGGAAATAAAAGTAAAAGGAGACCGGGTTATTTGGGCAGTGGTGTTCATTTTGACCGTATTGTCTTTTCTTGCTGTTTATAGCTCAACGGGAACGCTGGCTTATAAATACCATGGGGGCAACGTCGCTTACTATATGATAAAACACGGAATTATTCTGCTTGCCGGACTACTGATTATGTATCTTGCCCATTTGCTGAAGTATACTTACTTCTCGCGAATTTTTCAAATCCTTTTTTATATCGCGGTTCCCTTGCTGTTGCTTACCCTTTTGTTCGGCCTGAACCTGAACGATGCCCGCCGTGCTTTGCCTTTGCCTTTCCATCTGAGTTTCGAGACTTCCGATTTTGCCAAACTTACCCTCACTGTCTATCTGGCCAGGGTGTTGACCAAGCGCGAAGAAGAACTAAAAGATTTTAACAAGGTATTGCTTTATCTGATGTTGCCTGTTTTGGTTGTCTGCGGACTGATTTTTCCAGCCAACTTCTCCACGGCAGCCCTTATTTTTGTTACAAGCCTGGTACTGATTTATATCGGGAGGGTAAAATTCTCCTACATTCTTTCTATCATAGGGCTGAGCGTGCTGTTGTTGGGGTTTGCCCTGGGTATTCTTTTGATGATGCCGGCAGGAAAACAGGCCCGGTTGAATACCTGGAAAACCCGTATCGAGCAGTTTAAGAGTGGCGATAGCCGGGACAATTATCAGGTGGAACAATCGAAAATTGCCATCGCTTCGGGCGGTATTCTGGGAAAAATGCCGGGGAAAAGTACCCAGCGCAATTTCCTGCCCCATCCGTATTCCGATTTTATTTTTGCCATTATCGTTGAAGAATACGGGTTGCTTGGCGGAACCGTTGTTGTTTTGCTTTATCTCATATTGCTGTTTCGGGCGGTGCGCATTGTTACGAAAGTCCCCAATAATTTTGGGGCTTATCTTGCTATCGGCCTGAGTTTTAGCCTGGTCTTCCAGGCATTGATAAATATGGCCGTTGCTGTACACCTGTTGCCGGTTACCGGCCAGCCGTTGCCCCTTGTGAGCATGGGCGGGACTTCTATCTGGTTTACCAGCCTGTCCATCGGTATTTTGTTAAGCGTAAGCAGAGACCTTGAAAGCAAAGAAACCAAAGAAACTGAACAACCTGCCTGATGAAAGAGAACAAAAAATATAGGATACTTGTGAGCGGGGGTGGTACCGGCGGGCATATTTTTCCGGCCATTGCCATTGCCAATGCCTTAAAAGCCCGATGGGAAAATGCAGAAATCTTGTTTGTGGGGGCCAAAGGCCGTATGGAAATGGAGAAAGTCCCGCAGGCCGGTTTCCCCATCGAAGGTTTATGGATAAGCGGTATCCAGCGAAGGCTGACTTTAAAAAACCTCTCTTTCCCGTTTAAGCTCATTCATAGCCTTTTAAAAGCCCGGCATATTGTTAAACAGTTTCAGCCGGATGTTGTCATCGGAACGGGCGGCTATGCCAGCGGGCCGTTATTAAAGGCGGCGGCTTCTTTGGGATTTCCTACACTTATTCTCGAACAAAACTCCTATCCCGGTATAACCAACAAATGGCTTGGCAAGGTGGTCGATGTGGTTTGTACGGCTTATGAAGGGATGGAAAAATATTTCCCTGCTGAAAAAATTGTGATTACGGGAAGCCCCATCCGGAAAAATATCCGTGAAATGAAAATAACCCCGGCTGAAGCACGCAAGTCCTTTGGCCTGGATGAGAACCGTAAATTATTGTTGATTATTGGCGGGAGCCAGGGTGCCCTGCGCATTAACGAAGCGGTGGCAAAGAATGTTGAGCAGTTGCTGGCCTCGGGAATACAGATTATCTGGCAAACAGGTAAACTGTCATTGCCCATGGCAGAAAAATCCATATTGAATTCAAAATTCAGGAACAGGGTGGTGGTCAGGGAATTTATTTATGAAATGGACAAAGCCTATGCTGCCGCTGATGTGGTGGTGTCGCGTGCCGGTGCCATTGCCATAGCAGAAATTGTCCAGGTTGGGAAACCGGCAATTTTTATCCCGTTGCCTTCGGCAGCCGAAGACCATCAAACACGCAACGCCAAAGCTTTGGCAGAGAAAAATGCGGCCCTTCTGCTGGCAGAGAAAAATGCGGCCCGTGATCTTTTTGAAAAAGTAAACGGATTGATGAAAGAGGAGAAAAAAACAGAAACCATAAAAGAAAATCTACGACAGTTTGAACATGGTGATGCCACCGAGAAAATTGTTGAAGAAGTTTTAAAATTAACAAAACAAAAAAAGGGTTGAAAACGACAAACGACAGCGTATATTTTTTGGGCATCGGAGGCATTGGAATGAGTGCACTGGCCCGGTATTTTCACAGACAGGGCATGATGGTCTATGGCTATGATGCCGGCAGGACACCGCTCACCATTCAGCTGGAATCCGAAGGGATACACATACACTATGTGGCTGATATAAAACAAATTCCCGAGAATATCTCACGGGTTGTTTACACGCCGGCCATCCCAGAATCCAATGTCGAGCTTCAATATTTCAGGTCTTCCGGGATAAAAATGGAGAAACGGGCTGCCGTGATTGGGGAGATTAGCCGCGACTTGTTTACGGTAGCCATTGCCGGCACACACGGAAAAACCAGCATTACCGCCATGGTTGCGCAGATATTTCATGTTGCCCATCTTCCCATGGTCGCCTTTATTGGCGGGCTGGCCAAAAATTTTGGTTCAAATTTTGTTTTTACCGAAAAACCAAAATTTATGGTGGTGGAAGCCGATGAGTTTGATCGTTCCTTTTTGACATTGCATCCCGACATTGCCGTTATTACTTCCATGGATGCCGACCATTTGGATATTTATTCAGGGTTGGAAGATTTACAAAATACCTTTTTGCAATTTTCCGGGCTCTTGCCCCCGGATGGAAAACTCATCCATCATGTGGCACTGAAAACATTAGAAAATGAGGCGACAAACAGGATAACTTACGGTCTTTCAGCGGGTTCCATGCTGCAAGCGGTAAATCTCCGGATAGAGAATGAACGTTTTTGTTTTGATGTCCTGATGGATGGGCAAACCTTGATGTCCCTGAAAATCATCGTTCCGGGCGAGCATTATGTTGAGAACGCGCTGGCAGCGGTGGGGGCAGCATTGGCAGCAGGGGTGGAAGTTCCGGTGATAAAAAAGGCATTGGAACAATTTGCTGGCGTGCAGCGTCGGTTTGATTACAGGATACGTACCGACAAAAAAATTTATATCGATGATTATGCCCATCATCCCAAAGAATTACAGGCGACCATCCAAACGGTACGCCGGTATTATCCCGACAAAGAACTCACGGTTGTTTTTCAGCCGCACTTGTACACCAGAACCCGCGATTTTGCCGGTGATTTTGCAAAAGTCCTCAGCCAGGCCGACCGTTTGATTTTGCTGGATGTTTTTCCGGCGCGCGAAAAACCGATTCCGGGCGTAACATCATGGACAATAGCAGATAAAGTTACAATAGACGAAAAATATGTAATGGATAAGAAGGAGCTGCTTGCTTATTTAAGAAAAGAAAAACCAGAGCTGTTGCTGACACTCGGTGCCGGTGATATTGGGCGTATGACAAACCAGATTAAAGAGATATTGACGGAAATATGAAAAAAATATTTTCCATACTGTTTGTTTCGATTTTTGCATTGGCACTTATTTTGCTGGCCGGTTACGGGTACTTTCAGTACCGCAACCAAAAGGTAAATCATGTGGTGATTCATATTCAGCGAAGGGGAGAGAAGGGATTTATTGACAAAAAGAAGTTATTGGCCAGCCTGCAAAAACAGGATTCTATTCCCGGGAAAATGATAAAATCAATAGATATTTCCCTTATTAAAAGTAAAATTGCCCGCAATCCTTATGTAAAAGCGGTGGATCTGTTTTTTAACCTGTCAGGCGATTTGATGGTGAACATAAGGGAGAGAACGCCGTTGCTGAGAATCTATAATGAGCAGAACAAAAGCGGCTACATTGATGGGGATGGGAACCTTTTTCCCGTGAGCAACAGTTTTGCCCCCAGGGTATTACCGGCGAACGGTTATATCAAAGCAAAGTTGATGATGGGAGAAAATATTCATGATGGAACATATAAAAATACGGCCCTTCCGGGATTGTATTTGCTGGCGAAGAAAATTGCCGCAAACCCTTTTCTGAAGGCAAATATTAGTCAGCTGTTCATCAATAGCAAGGGCGATATTGACATGGCTCCCGAACTGGGCCGGTTCATTTTTCATTTGGGCGGCACAGCGGACATGGACATTAAACTGGAAAATCTTGAGGCTTTCTGCAAAAAAATTCTTGCGCACGGGGCCTGGTCGAAATACAGAAGTATAAACCTGCAATATACTAATCAGATAGTATGCACAAAAAAATAGGCTTATGGAAGAAAATGAAATCATTGTCGGATTAGACATAGGAACTACAAAAATTGCCTCCATTGTCGGGCAAAAAGACCAATTTGGGAAAATTGAAATCCTTGGTTACGGAAAAACCGAATCCATCGGCGTGAAACGGGGCGTGGTGATAAATATTGAGGACACGGTAACCTCCATCAGGACGGCTGTGGCACAGGCAGAAGAGAAATCGGGCGTGGAGATCGAATCGGTGAACGTGGGCATTGCCGGCCAGCATATCAAAAGTATTCAGCATCGCGGCTCCCTCATTCGTCAGGATGCGGAAAAGGAGATTACCAACGAGGAGGTGGAAAAACTCATCAGCGATATGTATAAACTGAACATGTCGCCGGGCGAAGAAATTATTGAAGTCATTCCCCAGGATTTTATCGTGGATGATGAAGACGGAATCCGCCATCCGGTGGGCATGTTGGGAAATAAGCTGGAAGCCAATTTCCATATTATCATCGGACAGATTGCCGCTGCCAAGAATATTTACAAATGTATAGTGAAGGCAGGCCTGGAAATGGCCGATTTGATTCTGGAACCCATGGCCTCGGCGCAGGCGGTGCTCAGTGAGGAAGAAAAAGAAGCCGGTGTGGCCCTGGTGGATATTGGGGGTGGCACAACGGACATTGCCATTTTTCAGGACAGCATTATCCGGCATACTGCCGTGATACCGTTTGGCGGAGATGTGATTACCGAGGATGTGAAAGAGGGTTGCTCCATTATTCGCCGGCATGCCGAAGAGCTGAAAGTGAAATTCGGTTCTGCCCTTGCAGACGAAAACAAAGACAACGAGGTGGTGGCTATTCCCGGGTTGCGTGGCCGCCCGCCCAAAGAGATAACTTTGAAAAACCTGGCTTCCATTATTCAGGCACGGATGGAAGAAATTATCGACCATGTGCACTACGAAATCAAAACATCCGGCTTTGAGAAAAAGCTCATTGCAGGGATTGTCCTTACCGGTGGCGGCTCGCAATTGAAGCATGTCAACCAGCTCATGGAATTCAAAACCGGAATAGAAACACGTATCGGCTATCCCAACGAACATCTCGCCAAGGAAGTGCCCGAAGAGATGGCCAGCCCTATGTATGCCACCGGTATTGGCCTTGTGATTGAAGGGATAAGGCGCATGGAAAGCGATATCAAGACCTCGAAAGGGGATGTGGAAAAACCTTTGGAGAAACCAAATGCCAAAAAGAAAGAATCAAAAGAACGGGATTTTAAAGGAAGCAGGGGGTTTCTCGGTAAAGTGAAAAAGTGGTTTGAAGACGATAATTAAATTAACTTTTCAATGTTAAAAACTATCTCTTTTCCCTCCGGGGGAAAGGAAACTATTAATTATTTTTATTTCGGATATTATGGAAAATATAAAGCAGGATAAACCAATCAGTAATCTGTTCAATGTTATGGAAAGCAAGATAGAATTTAAGAAAAAAAAGAAGACCTCTATTATTAAAGTCATTGGTGTTGGCGGTGGCGGTGGCAATGCGGTAAACCACATGTTTGCCCAAGGTATCGAAGGTGTCGATTTTGTGGTGTGCAACACCGATATGCAGGCCCTCGATGCCAGCCCGGTCCCTGTAAAAGTCCAGCTGGGAAGCAGCGGCCTCGGTGCCGGGGCTATCCCGGAAGTTGCCGAAAAAGCGGCTGTCGAATCTATCGACAAGCTTAAAGCGGTGATAGACAATGATACACAAATGATCTTTATTACTGCCGGAATGGGTGGTGGTACCGGAACGGGGGCTGCCCCTGTGATTGCTAAATTTGCGCGCGAACAGGGCCTGCTTTCTGTAGCCATTGTTACCCTGCCGTTTCGTTTTGAAGGCCGCCGGAAGATGCTTAAAGCACAACAGGGAATTGCCGAACTTCGCAAGCATGTGGATACTTTACTGGTAATCAGCAATGATAAATTGCGTGAACAGTATGGCGACCTTGGACTGGGAAATGCTTTTGCCCGGGCTGATGATGTGCTGACAACTGCTGCAAAAGGAATTGCCGAGTTGATAACCGTTCATGGCTATGTGAATGTCGATTTTGAAGATGTGAAAACCGTTATGAAGGACAGCGGGAAAGCCCTTATGGGTTCCGCAGTCAAAAGTGGGGAAGACCGTGCTTATCAGGCTATTGAAGAGGCCATGCGCTCACCGTTGCTCAACGATAACGATGTCTCCGGTGCCCGAAATATACTTCTCTACATTGCCACAGGCAGCGAACAGGATGTTACCATGGACGAAATTTCGGTTATCACCGATTATATCTCCGATAAATGTGGCGACAATGAAACGGATGTAATTTGGGGCCGCGGCATCGATGAATCTATGGGCGACAGCCTTGGCGTAACCATCATCGCTACCGGCTTTGATGCCAAAGAAAAAGTGCATGAACTTTTTCCGGATAAAAATCAACCCGCTGTTGAAAAGGCAGAACACCGGGAAGAAAAAATTGAGCTGGTGAACAGGCTGGATGAAAAAAACGCTGCCCCGAATGGCCCTTCTGCAGAAACGGAACAGGAGGAGAAAGATGTTTCCGGGTTAATCCATAAGCATGGTCCGGTGGACAATGACCTACCGGAAAATAAACCTGCCGGGCCGGAAGAAAAAATCGTTCATGTTTTGGGCGAAAATACGGAGGGCGAAACACAGACCTCTGTACAAGAGAAAATTAAATCATCGGATACTATCGAAAAGGAAGATGTGCCTTTGAAAAAGATTATCAAAAGCCAGCCTGTGGGTTCTGTTGGGAAAAAAGAAGAGACAGCAGCCATAGATGAAAGTGCCAATGACGAATTAAACAGCCGGTTGCACAAGGCTTCGGAGGCAAGAAAGAAGAAGCTGTCCGAGTTGAGTATGCTTCGTAGTAAACCGGTGTCGGAACAGGAAAAAATACCAGCCTATAAACGGCAGCATGTCCAGCTCTCCGAACCGAATTACTCCACCGATTCGCAGGTGTCGCGATATACCCTTTCTGAAGATGGCAAGAAAAATACGATTATTAAATCGGACAATTCATTTTTGCACGATAATGTGGACTAAATAAATACCAAATCTCAAATACCAAATCTCAAATGCCAAATCTCAAATAAGTACCAATATTAAAAATCTGAAATACAAAACGGTTTGGAATTTTAGGATTGGAGCTTTGGATTTATTTGGTTTTTGGAATTTGAATTTTGGAATTTTTAAAAAATCATTATGGGACTGGAACATTTAATCAATCAGGATATTAAAGAGGCCATGCTGGCCAAAGACAGGCAGAAACTGGAAGCTTTGCGTGCCATCAAGGCGGCACTGTTGCTCGAAAAAACAGGTGGCGGTGTGGGCGATGCTGAAATTCCGGAAAGTGTTGAGTTGAAACTGTTGCAGAAACAGGTGAAACAACGGCGCGATACAGCCAAGGTTTATCGGGAACAAAACCGTCCGGAATTGGCCGAAGAAGAGGAATACCAGGCTGCTATCATCGAAAAATACCTCCCCGAGCAGATGTCGGAAGAGGAGGTGAAAGCCGTGGTGGAAAAGGTGATTGCCGAAACGGGTGCCTCTTCCATAAAAGATATGGGCCGTGTGATGGGCATGGTTTCCAAACAACTTGCCGGGAAAGCCGATAACAAAACAGTTTCTATTTTGGTAAAGCAGCTGCTTTCATAAAATATGGTTAATCGGCATTATTATTTAATGCCTTCATCGGTGCGGGTTATGTTGCGTGCTGTATTTTATTGTTTTTTCTTCTTTTCAATCTACAAATGTTTCCTTAATCACTGATTTCATTTCTTTTATCTCTGGTTGTGATAGTCTTCCTAAAATTCTAATAATTCGTTGTTTGTCAATAGTACGAATTTGATCAATTACAATCCAGCCGATTTTTCTGTCATGTTTTACTTCAATCCTGGTCGGATATTTTTTTGAAGTTGTTGTCTTCGGGGCAACAATAATTGTCCGAAGAAATTTATTCATTTCGTCCGGTGATATAATAACACAGGGCCTGGTCTTTTTAATTTCACTTCCTATTGTCGGATCAAGGTTGACAAGGACTATCTGATATTGTTTTAAATCCATTCTTCAAAATTTTCATTTTCAAAAATATCATCGAATAAAAGTTGGTCATCTCCTTTTTCATTCATTTCTTTAAATGCTGTTTCCCAACCTTTTCTTGGACTTGAAATTGGCTTTAAAATCAAATATCCTTTTTCAAGAATAAGTTCAACCTTGTCCTTGATATTATATTTTTCAATCAGGGTTTTGGGAAGCCTAAACCCCTTTGAATTCCCGATTCTTATTATTGATAATTCCATGATACAATATTTTTATATGTAATTACAAAGTTAGTACTTTATCTTCAATAATCAACGTTTAAGGGAATTATTTTTTTCAAAATCTAAATACTATATATAATTGTAAATATTAAATTCATATTGTTTCTCAATTTAATTGTTTTTAATCATATCTATTATCTAATAGCCAGTCAATTGCATTTATCTGTTTCACTCCGTTATGGTTACCTGTTTCATAATCCATTGTGATGAGCAGTCTTTCGTTAAAGTCCGGAATTTTATTAAACGGGGCCAGTTCCCGTTCAAGTGTTTTTTTGTCTTTAACAGTGTATGCTACTTGAATATATTTTGTATAACCCTCTTTATTTCGGACAACAAAATCGACTTCAAGATGAGCTGTTTTTCCTATCCAAATTTGATAATCTCGACGTAATAATTCAAGATAGATTACATTTTCCAGTAAATGCCCTGCATCTGCCGTAAGTTCTTTTCCCAGTAATGTATGTCGTAAACCTAAATCTACGAGATAGTATTTTTTCTGGGTTGCCAAATGCTGTTTCCCTTTTATGTCGTATCTGTTTACTTTATAGAAAAGATAAGATTCCACAAGCGTATCAATGTATTTTGATACTGTTTTATTATCAATTTTTTTACCGTTTGCAGTAAGAACTCTGGCAATATTTCTTGCCGAAACGTGTGAACCAATACTATCAATTAGAAACTTAACAACTTCGTTATAAGATGTTTCATAATATATTGTGTGTCTTTTCTGTATGTCATTTTCATAAATGTTGCGAAAAACAGTTTTAAGATATTCGTAAACATAGCTTTCTCCTGATTCGACGAATCCAACAGCTTCAGGAAAACCTCCTGTTCGCATATAATTAGCAAAAGCACGGTCAGGATTTGCTGTTTTTCCGGTAAATTCTAAATATTCGGAAAATGAGAATGGTAGAACGTTGATTTCATATGCTCTGCCTGTAAGTATGGTTGCTAATTCGCTTGATAAAAGGTAAGCATTTGAACCTGTAACATATAAATCAATATTTGAATTAACATATAATCCTTCAAGCAGTTTTTCAAATTCCGAAATATTTTGAACTTCGTCTATGAAAACATAATTTGTTTCATTTTCTCGTAATAATGATTGGATATAATCGTAAATTTCTTTCCAATTTTTCTCTCCAAGAAAGCGGAATTCGGGTAAATCCATGTTTATGGAAATAAGCGATACACTTGGATTTTTTTCCTTTAATAATTCCTGAAATTGCAAAAGTAAAGTCGATTTCCCTGCACGACGAATACCTGTAACAACCTTTATAAAGTTTTTATCTTTTAGAACAAGAAGTTTGTTAAGTAATACTTTTCTTAAAATCTTTTGCATATGGTTATTTTCAATTTTATGCTACAAAGATAATCCAAATTCCTCAAAGTTTCATGATTTATTTAGTTTGAGGAATTTCTTAGAAGATAGTTTTGTTTTGGTGCTGCCTAACTTCTTAGATCAGCATTAAATGAACGCTTTAATCCAATAAAAAGAATAACCGTTAATTTTAGCAAAAAAAAAGCTGTTCCACCTCAGGCGGAACAGCTTTTCAAATTTATTCACTAAAATTTGCTTTAACCTAAAGCAAGACGTTTGAAGTCGGTAACGGTAAGTTCTTTGTCAAAACTTTGTAAATACTGACTGATATTTTTCTTGGAATCTTTAATGAAAGCCTGGTTCAGCAAGGTGTTTTCTTTGAAAAATTTGTTCAACTTGCCCTGTGCAATTCTTTCAATCATTGCTTCCGGTTTGCCCTCCTGGCGTGCCTGTTCTTTGCCAATTTCCAGCTCGCGTTGGATAACATCTTCAGCAACACGGTCTTTGTCGACAGCTACGGGGGCCATGGCAGCAATCTGCATGACCACATCATGGCCGGCGGCGGCAAATGCTTCGCCGGCTTTGTTAAAGCCTGCAATGCTGGCAATACGGTTGCCCGGGTGAATGTATGCATAAACAGATTCCGCTTCAACTATTTCGTAATGGCCCAACTGAATTTTTTCGCCAATCACACCGGTTTTGTCTATAACTGATTCTTCTACTGTGCGTTCGCCAAGTTTTAATGCTTTTAATTCCTCCGTTGTCTTTACACGGTTTTCAACAGCGAGGTCAATGACTGATTTTACGTAATCGATAAAATCCTGGTTCTTGGCGACAAAATCTGTTTCGCAGTTGATCATGACGGCGGCAGCGAATTTCTTATCGTCACTTACCTTTGCCAGTACAACACCTTCAGAGGCATCGCGGTCGGCACGTTTTGCTGCTACTTTTTGTCCTTTTTTGCGCAAATAATCAATGGCTTTTTCTTTGTCGCCATTGGTTTCGACCAGTGCTTTTTTACAATCCATCATGCCGGCACCGGTGGCTTTTCTCAATTCGTTTACTTGTTGGGCAGTTATCTTCATTTTTATTCTTTTTATCTGTTTTCGTGAAAACGATTATTTTTCAGGCTTCTTTGCAACAGGTTTTTTAGCAATACGGGGTTTTTTAACCTTTTTTTCTGCGGCAATGTCAGCTTCTTCTTCGGCTTGTTTCAGATTTTCCGATTTGGCTTTTAAATCTGCTTCCTTGGCGGCTGCGATGGCATCTTCTTTGGCTTTCTTCTCGGCAGCACTTTTTTCGCGGGCCATTTTACGCTCTGCAAGGCCTTCGGCCACAGCCGAACCGACAACATTCATGATTAAAGCAATACTTTTTGACGCATCATCGTTTGCAGGGATGGGAAAATCGATAAGGTGCGGGTCCGTGTTGGTATCTACCATGGCAAAAATGGGGATGTTCAGTTTCCGTGCTTCGGCAACAGCAATTTTCTCTTTGTTGATGTCGACGATGAACAAAGCTGCCGGAATACGTGCCATATCGGCAATGCTCCCCAGGTTCTTTTCCAGTTTGGCACGCTCGCGGGTAACCTGCAAACGTTCACGCTTAGAGAGGTTTTTCCACGAGTTGGTGGTCATCATCTTGTCGATATTGGTCATTTTGCGGATGGCTTTGCGGATAGTGGCAAAGTTGGTAAGCATCCCGCCGGGCCAACGTTCTGTTACATAAGGCATGTTCACTTTTTGTGCCACATCGGCAACAATGTCTTTGGCTTGTTTCTTGGTGGAAACAAAAAGAATTCTGCGGCCCGATTTGGCCACTTGTTTCAGTGCATTGGAAGCTTCTTCCAGTTTTGCCTGTGTTTTGTACAGGTCAATAATGTGAATACCATTGCGCTCCATAAAAATATACGGGGCCATGTTTGGATTCCATTTGCGTTTGAGGTGGCCAAAATGTACACCAGCCTCAAGCATCTCGTCAAAGGTTACTTTTACCATGTTAATTTGTTTAAAATTTGTTTACATTCACTAAAGTCAATTGCTGAATAGTCTGCCTTTGGCAAAGTTTCAGCAATTTGGATACTAAACTCGTTCCAATATCTTGAAAAATACTAACGTTTGGAAAACTGGAATTTTTTACGAGCTTTAGGTTGTCCCGGTTTTTTACGCTCTACCATGCGGGGATCTCTTCTCATTAGGCCGTTTTCTTTGAGCACCGGACGATATTCTTCGTTCATTTTTACGAGTGCTCTTGAAATAGCCAGGCGAAGGGCTTCTGCCTGTCCGTTAAAACCACCTCCATCGAGGTTGGCTTTGATGTCGAATTTGCCGGTGTTTTCTGTGAGAATCAAAGGCTGTTCAACAACATAGTGCAAGATGGCTGTAGGAAAGTACGCTTTAAAATCACGTCCGTTGACAGTAATTTTGCCGTCTCCATCTTTCACATAGATCCGTGCAATAGCAGTTTTTCTTCTTCCGAGTGCATTTAAAACTTCCATTCTGTTATCTGATTGAATTTAAATTAATTTTCTTAGGTTTCTGGGCTTCCTGTTCATGTTGGCTGCCGGCATAGACATAAAGGTTTCTGAATAAGTCTGCACCCAGTTTGTTTTTTGGCAACATGCCTTTGATGGCTCTTTCCACCATTCCTTCAGGTTTTTTCTCCATCAGCTGTTTGGCTGTGGTGATGCGCTGGCCTCCCGGGTAACCGGTATGGCGGATATACTCTTTTTGTTCCCATTTTTTCCCGGTCAGGCGGATTTTATCGGCATTGATAATGACCACATAATCACCGGTGTCGGCATGGGGGGTAAAGTTGGTTTTGTATTTTCCTCTCAGGAATTTGGCAGCTATGGAGGCCAGTCTGCCGAGAACCTGATTTTCTGCATCAATCAAAATCCACTCTTTGTTGGCGGTTGCTTTGTTTGCGCTGATTGTCTTATAACTTAATGTATCCATCTATCTAATTGTTTCTTAAGCTCTTTTGCTATTTCGTCCAAAAATCGGGGTGCAAAAATAGAAACTATTTTCCAAATAGCCAAAGTTTTAAACATTTTATTGTTGATTTTTTTCTGTGGCAAATTTTTTTGGTTTGGGCGGGCCTGCCCACGGGCTTTCACGGGCAGCTATTGCCGTGAGGGTCTCCGGATTTTTTACCACCAAGGAACACGAAGTGCACCCAGGA
The DNA here is from genome assembly GCA_015493525.1 of Bacteroidales bacterium. Lineage (GTDB taxonomy): Bacteria > Bacteroidota > Bacteroidia > Bacteroidales > F082 > Sulfidibacterium. The sequence continues at coordinate 104,412 of WGCY01000020.1, forward strand.
ATTAGTTTTTTTACCGTTTAACCCTGAGGCAATAAGCGAAAGCCTTGCGTGCAGAAATTGTTGTGAGAGCCTTGGGATTTTTTCACCACGAGGGAACACCAAGGACAACATGAAGGACACCAGGGAGGTATTTCTCAGATATTCTTTTTTTTTCCAACGTTCAACCCTGAGGCAATCAGGGCAGGTTGTGGGTTAGCATTGCCGTAAGGGGCTTAGTGTTTAGAAACGGAAATGATTTGTAGCGAAGATGCTTACACCGCCCTCCCGCACTATTCCCCGGCCCATGCGGCTCAGAAATAAATGAATGGTGAATTTTTATTATCGTTTAGCTCTTTGCAACACAGGCATTGAATCCGACAGGAATAATCCCTTATTTTTGTCGTGCCGGAACATTCCGGCGTTGTTGAATAAACCATTTACCATGTTGCATACTTTTTCAAGAGAGAAAACCTCCGCTTTTCTGTTTTCCGGATTTTTTATCCTGATGCTGCTTTTCCTGCTGACGGGAAACGGTGCCTATGCCCAGGCCGTATGGCTCAACCCGGCCAACCCGGGCCCCAACGACAGTGTTACCCTCTTTTTTAATGCCTCCAAGGGGAACAAGGCACTGGAAAACTACGACGGTGAAGTTTATCTGCACGCCGGCGTCATCACCAACAAAAGCCTGGACGCGCACAGCTGGAAAAACGTGGTGGGCAACTGGGGCAAGGCCGACCCCCGTGTGCACATGCAGCGCGTGGGCAAAAACCTGTATGCTTTTCATTTCATCATTCAAAAATTTTACAACCTGCACAAAGACGAAGTGGTACAGCAGCTTACCTTCGTCTTCCGCAATGCCAACGGTTCCAAAGTGGCCAAAGACGAAAACGGACAGGATTTCCTGATTCCCGTTTTCGGTTATAAACCGCCGGTGAAAAAGAAAGCGGTTTACCTTTTCCCAAACAGAAAGATGACCGGCTTTTCGGTGAAAAACGGCATCCTGACCGTCAAAACCGACCACGGTTTCCTGCAAGTTGCTTTTTACACGCCCAAAATTGCTGAAATCAAGAATTTCAAAGCCGGCACCCACGTTCCCGACTCTTCGGTGGCCCTTGTTTTGCCTCCCGCAGAGAATCTGGCTACCTTGAAAAACACGGGCAACAACCTGGTTTTCAGCAGCGACAGCCTGCAGGTCGTTATCCGGAAAAACCCGGTACGTATCGCTTTTGTTTATCATCACGACACGCTGCTGCGTGAAACACGGGGCTATTTCCGGCGTTCGGACAATGCCGGGCTGCAGTTTGCCATGGGTGCCCGCGAGCATTTCTACGGATTGGGCGAACGGGCTATTGACAACCTGAAAGGAAAGCGTTTTGAGCTGTTCAACCAGGCCCATTACAACTACCAGATCGGGGAGCCCAACCTCAACTTTTCGGTGCCCCTACTGCTCTCTTCCAAAAAATACCTTTTGTTTTTCGACAACCACGAAAAAGGATATGCCGACCTGGGCAAAACCGTGAAAAACCAACTGGAATTCGGTGCCATAGGCGGAATGATGAAATATGTTTTTATCGCCGGGTACAGCTATCCCGACCTGTACCTGTCATACGGCCGGCTGACCGGCACACAGCCCCTGCCGCCGCGCTGGGCATTGGGAAACCTGCAATCGCGCATGGCTTACCGCACCCAGAAAGAGGCCGATTCCATTGTCCGCCTCATGCACGAAAAACATTTCCCCATGGATGCCATCATTCTCGACTTTTACTGGTTTGGCGACAGCATAAAAGGCACCATGGGACGGCTGGCGTGGTACAAGCCCAATTGGCCGCACCCCAAACAGATGATTGCCCAATTCAGAAAAAAAGGCGTAAAAACCATCCTGATTACGGAACCTTACATTCTGGACACCCTGAAAAATTTCCACATTGCCGACAGCCTGCACATCCTGGCCACCGATAGCCTTGGGAAGACTTATGTCAACAACGAGTTTTATTTCGGCCCGGGTGCTTTAATCGATATCTTTAAACCGAGAGCACGACAGTGGTTCTGGCAGCAATACCAAAAACAGATCAAAATCGGCGTGGCCGGCTGGTGGGGCGACCTGGGCGAGCCCGAAAGCCATCCGTTCGACCAGTATTGTGTGAATGGCAGTGCCTGGCAGATACATAATGTGTACGGTTTTTACTGGGAAAAAATGATTTTCGACAATTACCGGAAAAATTATCCGCAACAGCGTGTTTTCGACCTGAACCGTGCCGGATATGCCGGTTCGCAACGGCTTTCTGTTTTCCCGTGGTCGGGTGATGTGGCCCGCAGCTGGGGTGGGTTACAGGCACAGCTACCGGTGATGCTCCACATGAGCCTCAGCGGCATGCCATTTATCCATGCGGATGCGGGCGGCTTTGCCCAGGGTGTCCGCGACGATACCCTCTACGCCCGCTGGCTGCAGTTTGCCTGCTTTTCCCCCATTTTGCGGCCCCACGGCTCGGGCATCCCCTCGGAGCCGGTGTTTTTCGATACCACAACACAGCGGATTGTCCGGCACTTCATGGACGAACGTTACCGGTTGCTGCCTTATCTCTACACAACGGTCTGGCAGGCGCACCAGGCGGGAACGCCCATCATCCGGCCGTTGTTTTTCGCTTTCCCGGAAGATACGGTAACCTACTCCATCATGGACGAATACCTGTGGGGCGATGATTTTCTGGTGGCCCCCGTTTTGCACAATAAGATACAGCTAAAGCGGCTCTATCTCCCGGAAGGGACCTGGTACGACTGGTGGAGCGGCCGTAAATACCACGGCGTGCAATGGATTACTGTTCCCGTCAGGCTGGAAACCATTCCCGTGTTTGTAAAAGCCGGTGCTTTTGTTCCCCTGGTAAAAGCGGTGGAATCAACCGATGACTATTCTTCCCGGGTGCTGACCCTCCGCTTCTATCCAACCGAAAATGGCGTAGGCAGCGAAAGTCTGATGTACGAAGACGATGGAAAAACATTCGGGGCGTACGAAAAAGGAGAATACGAACTGCTGCGGTTCCGGCAGGTTTCGGGGGACAGGTTTCTTTTTTCAAAAACCGGAAAAGGCTATGCCGGCATGCCGGCGCAACGGTCGGTCCGGTTTGAATGGATGACCGGAAAAGACCCCGGAAACAGAAAGTTTACCCTCACCGAAAACGGCAGAAAGAAAAAAATCAAAAAAGTGCGGGAGGATGAACCACACAAACGAATGCCTGCGCCGGTTTGGTTTTATGACAAAGAGAAAAAATGCGTGGTTATTGATTTTGTGTGGGATGGAAAGCCGGTGGAAATCGTGATGAATTAATAACTCAGTGATGAAAATAAGTAAGTAAAAACGGTCAACGCTATTCAGGCATCAACAACTCCCGACTCCCGACTTCCGACTCCCGACTTCCGACTCCCGACTTCTGTCTTCCGCCTTCTCTACCAAATACGCAGTCCCATGGTTTCCATCAGGCGGTAGCGGTTCAGGGTAATTTTGTAAAGCCCGGCAATGTAACTGAGGCGGGCACGGGTGAGCGAAGTCTCGGCATCCAGCAGGGTCAGGTTGGTGGCGTATCCGCTGCGGTAGTTCACGCGGGCCTGTTTGACGGCCGCCTGTGCGCTGAGGATTTCCAGCCTGGCCATTTTCAGTTGTTTTTCGCTCGTCAGCAGGTTCGAGGCGGCTTGTTGTACCTCGCGGCTCACCGTTTTTTTCAAAGCTTCAATGTGCTCGTTTACGGCCCGGGCATTCCACTGCGCCGTTTCCATTTTGGCTTTTTTCAGGCCGCCTTCGTAAATGGGAAAATCAGCCGCCACGCCCAGCATCCAGTTACCGCGCAGCCGGTTCAGGGCATCGGGATAACCGTTTTTTGCCCCCGCACTGCCTATGGCACTGAGCGTAGGTGCCGCACTGCGCCGCGCAATCTCCTTTTGAATGTTGGCTGCCTGCTGACCGATTTTTCCCAGCCTGATTTCCTCCCGGTGGCTCCAGGCCATATGGATGAGCGTATCAAGGGGTAATTCCGGCACCGTTTTCATGAACTCCCCGGTAACGGCCAGGGTGGTGTCATGCGGTAGGTTGAGCAACGATTTCAGCACAATTTCATTTTGGTGCAGCAGGTTTTCAATGGCGATTTCCTGGTTTTCGATGGCCGTTACCCGCACGCGAGTGGTAAGCGTATCCAGGCTGACGGCCGAACCGGTCTCCACCAGCTTTTTGGACACGTTGAGATGACTGAGCAGGTCTTTTCGCTGTTGTTCTTTTACCTTAAGGCTTTCGCGAAGAAACAGTACCGAATAAAAGGCCTGCACCGTCCGGTAGGCAAGCCTGTTTTTTAGCAGATTGATTTTTTCTTCCTGCGCCAGCCGGTTCGATTTCAGCAGGTTAATCCACTCGTTGCGGCGGTTGAAATCAAAAATCAGGTAACGCACATCCACATGGCCGGTGTAATTGTTGGCCGGTGCCACATCAACGGATTCCATTCCTGCCGGGGTAGCAAACGAAAAATAGGGAACCGGCCCCATGTAATGGTACGAAAGTACTGCCGACACCTGTGGGAGCTTGCTGCTTTCGGTCTGTTTGATCTTTGCCCCGGCAGCTTGCACATAGCTTTCCGCTTCGCGCAGCAAAGGCTGGTTGCTGGTGGCCATAGAAACAGCCTTTGACAGAGTAAGTGAATCTTTTACAACATTTTGGGCATGCGCAAATACTGAAATGCCCACAAACATCATCAACATACAGAATGAAATTATTTTTTTCATTGGTTCGTTTTTTAAGACCTCGAAGATTGTCTTTTGGTTTTTAACATCAATAACGGAACAATAAGTGCCGCCGTCAGGAGTGCCCCCACAAAAAAGTCATCGTTAATTCCCTGTACAAATGCTTGTGCCACAATGTTTTTCACCAACATCATTTTTGCTTCAATCACAGCAGTATGAGAAGATGCCCCGGCACTGTGAACGGCAAATGCTTCCAGTCTCTTCACCACCTCCCGGAAAGCAGGGGAATTGGCACTCATCCGGCCACCATAAATTTCTTTATGAAAGATAACCCTTTGCGTAAGCAGGGTGCCCAGCACGGCAATACCAAAACTGCCCCCTATCTGCCGCACGGTGTTAAACAACCCTGAAGCCTGGCCGAGTTGCGGCTTGGGGATGTCCAGTAACGCAATGGTCGTCATGGGGGTAAAAATGAGGCCAAGGGCCAGCCCCCTGATATAAATCGGGAGCATCACCTGTCCGTGCATGGTCTGCAACGAGAAAAAACTGAACAGGTAAAGTGAAAGTGCCATAAAAAACATGCCAAATATCGCCGGGATTTTAGGATTTACCATATCGGTTACCTTACCTATGACCGGGGAGACAAAAGCCTGAAGGATCCCCACCGGAAAAAATACAAGTCCTGCCTGCAAAGCGGTGTAGCCCAGTGAGTTTTGTAAATAAATGGGCAACAGAAAAGCATTACCGTAAAAAGCTATGCCAAACACAAACATAACAAGGGAAGCCAAACCGAAATTACGGTTCTTAAAAAGTTTCACGTTCACAATGGGATAACTGATCAAAGTCTCTACAAGAAAAAAGAGGACAAAACTCAGTGCCGAAACAAAAAAGCAGGACATGGTGAAAGCCGATGTCCAGCCATCCGTATTCCAGCTGGAATTTGCCGTTGATAAAGCCAGCAACAACATTCCCAGCGCAATGGTCATGAAAATGAATCCGAAAAAATCAAATTTGGTTACACTTTTGGATTTGTACTCTTTCTGAATGACCCAGACGACGAGAAGGCCGATAATACCTACGGGGACGTTAATGTCAAAAATGGCGTGCCACGAGAAATTATCTACCAGATAGCCTCCTGCCAAAGGCCCGAGAGAGATGGATGCAGCAGCGGCAATTCCCCAGAAACCAAGTGCCATGCCCCTTTGTTTGGGTGGAAAAGCCCGTGTTACAATGGCCATGCCCACCGGCATCACAAAGCCGGCACCAACCCCCTGAACAATCCTGAAAAGGATCAGCACATCTTCGTTCCACGAAAGGCTGCACAACAACGACCCGAAAGTAAAAAGGAAAAAGCCGAGCATGTAGGTTTTCTTGTATCCGAAATGGTCTGCAATCCATCCCGACGAAGGCAATACCACGGCAAAAGCCAAAAGATAGGCAGTCATTACCCACTCAATCTGGTCTACGCTCACGCCAAAAGCAGCCATCATTTTCGGGAAAGCCACACTCACAATGGTAGAGTCCAGAACGGCCATAAACGTGCCGATCATAACACTCCCCAGCACCCACCATTTGTTGGGATCAGTATCGTTCGCCATAGCTGTCAAAACAGGCTGTTTACCAGATTGTAAATCCTTTGTCACCTTTTACCTTCAATTTAATTTCAGCCGACATGCCCGGAAGCAGGCCATACTTCAATGCTGTTTTCTTCACGGCCCTGACAGAAATTTTTACAGGAATGCGCTGGGTAACTTTTGTAAAGTTGCCCGAAGCATTGTCCGGAGGGATCAGGGAGAAAAGCGCAGCCGTATTGCTGCCTATCTGAAAGATCTTCCCCGTAAATTTTATGTCGGGATAGGCATCCACATGAATGCGCACCGTATCGCCCGGGGAAACTTTCTCCAGGTCCGTCTCTTTCAGCATGGCGGTAACCCAGATGTTTTTCAAATTGTAAATGGTGAAAATCGTTTGTCCGGGAGCTACCACATCGCCGGCCAGTATCCATCTCCTGGCAATAACCCCGGAAATATTTGAATAGAGGCGCGTATGTGCCAGGCCGGTTTTAATCACCTGTATCTGTGTTTTCAAAGTGGTTATTTTGCCTTTTGCCATTTCATACTCCACGTTGGCCGCCTGCGATTGTTTCAGGATGTTGTCATACCTCGCACGGGGAATCACATTTCCTTTTACCTGTATTTCAGCCCTCTGAAGATTAATCTGTGCCTGCTCCATCCTCACTTTTGCCAGGTCAATACCAAGCCTGGCAACACTTAACGATGTTTCGGCCTGGCTCAGGCGTGATTTCATGTCAGAAGAATCCAAAACAGCCAAAAGTTCACCTTTTTTAACCACATCCCCTTCATCGGCATACAAAGCCATCACACGTCCCATGATTTGAGGGCTTAGGTTTAACTTGTTGGCCGTAATATAAGCATCATCCGTCTCTACGAAACCCGTCTTGCGGACATACCAATAAGCCGCAGATGCCAGCACCATGATAATAAGGACGACACCTGTGATAAGGCTGCCTGTCTTTCTTTTCCTGTTCCGTTTCTCACCGGTCTTAAGCTCCTGTGGAATAACCCCTTTGTCATTTTTCACATCCATAATGCCCTTTGTGTTTTATTCAAAATTCATATATATCATTTTAAGCAGCGACTGAAGCTGCGCAACCTCCTCTTTGTTGAGGTTCGTGTGTAACTTATCGTACACCTCTTTGTATATGGCATCCAGCTCGCCGGCAAAAGCCCCGGCCTTTTCCGTAGCATAAACTTTAAATTCCCTTTTGTCGTTCGGGTTAATCGTTCTCGAAACATAGCCAAGTTGCATCAGCCTTTTTATGCCTTTGCTTACGGTCGCTTTGTCAAGCAGGAGGTTACGGACAATTTCTTCCTGCGTCGCCCCCTCGTTTTTCAGGATAAACCGCAAAAAGAAAAACTGGCCCACATCAAGGTCTTTGTCCTTCAGCTGCCTCGCCACATAATTGTATATCCCCTGACGAATACGGGCTATCAGCCGGCCTATTCCTGGTTCTTCATGCTGCATTTTTACAAATCTTTTTCAATTTAATAGTTTACCGGTAAACTAATTTGCAAAGTAAAACCATTTTAGTTTACCATGCAACTATTTTTTTATTCCTTTTATTCTCCCCCGAAGAGTTTCATGCCCACACCGAAGCAAAAATTATTTTTCTTTTTCGGGTGCCTTTCGGGCTGTCCGTTATAGCTCCCTCAGGGTTGCCGGGCATCTGTAGGCGGTGCGGGGTCTTCCTGCCGTCAGCCTCCGCCCGCCAACAGTTGCCGCACACCCCTTTCGGCAGGCTGCCACTGCCATCCCGGGCACAAGCGAATACTCACGCAGGGATTTTGTTTTTTAAACTAAAATTCGTGCAATTTATTAGTAAAAAAACCGTTCCTCCGCGTTTGCAACGCGGAGGTGTTTTCGGTGAACTTCTCCTCGTTTGCAACGTGGAGGTATCTTCCCCGGATATTTGCCATGCCTTTTTCAAAACATGCAGTTACCCATTGTTTTGCGGAATGTAATTGTCCTTCGACCCACACACGGCTGCCGAAAAGGCGATGCCGTTGTCGAGGCAGGCCTCCAATTGGTCCGGAATGTCTTCACTTTTCAATTTCTCCTGCACCATTCGGGCTATGACACCGGCGTTAAAGCCATCGCCGGCACCGATGGTGCTGACCACTTTTATTTTTCGGGCCGGTTTTTGGATAAGTCGGTTTCCGTGGGCTGCCAGTGCTCCCCGTTCGCCGAGGGTAACAAAAACAACAGCCTCCGGGTTGATTTGCTGCAGGGAAGCAACATAACTTTCGGGCGTTTGCTCCCCGAAAATGACCCCAAAATCTTCGTCGGAACCTTTGATAATATCCGCCATTTTCAGGTTTTCAAAGAGGGCCTGCCGGCGCGTTTTGTCCGAAAGCTGCTCCGCCATTCGGATGTTGGGATCATACATGATGCGTGTCCCCGCTTTTTGTGCGGCCCAAAGTATTTTTTCAATCTCCGGCCGGATGGCCGGGTCCAGGGCATACAACGAACCAAACAGCAGGATATCGTCCGGCTTGAATCGCTCCGGCAAAAGCAGGTTTCGCTCAGCGGGGTAGTACTTTTTGAAAGTATAAGCCGGTTTTTTCCGTTCGTCCAGTCTGGCCAGTGCCACCGACGTGGGATGCCCCGGATATTGCCGGATAAATTTTGTGGTCACGCCGTTGTTTTTCAGAAACCGGACAAGGAAATCACCCATGGCATCATCGCCTGCTTCCGAAACCAGGGCGGTCTTTATGCCGGCGCGCGCCAGCGAAACGGCCGCATTGAGCATGGCCCCGCCGGGATGGCCGAAAGCCAGGTACTCTTCCGGCTGAACTTCTTTTTCCGTCAGCACATCCAGCAACATTTCGCCGAGGGTATAAACCATGGTTGCGTATTTTTTTACAAAGATAAAAATTAGGTGATCGTCCTGCCCCGGATGCTGGTCAGGATTTGCAATCCTGACCCTTTGGATTAAAAGATTTTCCATCTGCTTTTTGCAGAGCCGAAAGTGTGATAACGGCAGACTGGTCCCTAAGGGCCAGTACCGGCCTTTTTGCTATTTTTGTGCAAAACAACGGGGCTGACAGCATGTATTACATTCATAAAGATTATCTCGGCTCGTATCAAACCATTACCGATAGTGCCGGCCAAGTGGTGGAAAGGTTGAGTTTCGATCCGTGGGGACGGCGGCGTAACGCGCAAACCTGGACTTTTAACAACGTGCCTTCTTCTTATTTGTTCGACCGCGGTTTTACGGGGCACGAACACATGGACCATTTTGCGTTGATTAACATGGGAGGCCGTGTTTACGACCCGGTGCTGGGCAATTTCCTCAGCCCCGACCCTTTTGTGCAGGCCCCTGCCAACCCGCAAAACTACAACCGGTATGGGTACGCGTTGAACAACCCCCTCAAATACACCGACCCTACCGGTTACCAGACCGCTTCGGTGCCCGGCACCGTAAGCTGGCTCGGCGGTGGCGGCGGCTGGGGCGAAAGCGGCCGGGGATTTGGCGGTAATGTAAACTGGGATTATTTTGTGCCGAATACCTCTTGGCACCAGTATTATGGAAATTACGCTTACGACACCTATAGTTGGAGCACCGGATATTATGAACATCATACGATGGAGGGTGTGGAAACCATAAGTTATGAACAAGCCTATTCCCGTGATTTGATGCCTTATGCCAGCGAATTTTATTTTGGGGCTGCTGCGGGACAAAAGTATAAGGTAATGAAAAAGGCCTATTTGAAAAGGCAGAAACAAATTTTGGAGGAATTGGAATCAACTTCAGCCTTTCTACATGATTTGAATCAGGTCATAACAGAAGCAGGCGGTTATGGGATGATGTTTGATGGGCCGGGTGACCCGCCGGGAGGGGGTGAGGATACTTATATGGCAGGAGCTTTTGTTTTAAGTGGAGCAATGATTACGGATGATGTTACAGGAGTTGGTGTTTTTGATGATTTTGCAATTCCTTTTATTCTTATTGGGGGTTATGTTTTAGATAGAACTTTAAGTCCAAATTTAGAAGGAACACATGAAAGTTTAGGATTTCCATTTAAAGAAGTCCATGGCTTTGATAATAAAAACCCGTTTAATAATGGCCCTAAAATGCCATCTTGGCTTAAGGCAGCAGTTTGGGCTGCAACTGGGGGTGGCCTTTATTATCAGTGGTATAAAGTAATTCATCCCAGAGGAACAAGACATACAAAAAAAAATACGTTAATCATTAATCCAAGTGGAAACTAAAACTTAAGTCATGTACGATATTTTTAAAAAAATAAGTAATATATCTATTTTCATAATAATAGTATTATTCATTTTTATTTTTTTCTTTAATGATTTACTTCCAATTCAATATAGGAAGTCTTCATATTATATTTTTTTAGTCATGTGGTTAATTTTTCCGGTTACTGAGATAATGAAAAGGAGATCAAAATAATTATGCAAAAATTATCAAAGAAAATAAGATACTTTATCGCTTATAATATTCATCAAATTATTAGTATTGTTTTTGTTATGTCAATGATTTTTCTCGTTATTTCCAGAATATTTGACTTCGAATCATGTTTTTTAGACTATCTTTTCTTCTTTTTACTAGGTGCAAACGTGTTTAGTTATGTTTATCGATGGAGTTTAAAAGTTTTAAATCATACGTAACTGTATTCAATCCCCCCCTCCTCCGCGTTTGCCTGCCCGACTGCGTCATTCAGGCGGGTACCGCGGAGCTTTCTTCCCGGTCATTTACCCTGCCTCTTTCAAAACCGGAAAATTCCGTAGTTTTGAGATATGAACAACCCCCTCAAATACACCGACCCCACCGGTTACCAAACTGCCGCGGCGCCCGGCGCCGTAAGCTGGCTCGGCGGTGGCGGCGGCTGGGGCGAAAGCAGCGGCTGGGGGAATGTTGGCCCGCACTGGTCGCACTATATGCCCAATGTGTTTAGTGACCCTACGTATTATTACTACGACTCGCAAGGTTATTATCACAAAGGGACTTATTTTGGAGGCGATGAGATTGTTTCGTTTAATCAGGTTATGGATGAGTATATTTTGCCCAATGCCATTACCACAATGGTTTTTAGCGGTTCTGATAATAATCACTATCAATATTTTAGGGGGCTGTTCTTTTCAGATGGACAACGTTGGTACGTTGAGGATGGCTTAAATGCATTGACTGCCATTATAAATGGTGCTAAAGGAAACCATGCTTTCAGGAATGCTAATTGCTCGGCCGGTGGAGGGAAGTCTATACCTTCCTCAATAAGTTGGGCAAATAACGGAGCAAGTATTGCTGCTTATGGTGCTACTGTAGTTGGAGGCAGTGTGGGCTTTGTGAAAAGTGCTGCAACACTGCGATGGTATGCCAATGCTTGGAGGGGGAATCCATATGTTGAAACTTTAGATATTGCCAGAATAGGAAAAGGTTTGGGAATTAGCACTTCACTCTTGGGGGCTGGGATAGGTATTGTTAATTTTGTTTTATCTGATAAAAGTTGGGGCGATTATGGCCAATTGGGTGTTTCTCTGTTGTCTGCGGGGTTAACGTTAGATGGAATAACAGCACCTGCCGGCATAGGTTTAGGAATCGTTGATGCAGCAGGTGGCTTTAACAGCTTCTACAACGCTCTGGATATTGATCAGCAACTTTATAAAAATACCGGGATTATTATGTTACCACCTGTAAATGGAATTCCATAGTTCATTCCATAAAAAATATCACTATGAATATTTATTATTATTTGTATTATAAGCTATCCAGGGTTTTAAACAGAAAGGGCAAGAATGAAATGGGGGTATTTTCTGCCCAATCTTTTTTGATTTATATAAATATAATCATTATCTATATAAAGATCTTTCATGTAACAAAAGAAAATTTTAATAGTGGTTATAAAACAATCTTAATAATTATTGGGGCAATTCTTTTTATCACAAATTCTTTTTTATTTTTAAATAAAAAAAGGTGTAAGCGAATTATGAATCGTTATAAAAACGAATCGTTAAAAAGTAAAAGAATTGGCAATGTTTTGGTTATCTTGTATATTGTATTGACATTGGCATCCATATTTGTTGCCTAAAAAAACTTTCCCTCCCCCTCCTCTGCGTTTGTACCGCGGAGGTATCTTCCCGGTCATTTGCCATGCCTCTTTCAAAGCCGGAAAATTCCGTAGTTTTGAGGTATGGACAACCCCCTCAAATACGCCAATCCCACCGGCTACCAGACCGCCCCGGCACCCGGCGCCGTAAGCTGGCTTGGCGGAGTTTTTGCCCCAACCTTCGTGTTCCACCGTGAAATCCTTTGTGTCCCCTTGTGGTAAATATAGGATATGCCATCCAATCTCCCGTATACTATTGCTGAATCACCATTTTGCGTACCAGCATCCGGTTTCCTACACGTAATTTGTAAAAATAGATTCCCGGTGAAAGGCTTCCGGCATTAAAGGGCACAGCATAGTTGCCGGGCTGTTTCCTGCCCTGGGCCAGGGTGGCAATTTCACGTCCCGTAAGGTCGTAGATTTTTAAAGTAACTTCCGGCAAAGGACCCTGGGTGCCGGTCCTTGCCGGCAGGGTATAGCGGATGGTAGTGGACTGTCTGAACGGATTGGGAAAATTCTGCGACAGCTGTAATGAAGTTTGTGATGCAGGAAGGGGATTTACAGCTGTTGCCTGGGGCCAGAGTACTTCCACGGGTGAGGTACTTGAGGCTCCCGTAACAGTATTATTTCCCAACTGGCCTTCGGAATTGCGCCCCCAGGAATAGACTTTCCCTTCGCATGACAATGCCATACAATGATAACTCCCTCCTGCAATATCCACGATGTTTTTGCCATTTAACACGCCGGAAAAATCCACCGCTACCGGAATATTGCTGTCTCCGTTCATATTTCCCAGTTGTCCGTTATTGTTTTTACCCCAACTGTAAATTTTTCCATCAGAAGCCAGTACCAGTGAAAATTCTCCCCCTGCTGCAATAGCTACTACCTTTTTCCCTGACAACACACCTGTCATGTAAACGGGTACAGGGACATTGCTGTCGGTGTTGGTACGGTTGCCCAGCTGTCCATATTCGTTTTCGCCCCAGGCATATACTGTTCCATCCGAAGCCAAAGCCAGGGCATGGGATATTCCTGCTGCAATGGCCACAATGGTTTTGCCTTTCAAGACACCGTTGGTATCTACCACAACAGGCCATAGGCTGCTTTTTACTGTAGAATCGTTGCCCAGTTGTCCGTGGTCGTTATTCCCCCAGGTATAAACGAATCCTTCGTCGCTTAAAGCCAGTCCCACATTGTCTTCTGCGGCAATGGCAATAATGTATTTTCCTTTGAGTACACCGGTGGTATCCACGGCTACCGGAACGGTTTTTCTAAGGGTGAGGGGAGTACCGTTCCCCAGGGCTATGGCTTTACCCCATGTATAAACTCTCCCGTTTGCATCCAATGCCATGGAAAAGGCTCCTCCGGCAGCAATGTGGTTTATCTTTTTTCCTGCCAGTGCTCCGGTAGTGTCTACTGCTACGGGGAGCGGACTGTTCACAGTACTGTTGTTCCCCAACTCTCCATAACTATTTTCGCCCCACATGTAAACTTTACCTTCAGAAGAAAGTGCCATGGAACGTTTGTAGCTCATAGCTACATCAATAATCTTTTTTCCGGCCAGTACGCCGGTGGTGTCCACGGCTACCGGTACATTGCTGTTGTCATAAGTGCCTATACCCAACTGTCCTTTGTCATTAGCACCCCAGGTATATACTTTGTTGTTGGAACGGATGACAATGGAATGATAACTAGATCCTTTTCCCAGTGCAATAACTTTCTTTTTTCCCAACACAGGTGCAGGCTCCTGAAAAACGCAAAAGTTTTTATGAAGGTTTTGTTTTACATAATTAAAATCGCCTGCTGTCAGCAGGTCATTTCCCGAAAGGAGCAGGCTTTCGATATCGGCACCCGGGGCTTGTGTAGAGCGTAAGTCGGGAAGCCAGTCGGCATCCGGCTTTCCGGAGCATAAATCGATGCGGGCCAGGTATTTCAGGGGCATGTCCCGTACCGAGGTAAAAGAGCCCCCTGCATAGATGTACTGTCCGTTTACTGCCAGTACTTCCGCCAAGCCTCCGTCAATGTCCGGCTGCTAGATACCAGAGGCGGCACCGGACACCAAATCTATTTTGGCCAGTCCTTTATGGGCCTGCCCGCCAATGTTATGGAAATCCCCGGCTGCAAAAACATTATTGCCATGAAAGGCCATGTCCCGGACAAAGTGATCCGGGGCCGGGTTCCATAGGTTGTCTTCGATGCCTGTAGTTCGCGACATCCTCCTGAAATAAAAGATAACATGTGTCCGGTCTTCATTGTAAAGTATGCCGGAGGCATAAAGGAAATTTCCGTTTACCGCAACTTTTGTAATATCGCCCAGCAGCCCCTGGTGGGGATACCTCCACCAGGAAACCCTGGCAGGTTTGCCTGTTTTTAACATTCTGGCCAGGTACGGATGGTTATAGTCTTTATAGATATAGCTACCACCGAGGTAAAGGGCCGAATCAGCGGCTGCCATAGAATTGACCGGTCCGACTACGGGAGGGGTCCAGGAGCTGTCCGCCTTACCGGTAAGGTAATCTATTTTGGCCAAATACGGTAGCAGAACATTGTCAATGTATAAAAAAGAACCGGAAACATAAATATTTTTGTTGTCTAAGACAATGCCCGACACTGCATTGCCCATTTTGGGCATCCAGGTTGTGTCGATGGAATAATCAGATTTGCGGAGCCGGATCAGGTTATGGCAGGCCACGCCGCCTATACTGGTAAAACTGCCGCCCACAAAAATATGCTGGCCGGCAAATCCCAGACAATACACGGGGGCATCGCTTTTGGGCATCCAGGTGCTGTCAATCTGTCCTTTCCAATCATCTACCCTGGCCAGATATTTTTTATTGGTATTTCCCAGCGTTTTAAAACCGCCGGCCAGGTAAACCTTATGGTTATTCACATAAATATCGTTCACATATTCATCAGGATTGGGGTTCCAGGATAAATTCGGTTTCCCTTTAGCGTTGTCCACGCAGGCAACATAGACTCTCGGGACGACCGTATCATGCACCCTCCCTATATGGTAAAAATTGCCTGCCAAATATACCCTGTCGCCTACCGGAATAATTTTGTCCACCTCGTCGTCGGGGTTGGGATACCAAAACGGGCTGATAAAATGCCCGTCGGTATTGTTTAGTTTGGCAGCGTAATAGGCAACGCCCCCAACCCAAAAAGAGGTAAATCCCCCACCAAGGTAAACCACATTGCCACTGAGCACGATGGTTTTTACAACGCCATTGGGGATCGGGTTCCAGGCATCATCCGGGATTCCGGTTTTTTTGCCTAACCGTGCCAGAAATTTTCTGACGGTTGTTCCCATTTTTTCAAACCAACCACCGACATATAGATACTGGTCGGATACGGCCAGGGTTAATACAAAATTATCCGGATCGGGATTCCAGTTTTTATCCACTTTGCCACTAAATTTATTGATTTTGGCAAGATAATTCCGTTTTACATTGCCCGTAGAAGTAAAATAACCACCTATGTATACGGTACTGTCATCCACGGTGATGGTGCTTACAATATTATTTGCTCCGGGGTTCCAGTCCGACACGGTGCCATCCGCATTAATATGTGCCAGGTTTTCCCGGTTGTATTTCCCGACTTTTTTAAATTTTCCGCCGATAAACCACCCGCCGTTACCGTCCGGGGTACAAGTGTATATTTTCCCATCCACTATGGGGAACCTTAAGTTGGGGGAGGTGTTGCCGGTTGTTATTTGGGCACCGGCACCCGTTACCGGCCCGTAATAATTGATAATACCACCGAGATAGGTGTATTGGTTATCGGCGGTCATGGCATTTACCATGCCGCTTATTTCCCATGTGTTTTTCAGGTTCTGGGATGTTGCGCTGTTAGAAATAAACAATGATGCAAATAAGATGATGAAATAAAACTTTTTCATTTTGACCTCCTTGGTTTTTAAAGGTTTTAAAAAAAATCAGTGAAATAATGGACTGTTGTTATTTGGTAGCTGTTCTATCTCAATGGAATTTCCCTTTTTAAAGGGGAATAAGATTGTTGAAATAAACCGGAGAAAATACTTTTAGGCTTTCATGGCCTAAAAGTAAATAATATTTTCTTAGTACATGACAATTTTCCGTTTTACCACTATAATCAATTGATATTTAAGTTATTATGTTGATAACTTGGTAATAACTTTTATCTGTTTTTGTCATTTAATAATCTGGCATTCAGTATATTAGATAAGTTTTTAACGACAAAAA
>WGCY01000021.1 GCA_015493525.1 Bacteroidales bacterium
AGATGTTTTTGTCGTTAAAAACTTATCTAATATACTGAATGCCAGATTATTAAATGACAAAAACAGATAAAAGTTATTACCAAGTTATCAACATAATAACTTAAATATCAATTGATTATAGTGGTAAAACGGAAAATTGTCATGTACTAAGTTATTTGGCTTTATTTTGAGGGATTGGATGAGCTTGCCGGTTGCTTTTCGGGGGTAACCGATTTTTCATTACCTTTGCAACGCTAAAATCTCTAAAAAATAAATCTATGATTAAGAAAAGAGTGCTTTGTGTATTCCAAGAGATTATGCCCTATTTGCCTGAGTCGCACATGAGTAAAATAGGACGTTTCCTTCCACAAAAGATTCAGGAATCAGGAAAAGAAATTCGGGTTTTCATGCCCCGCTTTGGCCTTGTAAACGAAAGACGCAATCAATTGCATGAAGTTATTCGGCTGTCGGGGATGAACCTGATTATCGAAGACATTGACCATCCGCTTATCATTAAAGTTGCCTCCATCCAGCAAGCCCGTATGCAGGTTTATTTCATTGAAAATGAGGATTTCTTTCATCGGAAATTTATTTTCAGGGATACCAAGGGAAAATTCTTCAAAGACAACGACGAACGTACTATTTTCTTTTCAAAAGGAGTGCTGGACACGGTGAAAAAACTTGGATGGGCACCGGATATTATCCATGCCCACGGATGGTTCTCTGCCCTGTTGCCCATGTTTGTCAGGACAGCTTACAAAGACAACCCGCTGTTTGGCAACACGAAAATTATTATGTCGCTTTACAATGACGGTTTCAAAGAAGGCTTTGCCAACACCTTTGCCCAAAAGATAAAAATGAACAACATCCCGGATGAAGCATTGAAATACTACGATAAGGCAAACTACGTTTCTATTATGAAAGGTGCTGTCGACTATGCCGATGCTTTTATCATTAGTGAAGAAGGTGTAAATCCCGAAATCCTTGATTATGTTCAAAATAGCGGCAAACCAATCCTTGAATATCAGGGGGAAGAAGATTATTTTGATGCTTATAACCAGTTTTATGACCAGATTATTGGAGAGAATTAATTCTCGGATTCGAATGAAAAGACCGCTGTTTTTTATCAATATTTTCCTGCTTATAGCTGTTTTAAGTTTTTTTAACTTATCCTGCTCGAAATATCCCTCAAAAGTAGGGGCCAACTTAATGCCGAACAATTCCCTCGGCATGTATTTTTTTCAAATGGGGTTCAATGTGTATTCGCAGCCCATTGATACCACACGGACGGATGAGCTGATGACGAGTACGGTGGGAAGTATTAAAGACCCTGTATTTGGTGTTACCAATGCCAGTTTCTATTCTAAAATACTGCCAACAACTGTCGGCCATCGCTTTGGGACCAACCCGGTAACGGACTCCCTGGTATTACAACTTTACTATTCATCGGTCTATGGCGATACCAATGCCACCCTTCATCTGCATGTGTATGAAATGAAAGATGATATTTATTACGACAGCGTTTACTATTCCAATAAAAATGTTGCCGTTTATCCCACCGACTATGCAAACATGACGTTTCATCCCAACAAAAATGCAACCTACATTATTGGGATAGACACCATAAAAGGGGTACTGCGTATCAACCTGAGCCACCTTAGCAAAGCATTGGGAAGTAAACTTCTCAACGCCGACACCACAATTCTTGACAGCAACTATCTGTTTATGGATTATTTCAGGGGGCTGTACCTTAAGGTAGATCCCGTTTCCAACGGCGGGGCCCTGGCTTCTTTCGTAACCAATATTTCCAAAACAGCCTTGTCGCTGTATTATCATAATGATGCAAATGACTCGCTCCGTTATGACTATGTGTTAAGTTCGGCCATGGCTAAAATCAACCATTACCAACACGATTTCAGCTCATCGGAAGCAAACTTTAAAAAACAGGTAGTCGATGGAGACACTTCCCTGGGACAGAAATTATTCTATCTTCAGGGGCTTGCAGGGGTTAAAACCGTTATTAAATTCCCACATATCAGAGACTTAAACAAGCTGGGAAAAGTGGGCATCAACGAAGCCAAACTGATTTTACCGGGTGCAGAAGCAGACCCTTATCTGGGTGCCCCGAAAGAGCTGTCCCTTATACGGATTATAAATGACTCTACCTATAATATTTTGCCCGACCAGAACGAAGGGGCCGATTATTTCGGCGGGGTTTATGATGCGGCCAACAACGCTTACACATTCCGTATCACTCACTACATAGAATCGTTGATCAGCGACTCTACCCAGGTGGACAACGGATTACTGCTCTTTGTGAAAAAAGGGGCATTATACCCTGAGCGGTTTATTTTTAACGGCCCCCAATATCCTGGAGATTCTACACGCCGTGCCCGGCTGAATATTCTTTACACCATCGTAAAGTAATAATCGTTAGTTTTGTTGTTTGAGAAAACAACATCGTACAAACTAGAATCCTTTCATAATGTGCGGAATCGTAGCCTATCTCGGTGCTAAGGATGCTTATCCAATTTTAATAAAAGGCCTCCACCGGCTTGAATACCGTGGATACGACAGTGCGGGCATCGCCCTACTCGACAAGAAACTCTCTGTGTTTAAAACCAAAGGGAAAGTATCCGAGTTAGAAAAATTTGTCTCCGGCAAAAGCCTGGGCGGCCATGCAGGCATTGCCCATACCCGATGGGCTACCCACGGGGAGCCTAACACCATTAACGCCCATCCCCATTTCTCACAAAATAAAAAGCTGGCCATTATCCACAATGGCATTATTGAGAATTATGCCTCGCTGAAAGAAGCCCTTGTTGAACGTAGTTATCATTTCGATTCGGATACGGACACAGAAGTGCTTATCAACCTGATAGAAGACATACAAAACAATGAAAAGGTCGGCCTGGAAGAAGCTGTGCGCATTGCCCTCAATCAGGTTACCGGGGCTTATGCCATTGCCATTCTTTCGCAGGACAATCCTGACATGCTGATTGTAGCCCGCAAAGGAAGCCCCATGGTAATTGGTGTAGGCGAAAATGAATTTTTTGTGGCTTCCGATGCCACCCCCATTGTAGAATACACCAAAAAGGTGATTTACATGGAAGAAGAAAATGTTGCTGTCCTGCGCCTGGGCTGTGAAGTTGACCTGAAAACCATAAAAAACCAAAAGAAAACACCTTACATAGAAGCCCTGGAAATGGACTTAAGCCAACTGGAAAAAGAGGGCTATGACCATTTTATGCTGAAAGAAATATTTGAGCAGCCCCGTTCCATAAAGGACAGTATGCGGGGACGTATTCAGGCATCCAGGGGAATGGTTTCGCTGGGAGGGATTGTAGATTACGAACAAAAGCTCATTCATGCCAGGCGCATTATCATTATTGCCTGTGGTACCTCGTGGCATGCAGGATTGGTGGGAGAATATCTGCTTGAAGACCTGGCACGTATCTCCGTGGAAGTAGAATATGCTTCCGAATTTCGCTACCGCAATCCTATCCTGGACGAAAATGATGTTGTTATTGCCATTTCACAATCCGGAGAGACTGCTGACACGCTGGCAGCCATTCAGTTAGCCAAAGAAAAAGGTGCCACCATCCTGGGTGTTTGTAATGTTGTGGGCTCTTCCATTGCCCGTTTGACCGATGCCGGTTCCTACACGCACGCCGGCCCGGAAATTGGTGTGGCTTCCACAAAAGCTTTTACTGCACAGGTAACCGTACTTACATTGCTTGCTTTGCGCATGGCACGGCTGAAAGGGACAATCCCTACTTCGCGATGGATGCAACTGGCACACGAACTGGAAGGAATTCCTGATAAAGTGGAAAAAGCTTTAAACAACGACCAGCTGATAAAAATTATCTCCCAGGAATTTAAAAATGCCACCAATTTCCTCTACCTTGGCCGTGGTTATAACTTTCCGGTTGCACTGGAAGGGGCACTGAAGCTAAAAGAGATTTCTTATATCCATGCCGAAGGCTATCCTGCTGCCGAGATGAAACACGGCCCTATTGCACTGATTGACAAGAATATGCCCGTCGTCTTTATTGCTCCTTCCAACGGTATCTACGACAAGGTAGTCAGTAATATTCAGGAAGTAAAAGCCAGAAACGGACATGTTATTGCCGTCGTTACGGAAGGGGATGAGGTCATAAAAGAGATGGTCGATTATGCCATCGAAATTCCTAAAACCGATGAGATATTTACGCCGTTGCTGGCCAGTATCCCTTTGCAAAAACTGGCTTACCATATCGCCATCCTGAGGGGATGTAATGTGGATCAACCCCGGAATCTCGCCAAATCGGTTACGGTGGAGTGAAGGAGATTGGATGTAAGGATGTTTGGATGTGAGGATGTTTGGATGTGAGGATGTTTGGATGTGGGATGTGAGATGTGGGGATGTGGGATGTGAGGATGTGGGATGTGAGATGTGGGGATGTGGGGATGTGAGGATGTGAGATGTGGGGATGTGGGTTTTTATAATTTTGTAGCCAGTACAGCTGTTTTCTTCCATTGCATTACTTTTCCCTGTTGGTCAAAAACCTCAATATAAAGCACATAAATTCCCACGGGGGCTTTGGTTCCATCATCTTTCAGGCCATCCCACGAAACAACCCCGTCAGTGCCCGTGTATTCGTTGTTGACCAGCCTGCGGATTAGCTGCCCCGAAATATTGAAAATATTAATTGTCAGTGTATTACCGGAAGTTTCAAATTTATATTTGACGTGCAGCACATCCTGGTAGCCATCATTATCAGGCGAGAAAATATCGGGTTCAATGTCGATGGTGCCGTTAATTGAATCGGGGTTTACACTTACAGACTGGGAATTTCGATATCCGGGCGTTCCAAAACCAGCAGACTCCGCAGCCGAATGCCAGTTATTTGCATCATTGGTTTGGCCATCGGCACTCACACGTTCCAGCGATACGCCCTGCGTATAGGTTAACAAAGGATACTGCATCTTTTCCGAATAATCAAAAGCATCTATCTTATGTAATTGCCGGTAAAGCAGCACGCTGCCAGCCTCTTTGCCAAAAGCAGGGAAAGGGGCTACACGGAGGAAAGCTCCCGGATTTTTGGCAGTGTATTGTGCTTTCACTTTTTCCGGTGAGGAGGTCAGCAGGACATAAGTACCAGGCAACAGCAAATTTTGTGAAAATGAAAGATCATAAAAAAGCGAATCCGGAGGGTTGGGTGGCGACTTTCTCACAGTCCCAAGAATCAGCGCAGACAAATCAATTGTTTTCTGCGAACGGTTATACAACTCAACATAATCCACACCCCCTTCCAGCGGATAAAACAGCACCTCATTGATGACCACATCCCCTTTTCCGGCTTTTTGCGGCAAGCCAAACCGAACAGCCGTATCACCGGCCATAGCTGTCCCCATACAATTCTGAATATCTCCCAAAACAGTTAGCGTATAAATGGTCGCCGTATCAAAAGCTTCCGCAAACACCTGTTTTACAGATTTATTATCTGTCGATACTGCCATCTTTTCCACCTGGCCGGCATTGGGCAGAATTTTATAAAAAAGGGAATGGGCCATGGAGGCACTGTCCATTTTTTGTGTAAAAGTCAGCACTACGGAATGGTCATCCGGAACCTGTAATTTACTGATTTCGGGGCGGGTTATCTGTGTATCAAAAACGGAGTTTTGTTTTCCCGGCGTTCCCCCCGTTTGATTTCCGGCAACCTTCCAGTTATCGCTTCCCGAACAAATGTTAGCGGGATTAACCTGCTCCAGCGACCATCCGCCATTGGATTTGTCCTTGTTGTTGTACCAGCTTTTAGCATATTGCACAGAGGAAATAAGGTGCCCTTTTCTGTCAAAAAGTTTCAGGTCTTCGCCACTGTTTGTCAGGCTGAAACTTTTAAACCCGTAGGCCGGCCCATAAGCAGAGAAGGCATCGCGGGCTTCCTCTTTACAAAGGATCAGGTATCCGCCGCCGGCTATGGTTGCCTTTCCAAAAACCTTTGTCGATTTCCCGAGCTTCAGCTGCCACCCGGCCAGGTCAACCGTTACAGGCAAGCGGTTATAAAGTTCCAGATATTCAAATCCAGGAAGTTTTACAACAGGAACCGGATCAGCCATTATTTCGTTAAAAACCACATCGTATGGCAACGGATGGACATAAACAAAAGAAATTGTTTGTCCGGTCATTTGGTTTCCGGCATCGTCTTTTATCCCCGAAACAGTCATTTTGTACTGCCGGTTTCTCTTAAAATGCCGGGAAAAGGTAAGGGCAACAGATTTCCTGCCGGATAGAAAGTGAAGGGCCGCCGGGTTTTCGGCATCAGGCAAAAGTTTGTAATTCCCGGGCTGCATGGCCGAAAGGCTGTCAATATTTTCATTAAAAAAGAGCACCAGGGTGCTGTCAGAGGAGACAAAAACAGAGTCTGCAACCGGTGGCAAAGTATCTACAAGAGGAGGCCCGGCATAAATATCATCAAAAAAGAATTTCTTTGCATAACTACGGGAATACTGGCAGTAAAAGCCAAAAAAAGAGGAGGTAGAATGGGAAAAATCATCCTTTCCTTCGGCTTCTTTCCGGAAATTATCCCCACCCTTTGGATCGGCAAAAAGCTGCCAGTTTCCCAGCGAATCGCAGGTAACTTTTATCCTGATGGCAAAAGCTTTCGCCAATAACCCTTCGGTCCCGCGACAGACAGAAACCAAGGTATCGTCCGACTTTCGGAACAATTCGATGGCATCATTGCTTCCCCGCTCACCAAGTTGCAGATAATAACCATTGGAAACCGGTGTTAAATCAGGGCTATTGGCAGACAAAAATATCCGGACAAAGTTATTGGAGGACGGGCTGAAAGCCACCTTGGCCCAAACCTGCCATTCGGTTTGCGGATATCTGTGAAAAGGCGTAGAAAGCCAGGCGGTATCAGCTACGCTATCATAAAGTTGCAACTGCTTTTGTGCATCCACCCTAAACTTGTTCTGTGTTCCTGTCCATTTTGGGTTTTGGTTGAAATTTCCATCATCAAAATGTTCGTTTAGCTGGGAAAAAGCAACAAGGGGAAACAGTACAAAAAGAAGTAAAAAAGGTTTCATTATTTTGGTAATTTTGCAGTGTTTTCAGTATAGTTTATAAAAGTACAAAAAATAATGAAAGTTGTCGTAGTGGGTGCCACAGGCGTAGTGGGCAGAAAGATGATCCAGGTTTTGGAAGAACATAATTTTCCGTTGACACGTATTTATGCCGTAGCTTCAGAAAAATCAGTGGGGACAAAGATTCCTTTTAAGCAGTCGGAAATTGAAGTTATTACACCGGAAGAGGCCTTGTTGGCAAAACCTGATGTCGCCCTGTTTTCGGCAGGGGCAACCGCATCCAAACGTTGGGCACCAAAGTTTGCCGGGGCAGGGACAACGGTTATTGACAACTCTTCGGCATGGCGCATGGAGCCACAGGTTCCTTTGGTTATTCCGGAAATTAACGGCAATATCCTGAAAACTTCCCATAGAATTATTGCCAACCCCAACTGCTCAACCATCCAAATGCTTATGGCCATTGCCCCCTTACATCAAAAATTTGGCATAAAACGGATTGTGGTCTCTACCTACCAGTCGGTTAGCGGCAGCGGAAAAAAAGGTATCGAACAGCTTATGAACGAAAGGAACCATAAAAAAGGGCCGAAAGCCTATCCCCATTCCATTGACCTCAACGTACTGCCACATGCAGGTGATTTTACGGAAAACGGCTATACTACCGAAGAGGAAAAGCTGGTAAATGAAACACGTAAAATACTCAACGACAAGGATATTCTTATTTCAGCAACCGCTGCACGGGTTCCCGTAACCGGCGGACATTCCGAATCAATCAACCTGGAGCTGAAGAAACCATGGGCCATGGAGGAGGTTATTTTTATGCTCAACCAAATGCCGGGACTTGTGGTACAGGACGACCCGAAAAACAATGTTTACCCCATGCCCATTACGGCACAGGAGAAAGATGATGTTTTCGTTGGCCGTATCCGACGCGACAGCTCGGTCAAAAACGGTATAAACCTTTGGGTTGTCGCCGATAATTTACGAAAAGGGGCTGCCACCAATGCCGTGCAAATTGCCGAATATCTGATAAATCAAAAACTCCTGGGACAATAAAAAAGACTAAATTGAAAATATACCAACGCATACAGGATTTTGAGGCCGTTGCCCGCCCCATTGTTACCATCGGCACTTTTGACGGGGTACATTTGGGACACCAGGCCATTTTCTCAAAAATGAAGGAAGAGGCTGCACAAACAGGCGGCGAAACAGTAGTGATTACATTTTCCCCTCATCCGCGGCTGGTACTTTATCAGGATAGCATCAACCTGAAGTTTATCAATACCCGCGAGAAAAAAATTGAACGATTGGAAAAAGAAGGTATTGACCATCTCGTTATTATCCCTTTTACCAAAGAGTTTGCCCGTAATTCGTCGGAACAGTTTATTACAGATTTTGTGGTAAAATACGTTCATCCGGCCAAAATTATTATTGGTTACGACCATCATTTTGGAAAAAACAGGGAGGGGAATATTCAATTACTGGAAAAACTAAAACATAAGTTTGGTTACGATGTCGAAGAGGTTTCTCCTTTGTTTGTGGATGGCATGCCGGTAAGTTCCACCCGTATTCGCAACCTGTTGCACGATGGCAATGTAAAAGAAGCCAACCGAATGTTGGGTTATGAATATGCTATTACCGGAAAAGTTGTCCGTGGCCAGCGTATCGGACATAAAATCGGCTATCCCACTGCCAATCTGGAGATTCCCAACGAGTACAAACTCATTACGGCCAATGGTGTATATGCCTGCCGTGTTTTGCTGGGGAACAGGATACTCCAAGGCATGGGAAATATTGGCGTACGCCCCACCATCGACCATGGTGACCTGACGATAGAGGTTAATATTTTCGATTTTAACGAAGACATCTACGGTGAGAAAATCACTATCCAGTTTGTGGACAGGTTGCGCGATGAGAAGAAATTTGAAAACCTTGAAGCGTTGAAAGCACAACTTGCCAAAGACAAAAAACAGTCCATTTTGATGCTGTGAAGATATTTCTTTTTATTTGTGCCCGCTGCCCCCATAAGCATGCAGGATGTCCATCAAAATTTCTTTTACCGCATCCATAGATTGTGCTTCCATCAACCGGATACGAAAAGGCTTAAAGTCAGGGAAACCTTTAAAATAAGCAGACCAGTGTTTGCGAATTTCCATAATACCACGGCGTTCGCCTTTCCAGGCTACAGACCGTTCTAAATGCAGGGTACAGATACGTACCCGTTCCGCTATGGCAACCGGCGGGGACGGCTTTCCCGTTGCAAAGTAGTGTTTTATCTCACGGAATATCCACGGGTTCCCATAGACAGCCCGCCCAATCATCAATCCGTCCACGCCAAAAGTCTCTTTGAAATACTTTGCCGAAGCAGGGCCGTTCACATCACCATTGCCGAAAACAGGAATATGCATGCGCGGGTTGTTTTTTACTTCGCCTATCAGTGTCCAGTCGGCAGGCGTGGAATAGCGGGTTGTACGCGTACGGCCATGGATGGTGAGTGCCTGGATACCTACATCCTGCAACCGCTCAGCTATATCCACAATTTCTTTGTGCTCCTCATCGTAGCCCAGCCGGGTTTTGACCGTTACCGGGATTTTGACAGCTTTTACTACGGCAGCTGTCATCCTGACCATTTTGGGAATATCATTCAGAATGCCTGAACCGGCCCCCTTGGCCACCACTTTTTTCACCGGACAACCGAAGTTGATGTCAATGAGATCGGGATGGGCTTTTTCGGCATACCGGGCAGCAGCCATCATCGAATCAATGTCATGGCCAAAAATCTGGACCCCCACAGGACGTTCAGCATCTTCAAAATCCAGTTTCTTCACACTTTTGACGGCATCGCGGATTAATCCTTCGGAAGAGATAAATTCGGTGTACATCAAATCGGCACCAAACATTTTGCACACAAAACGAAATGGCGGATCGGTAACATCCTCCATCGGTGCCAACAGCAAGGGAAACTCTCCAAGATTTATTTCTCCAATTTTAACCACAAAGATAATTTTTCACCGAACGGCTTTCTGTTTTGAAAACGCTCACCGGTGGTGCAAAAATATTAATTTTACACTTTGTTATTGCTTGTTTATGAAACGCAGAATATTCTTTCCGGATACCCGGCCCGGCATCAAATTTTTTTGGTTACTTTTTATGGTGGTATTATCGGCTTTGGTCTTTTCCATTCTGGGATTAGTGGGCGGGAAACTGATTTTTCACATTAACATATCCAGCCTGGCAGGAGCATTTTCGCAACCGGAAAATCATACAGCAAAATCATTTCTCTACTTTTTCCAGTTTGTAAATCAGGTGGGGATGCTTATCCTGCCCCCCCTGCTGTTTGCCTATCTGTTTAGTGCCGATAGCCTGAATTATCTGAAATTCGACCGGTTACCTTCCATACGGGTTTTTCTGTTGGCCGGCCTGGTTATCTTCACCATTCTGCCTTTTATCAATTGGCTTTCAGGAATCAATTCCCACATGACTTTCCCCAACGCCCTGGCCGGAATAGGTGAATGGATGAAAGAAAAAGAAGCACAAGCCGATCACCTGACAGAGCTGTTTCTACAGGTAAAAACCATGAAAGGGCTGATACTGAACCTGATGGTAATAGCACTAATTCCGGCACTCGGCGAAGAACTGCTGTTCAGGGGATTGTTGCAAAGGCTGCTGGGCGAATGGACAAAAAATATCCATGCAGGTGTTATTCTGACAGCTTTTATCTTCAGTGCCATACATTTACAGTTTTTTGGATTTTTGCCACGCTTTGTGCTGGGGTTAATGTTGGGATATCTTTTGGAATTATCGCAAAGTTTATGGGTCCCGATTTTTGCCCACTTTATAAACAATGCCACCTTAGTTATCCTTTTCTATCTTCATTTCAATGGATTTATCCAAATAAAAATGGAAGAGTTCGGCAGTTCGCAGAACTATTTTGTCATTGCTTTCAGCCTGCTGCTGACCATTGGGTTATTTTATGGGATAAACAGGAGAAGCACAAGCAGGCACTAACGCCAGTTATAGGAAAGGACACAAGCGGACATTGGTGTTAAACATTTGTGTTTGGCCGGCCAAACAATGTTTCTGACAAGATAAAATTCCCGTTAGGTGGTTTTTCTGTCGTTTTGTCATAAATTGCATCAGGCATCTTTTTTTGGTCATATTTTCTTGTTATTCTTCATAAGATATTATTATTTAATACTTTATATGTTTACCAGTCGGAATCCCATGAGCAGAAAAACCTGAAATATTCCCGGAGTCAGCCATTGTCATTGTCGCTATCGGATTTTGGCATAATCATTGACTTCAATAAGCCAACAGAAAAAAATTTACAACAAAGAGAAATAAATTGATAAGATATAAATTATAAGGAGGAAAAATAAATGGGAAAAATAATTGGAATAGATTTGGGAACTACAAACTCATGCGTAGCCGTAATGGAAGGCAATGAACCGGTGGTTATCCCTAACAGCGAGGGACACCGTACTACTCCCTCCATTGTGGCATTTACTGACAATGGCGAACGGAAAGTTGGAGACCCGGCTAAACGTCAGGCCATTACAAATCCAAAAAAAACGGTTGCTTCCATCAAACGTTTCATGGGCAACTCATACAATGACGTGAGTACCGAAATCAAACGGATGGCTTATGAGGTGGTAAAGGGCGACAACAATACCCCCAGGGTTAAAATTGATGACCGGCTTTACAGCCCGCAGGAAATCTCGGCCATGGTACTTCAGAAAATGAAGAAAACCGCCGAAGATTATCTCGGACAGACCGTTACAGAAGCCGTTATTACCGTGCCGGCCTATTTTAACGATGCACAACGCCAGGCCACCAAAGAAGCCGGTGAAATTGCCGGATTAAAGGTACGCCGTATCATCAATGAGCCTACAGCTGCTTCGCTGGCCTATGGCCTTGACAAGAAAAAACAGGACGAAACTGTTGCGGTATTCGACCTGGGTGGCGGTACTTTTGATATTTCCATTCTGGAACTCGGTGATGGCGTTTTCGAAGTAAAATCTACCAACGGGAACACACACCTGGGAGGAGATGATTTTGACGGAACAATTATCAACTGGCTGGCCGAAGAGTTTAAAAAAGATGAAGGCATCGACTTGCGCAAAGACCCCATGGCCTTGCAACGCCTGAAAGAAGCTGCTGAAAAAGCAAAAATCGAGCTTTCGAGTTCTGCGGAAACAGAAATCAACCTGCCTTACATTATGCCGGTGGATGGTGTCCCGAAACATTTGGTCCGTAAGTTGACCCGTGCCAAATTTGAACAGTTGGCAGACAACCTAATAAAAGCTACCATCGAACCTTGTAAATTGGCACTGAAAGATGCCGGGCTGAACACTTCTGATATTAATGAGGTTATCCTTGTGGGAGGTTCCACACGTATTCCGGCCATTCAGAAAATTGTAAAAGAGTTCTTTGGAAAAGAGCCTTCAAAAGGGGTAAACCCCGATGAAGTAGTGGCCATTGGTGCTGCCATTCAGGGAGGTGTACTTACCGGTGAGGTAAAAGATGTGTTGTTGCTTGATGTAACCCCGCTTTCGCTCGGTATTGAGACACTCGGAGGGGTGATGACCAAGCTGATTGAAGCCAACACCACCATTCCGACAAAGAAATCGGAGACTTTCTCCACCGCTGCTGACAACCAGCCTTCGGTAGAAATTCATGTGTTACAGGGCGAACGCCCCATGGCAAACCAAAACAAAAGTATCGGCAGGTTTCATCTCGATGGCATTCCGCCGGCCCCGCGCGGTATTCCGCAAATCGAAGTTACTTTCGATATTGACAGCAACGGAATCCTGAATGTATCGGCCAAAGACAAGGCTACCGGTAAATCACAAAATATCCGTATTGAAGCTTCTTCGGGATTATCGGAAGAAGAAATCAAGAAGATGAAAATGGAAGCTGAAGCCAATGCCGAAGAGGACAAAAAAGCCAAAGAGCGGATTGACAAGCTGAACGGTGCCGATGCACTAATTTTCCAGACGGAAAAACAGCTGAAAGAATACGGCGATAAGTTGCCGGCCGATAAAAAATCAGAAATAGAAAGTGGCCTGGAAGCTTTACGCACGGCACACAAATCGCAGGATATCACGGCTATCGATACCGCCATGGCATCATTGAATGCCGCCTGGCAGAAAGCCAGTGAGGACATGTACAAAAACACACAAGGTGCCGCTCCCGGTGGCCAGACACCTCCCAATGCAGGTGGCAATGAAAGTGCTCCCGGAGATGGGGGAAACGGTGGCGATGACGAAGTTACCGATGTGGATTTTGAAGAAGTTGATGACAAATAATTTCAGGTCATCACAAAAACAAAAAAGGCTGTCCGCTTATAGCGGACAGCCTTTTTAATTTTAAGCCCAAACCGTCAAACCGAAACAACCGGCATTTTATCCCAGTCAATTTTTTGGACGGCTTCGCTGATATTTATAAAATCAAATGCATTTGTTAAGTTCACAAGTTTCTTCATACAACTGTTAGCCCCTACCCTGTAACGTAATTTAAAATACGGATTATTAGATATATACCGATGTATATCGGGATCAAAATCACGGGGATGAAAATAGGAAATCATGTAATCGTTACGGGACATTTTTTGCTTTGCCCATCCGAATGGCGCAATCCTGAAATAGCCGCTACTGGAAAAAATGAATTTCATTCCCATAAACGGAATTGCAGGAACAGGAAGTTCTTTTATGGAAACGCCATGCTGCTTGAACACAAAAGGGGTATCGGGAAGCCATCCATTACGGACAGCCACAACAGAGCTGTCGTATTTGATACCCAGCACGTTTAAAATTTCCAAAGCCCAAAATGTGTTTTTACTTATCGTCATACCGGGGGCACGAAACGAATACACTTTGTTTCCGGTAATATCTTCCAGCAATTTTATGGTTTTTTCAGTATCTTTCCTGAAAGCTTCCCTGCCAAGGTCATTTATCTTTCTGTGATAAAAAGAATGGGCAGCAATTTCATGTCCGTTAGCTGCCATTTTTTTCACCAAAGCAGGATGGCGTTCAGCCTCCCATCCCACCCAAAAAAAAGTAGCTTTCAACTGATGGGCCGACAAAAAATCCAGAATCCTTTCGGTATTGCCTACAACATGGGTAGAGAGGCCCTCCCATTCGTCAACTTTCCCGTAATACGCTTTGTCAAAAGTGTGAAACCAGTCTTCTATATCAAAAGTAAGAATATGCATTCGATTTTTTTTCAAAAATATTAATTTTAACCAGCATCCAACGCCGGACCTGCCAACAGTTATTGATAATTTTCGTTAATTTGCCAGCCTATTCAAATACCTCTTGCATGTACTGTCCGTTTTACTTTCGCTTGAAAACTTTTGTGCAAAAACATCGTTTGCAGCCAGTGGTAGATGTACTTCTTTTTGCCGGTATATTGTATTTCTTTCATTGGCTATGGTGGAGTGGCGGATTAAAACATTTCCTTAAAGAATTTGCTTTTTTTTCAGAAACAGAGCAATTTTTGGCACATCAGGTGTTTTTGCCGGCAGCCTGGATTGTGGAACACGTCCTCCACTATCCCATAAAAATGCTGGACAATACCATTTATCTTCCTCATAACGCGTATGTTGCCATAGAAGGGGCCTGTTCAGGGCTAAAACAATTTTATCAATGGACTGTATTGATGATCCTTTTTCCGGGGCCGTGGAAGAAAAAGTTATGGTATATTCCTTTGGGCCTTGTAGCCATACATTTGGACAACATTATTCGTATTGTTATTTTATCTGTTGTAGCTGTTCATTGGCCAGCACATTGGGATTTTATTCACATGTGGGTTTTAAGGCCGTTCTTTTATGTTGTTATTTTTGCTTTATGGGTCGTGTGGGTAGAATGGATTAGAAACGATGGAATGAAAAAGCGAACAGACTGAGAGGCAAAAATCAGATAAACAAATTGTTTCAAGATTTTTAAAAATTGTTCATGTTCTTTCTTCAGACAATAGTTTTAGGAAAAACTATTTCCAAACCCATCCCCCGGCCTCTTCGTCTCCCAATCCCTCGTGCTCCTTTCAATAAATATGTTTCACCAACAATGGCCCGAGAAACCGGGCAGCAGGAAATGGAATATTGCGCCATAAGCCGGCCAGCCACTTTTGATTTTTTATATTAAATCGCTGATTTAAAGCATATTCATAGATGGGAATGTTTTCTGCCGGCCAATGATTTTTATAACGAAATACACTCCCTTCGTTATCGCTGCGGCCAAAAGAATAAACAACAGCCTTTTGCCCCATAGCGTATTTTACCATTTGCCAGTGTAAAAAGTCAGCAACATATTCTTTTTGCGCTTTTTTTAAAGTAGAGAACCAGGTATTTTCCCAAAAGCCGTTGTAGGACATTAACATGGCCGCTGCTACCGGTATTGCCCCTTTGTAAATGACAAAAAAAAGTGCTTCGCCAAATTCATAAGCATCCATCAAATTATGGAAAAATTTCTTTCCATAAGCAGGAGACCCCAGGCGATACATATTCTTTACATAAACAGGATAAAAGTCATCTAAAAGCTCCTGTTTCCCCTGTTTTACAGAGAAATTACCCGTTTCTGCCTTTCGTATCTTCCGCCGGAGATTGGATGTCAGTTGCTGAAAAAAAGCATCCCTATTTTCCGGAAGGTAAATAACGGTAGCCATTTTATCTTGTTTCATCCCGGCCTTAATCGGAAGTAACGACCTGATATAAAGCTTCTTATCAAAGTCGCTATAGAGATCCGGGTATCTTATATCAGCCTGGAAAAAACCGGGATGAACTTTTCCTTTTTCAATGGAAACAACGAGATGATTTATCAGTTGCTCCTTATCAAATTCAATATTATTCTTCAAAAATACTCCCCCATAGGAAAAATGGGGAAGACTGACCCAGGCTTTTCCCGTATTGACCAACGCCAGCAATCCGGCTACCTTATTTCCTTCAAGCAGCAAAAAATAATACGGTCTCCAATGGAAATGATTTTTATAAAAATGAAACAGGGAAGGGTTAAAAGAGAAAGGTACCGGAAAAGGGCTGGAGGAGGTAAAGTTGTTCCAGAGGGAAAAGGCCGGGGAGGATGGGATGGGAGAAAATGAGGATATGGAGGACATGTTCATGATAACGAGGAGACTTCCCAAAGCGAACGTTAGAAATCGTAATACAAATTTCTTAACGAAGTGCGGAGACCGATGTAGAAATAATGGGTGTTTTCATTAGTGGCATCGGAATGCAGGTTGCGCCAGACAACGCCCACGGTAAAGTTCAGGTTGTATGCAGGATTGATCAGAAAAGAAGCACTCAGGTTCTGGTAAAGAACCCGTGTGCGGATACCCTGGCCCACATAATTTCCATATGTATTTACATAAGTGTAATAGGATTTATAAATATCGCCACCATAATTCTTCCCCGGCGGATCAAGCCCTTTTATGGCATAGAGAAACTCGTAGTTAAAGAAAAACCGCTTATAGTTATACCGGACAAAATTCACGCTCTCCCAGAAATTGGCACCAAAAGGATGGGCAAGGGGCTGGTTGTAATGGCCATAATTTAAGCGTTCTACTGCCTCAGAATAGGTATAAGGCCGAACGTAGTTATATTCTGTCTGGAAATAAAGATTCTTAATTTTAAACGGCTCAAAAGTCTTGAATCCCAGCTGGAAAGCTTGTTTGTTGGCCCAGAATCCATTGTGTGCCATCACCTCTTTAAGGATAAATTCATCCAGCTGCAACTGCCCGTAAAAAACATTGTGCTTTCCCACAATCACGCTCAGGTTGAATCCCAACAAAGCATTATCGGGAGACCCCAGGCCCAGATCGACAGAACGTAAAAAGATGACCGGATTGAGGTATTGCCAGTCGAAGCCCCGATAGTGCCCCAACGTATCGGTAGCCTGCCAGATAATGGCATCAAAAAAGCTCAGGTTTACCCGTTTCGATATGGCCCAGCTGAGGTAATGTACCGTGGAATATTTTCGTGCATAGCCCATTTCGGGGATGTCTTCACTCATATCAAGGTACTGGTTATACAAAACCAGATATTTCATGTGCCAAAAGTTTATTTCCATTTTGAGATAAGCATTGGCATAGGCATTGTCCGAAAGCAACAGGGAACGATAGCCGTCGCCAAGAAAGTTTTTGCCATGTCCCAGTTGGAACATAAAATGTTTTCCTGCCGTAAAAGAAATATAGCCCGTAGCAGAACTATAATCAAACCCATTCCCGTTTAAATAGAGGTGCTTTCCGGTACTGTCCAGATAGTATTGGACACGGCCTTGTCCCGGAACAACCAGCAATTTCCTAATGGTAGTATCAATATAATTGACAAAAGCTCCCTGGTTCTCATAAAAATTAGTATAAAAAGTGAAATTCTTGCCTATGCGCCCTTTCACTTCAAGCCCACGGGTATTAATCCATACGTTTTTATTTTCAACAAAGTCGTGGCCATAAGAAAAATCCATCAACGGGTTTATCACTAGGGAGAAGTCCTTCTTATAAAGGGTTATCACATCATCATTAAAAAGTTTATCCCAGGCCTTTTGTTTCCATTTTTTGTTCATCACACGGGTCATTCGCAAAAGCGATTGTATTGAATCATAATGAACGGCAGCACGCACATCACGAAAATTATAAGGCCTGACAGAGGTGTGAAACCGAATATTCCTGCTATACAAAGCTTCCTGTATAGAACGGTTATACTCCTGGTTCAAAGGTAAATAGGCACTCTGTGAAAAAACAGGAAAGCTGAGCAAAAATATCACAACAAAAGAGAGGGCAAATTTACTTACGCTATTCATAACCTTTTGTTTGGAACAAATTATCCATCTGAGAAATCTATTGCAAATTCCTGAAAACACCTGTTTTTCGTATTTGAAAAATCAAGCCTTTTTATCCAGTACCTGAAATACAGAATTATTACTCACAAATTCCGGCACAATATCTTTCATTTTCCGGACAATCTGGAATTCATCTTCTTCAATAATAAGGGCTGTTAACTCATCAATAAACCGGCTTATTTCCTTATTGGAAAGACCGGAAACCCGGGCACGCATAATTTTGGGATGCGGTGTGGGCAGCAGATTTTCGCTTTGTGTAAGTAACTCCTCAAAAAGTTTTTCACCCGAACGCAGGCCCGTTTCCCTTATCTTTATATCAACTTCCGGTTTAAAGCCATACAGCTGTATCATTTTTACAGCAAGGTCATAAATCTTCACCGGCTGTCCCATATCAAAAACGAAAATATCATCCCCTTTTCCCATGGCCCCCGCTTCAAGAACCAGGCTACAGGCTTCCTGTATGGTCATGAAATAACGGGTAATCTCTTTGTGTGTAATGGTAACAGGGCCTCCCTGTTCGATTTGTTTACGAAACAGCGGAACAACAGATCCATTGGAGCCCAGAACATTTCCAAACCGTGTGGTTACAAACCGTGTTTTACCATTCGTCAGGCTGTGAATATAAATCTCGGCAATGCGTTTGGATGCCCCCATAATATTGGTCGGGTTAACGGCTTTGTCTGTGGAAATCATAACAAATTTCTCTGCTTCAAATTTCAACGCGAGGTCAGCCATAATTTTTGTCCCGAAAACATTGACCATCAAGGCTTCGTAAGGATTTTCCTCCATCAACGGAACGTGCTTGTAAGCTGCTGCATGAAAAATAATGTCCGGCCGGTACAGGTCCATGATACCGGTCATGCGCAAACGGTCTTTTACATTGGCTACCAGGAATTCAACAATATGGGCATTACCGTGCTGTTTTGAGAGTTTTTTCAACTCATACTGAAGGGTATAAATAGCCGATTCGGCCTGATCAATCAATATCACCCTTTTGGGGGCATGGTTTAAAACCTGCCTGGCCAGTTCGCTGCCTATGGAACCTGCAGCACCTGTAATCATAACAACTTTGTTCTTCAATTCCCGATAGACATTCTTGCTGTCAATCAAAATCGGGTCACGTTGCAACAATTCTTCAATTTTAACCCGTTCTAGCTGGTGTGTGTTCAGCTGGCCGTGAATCCACAGGTTAAGTGCAGGAACAACTTTTACCTGAATGCCCAAATCAAGACAGGTTTCAATAATTTCTTTTTTCCGTTCGGGATACAAAGTAGGAATAGAAATAATCAGTTGCTTTATTCTGTGCCGCTTGATGTATGAATGGCGTAAAGCCACAAAATAAGAGATAATAGGAATCCCTTCCAAAGTTTTATAAGCCAGGTATGGGTTATCATCAATAAAAGCAACCACCCTGTAATGGAATTCTTTATCCTCATAAAGGGTATTTTTTGTAAGCACACCAGCTGTTCCGGCACCGTATATCATCACCCCGACTTCTTTCTTAAAAGGAGTATGTGTCATGCGGTTATAGATACTTTTAACGGCAAACCTGCTCCCGATAAGCAGGACCAGCAACAACAAATATTGCAGGGTCAGGATGGAAAAAGAGGGCCAGTTGCCCGGAACAGACTCGACAAGGTGAGAGAGAACGGCCAAAACAAGAATAATCACAAAGCCCCACGTAATGGCCTTAAAGGCAGCAAAGGCATCTGAAAGGCTTGTCTGCCTGACTATTCCCGAAAAAGTATGAAAAAACAGAAAAGCACCAATGTAAATAAAAAAGACAAACCGCAAGTGCATAAAAAACACATTGGGGACAAAAGCTCCCGGTACAAAATTATTCTGTATCAGGACAGAAAGCCACAATGTAAATACAACAAGGAATACATCAAATGCAAAAATAAACCAGCGTGAAACGTACCGCTCTGAAAACGAATCTGTAATTATTTTTACCATATATTATTTAATATTGAACCGGGACAATGTTTAAAAACATCGAAGCCGAAGGTTCTCATTATGTATTGTTTTCAACAATTGGAAAATATTCTTATTTACAAACGTACGAATAATTTATAAACCAAAATTATTTTTCCGCAAATTAGGATGACAATATTCTTTCAACCGTTTTGCAAACATAGCTTAGTTCCTCTTCACGCAAGTAGGGAAAAACCGGAAGAGAGACATTTCCCCGCCATGTTTTTTCCGTATTGGGAAAATCCGAAGCTTTAAGCCGGTATTTGTTTTTATAGTAGGTCATGCGATGGAGGGGTTTGTAATGTACGGAAGTCCCAATCCCGGCTTCAGCCATTTTCTCAATGAATTCATTCCTGTTCACCGGGGCATTTTCTTTTAAGACTACGGGAAACAGGTGCCAGGCATGATCCCGGAACGGAATATGGGTTACCGGAAGGTCCATGAGATGTTTTAGGGGAGCTAACTGTTTATAATAATATTCGGCTACCCGTTGCCGTTCCACGCGGAACGCCTCTGCTTTTTCCAATTGTGCCAATCCAATGGCAGCGTTAACATCCGGCATATTGTATTTGTACCCGGCTTCCACCACATCGTATTCCCAGGAAGGCTTGTCGCCGGTAAACCGGTTCCACACATCTCTGTCAATACCATGCAGGCGCATTTTCTTCACCCGTTCGTAGATTTCACTATTTGATGTTGTCAACATTCCGCCTTCGCCGGTTGTGATGGGCTTGTTGGCATAAAAGCTAAAGCAGGCAACCTCTCCCAGGGAGCCAACCATTTGGTTGTCCAGCCGGGCAGGGAATGCATGGGCAGCATCTTCCAGTATCCTTATTCCATGTCTTTTACAGACATCAATAATTCCTTCCTCATCGTCTGTAAGCATTTGCGCAGCCTGTCCGCCATAATGCACAACAATCAGAAAACGGACATCGGGGTTCTTTTCTATGGCATCTTTCAGGATTTCGGGCGTAACGAGATTGGTTCCATATTCCGTATCCAAAAAAACAGGATTTGCCTGTAAATATCTGATAATCTCGGCAGAAGCCGTAAAGGTCATGGAGGGGACAAACACCCTGTCGCCGGGTTTTACGCCAAGGGCTTCCAATCCGAGATGCAGGGCAGCCGTTCCCGAATTTACGGCACACGCATATTTCGCCTGTGTTGCCCCTGCAAACTTTTTCTCAAAAGCAGCAGCCTTCCCGGCGGTGGTAAGCCAGCCACTTTGCAGTACCTCCTCAATATATTTCTGCTCATTTCCAGAGGCAGACACCCTGGCAAAAGGAATTTTAAAGTTCTTTTTCAATCTGTATAAACTGATTTTATCGTTTTTAAAAGAATTTTTATGTCCCCCCAAAGAGTTCTGTTGTTTACATAATCAATGGACAACTTCAACTTTTGAGGTAAAATGACCTCTCTGTATGTCTTCTCGGGAGAAACAGCTTTGGCCAGAATTTCCTCTTCGTGCCGGAACAATATGGAAGCATTGTCTGTAATTCCGGGTTTTACCCTGTGCACAATTTCCCACTTTTCCGGATAAACCAATGTCCATTTTTTTACTTCGGGGCGAGGCCCCACCAAAGACATATCCCCTTTCAGGACATTAAACAACTGTGGGAGTTCATCCAGTTTAGTATCCCGCAAAAATCTTCCCAATGGCGTTATCCGTGAAGTTTCCCCTGCATCAAAACCATGTTTTTCTGTTGCCATCCCGGATTTCATCGTCCTGAATTTGTATAAAGAAAAAATCCGGCCGCTCCTGCCTACCCTTTGCTGTACAAAAAAAGGGGGCTGCCTGTCAAAGAGAAAAACCAACAAAAGGATAATCAGCAAAAACGGCAACAACAAGCAGAGCCCGATACCTGCAACCAGCACATCAAATAAGCGTTTACCCATTTTATTTATCAGTTATCCGGCGGATGAAGCATTAGCTTCACCAACTCAATACTAAAACCGACGAAAGCACCTACCAACAGCATTTCAATAATAATCAATGATGATTTTGGGGCACTTTTTTTCAGGGGAACTTTCGGTGGTTCAATCACCGTAAACACCGGTGTACGGTCCTGCACCCTGATTTTGGCTTTTTCCATAAGTTTGGCGAGGCTCATATATACGCTGGCCGACAATTCCAGTTCTCGCTGTAAACGTTCTCTTTTTATGTTTACAGAAGCCAGTATCACATTGTTATTGCTGTCGCTGTAATCAGCAAAACTCTTCTGAACCTTATAATAATTCTGACGGGCATCGAGATAGCGGGCTTTGATAAAGCCCAAATCTTTTTGTGCTTTCCGGGTATTATAGTTCACCACATAACGTTTCAGGCAGTTCATTACCGAATCGGCAAGCAAGGCGGAGACCATCGGGTCCTGGGCTTCCACCGATACACTAAAGATTTTACTTTTTCGTTTCAAAAGTTTATTTCCCTGATCCTGAATCTCCACACTGACCATATCGCTGAGTGTTTTAATCAGCTCATCCTGCCCTTTGGAGAGGTTTAACACGCCTTTGGAATACTTTTTAATTTCTTTATTTTCTTTTTTGCCCTTTAATTTTCCGATAAGATAGCCCGGCCATCCCGCCAGCGAGGGATGGGAATATTCTCTTAAATAATCGGAGATTGTGATTGTCTTTTTTATTTCGGGATAATAAATCTTCTGCTGAAGGACATCCAATAAAAAAGGCGTGCTTTTAATTATATCAGGATATAAATCAGAAGTTAGTGCATCATTCCCCGATGAATTGATATTAAGCCCGATCAGGTTTCCTATGTTTAAACCGGACATTCCCCCCAAATCTCCAAGTAACCCGGAAGAACCACTTTTCGCATTTGTTTCGGCAAGTAAAACAACCCTTGTATTATATTTCTTTGGCGTAAAAATGATGATGACCACAGCCAAAGAAAAAGCAATAACCATGGCACGATAAATTGTTCTGCGGCCCTGATATACTTTTTGAAGAATTGCTTTTAGTTCCATTGTCTCTTTGGTTTTGTCTTTTTCTCTTTCTTTATTTCTGAGATTCTTTCTCCTCCGTTTATCTACTTTGCAGCATTCACTATACTAACAATCAGCAAGGTAAGCGAAGCAAGGGCTGTCGTCAGGCTTATGGCCGTTGCAGCCGACATACGGGTATTTTTTTTAGGCTTTAGCGGGACTATAATCTCTGAACCGGGTTCGATTTTCGGATAGCTTTTTATTCCCAGGAAACAGGAAGTCTTTTTTACCGAACCGTTAGCATAAATCACATAAATATTTCTTTTAATGGCATCTTTAGTAAACCCGCCGGCATTGGACGCATACTGTTTAAGTGTCATTCCTTCCACAAAAGGAATCACATTGGGACGATAAACAGCACCTTGTACTTCCACGGTTTGTGATTTCCTGAGAATCCGCAGGGAATCGCCCGCACGCAATACCAAATCAGCAGCAGACCCCGGATGGCCCAGGATTTTCTCCAAATTAAGGCCAATCACATTGAAACCGGAACTTGAAGTAATAATTGTATTTTTTCTTGCATCATTTGCAGCATTTACCGTTTGGATAGCTTTTTGGTGAAGCAGGTATGTTTTTCGTTTTCGAATCAGGCTTGCCCCTTTTAAAAAGGCCTGAGGCGTGGGATTGCCCGCTTGTCTGATTAAATCAGAAACACGTTCGTTGCGGTTTTGGATAGAATATTTTCCGGGAAAGTTTACTTCGCCGGTAATAGAAACCAGTTTCTGCGGCGAATAGGAATACGACTTCCGTACAAAAACATGGTCAAAGGGAGACAGGATAAAATTCCTTGCCGAATCTGCCAGGTTCCTGTCCTTTCCTATCATAAACTTAAAGGTACGGGACAGTTTGTTGGTAAATTTTCCGGAAATGGTATCCCTCACCCTTCGGGCAATGTCGATATGTGCCAGGGAAGCTGATTCAAGCATTCCTCCGGCCTGAATAATTAAATCGCCCAGCCGGATATTTTCGGTGTAAGGATATACTCCGGGGTTTGCCACCTGGCCTTCAATTTGTAAGTATGATTTTTCATGAATATCAAAAACTGATGGGATGTGAACCGAGTCTTCCCTCTGCAAAAGAAAAGTACTATCTGATTTCAGGAGATGGGAAAGGTTCAGGGAAACGGTTTCCCTGATAAGGTCTTTCTTTAAACGATAAACAGTAATTCTTTTTTGATAAGCATCCTGGCGCAAGCCATCGGCATAATGCAGCAATTGACGCAGGGTCATGGCCTTGCCTAACGCAAACTCACCCGGACGCATAACCGCACCAGTTATCTGGACACGGTTTTCAAACCGGTCCAGAACAGAATCCACCACCACTACATCCCCATCTTTTAAAACTGTTGTATCCTGCTGTGCAGCATCCACCACCAGAATTTTTCTCTCGGTAGCTGTTTTCCTGAATATTTTAATCTGGCCTGTATAGGCCTTGCTGGTATAACCTCCGGCAAAGTGAATCAGGTTTTTTAATGTTTCTTCGGGTTTCATGTCAAAAAACATGTTGGACCGTTTAACCTGCCCTTTGATTTCCACACGAACGGTATAGGGAGAGACAAAGACGATATCCTGGTCCTGCAAACGCATATTGCCCGGCAGTACACCGTTTAAAAGAAAATTATAGAAATCAAGTGTGGCCACGGTTTTGTTGTTACGTATGATTTTTACATTCCGCAGGGAACCATCGTCGGCAGCTCCTCCGGCAGCGTACATGGCATTGAAAACCGAAGCCAGTGAAGACAAATTATAGGTTCCGGGCAGGGTTACTTCCCCCACCATATTCACACTTATACTTCTTACGCCAGCCAGGCTTAACTCCATAAAAGCATTCCCTTTTGTGAGCCCCGAATAAATTTTACTCAAATATTTCTTTAACTTGGCGGTAGCTTCTTCGATGGAAAGCCCACTGACAAATACAGGGCCGACTTTGGGAATAATGATTTTGCCTTCGGGAGAAACAATTTCCTGATAACTTTTTTGGGAAGCACCCCAAACATCGATATTAATAATATCACCAGGGCCCACCTGGTAATTTTCGGGGGTGGCAATATTAAGGCCCGGATTAAAAGTCAACTCTTTGTTGGTAAACAATGAAAAACCAAAAACACGATTACTTCCGGTAATAGGGCCAACACGCTTATCTGGCAATCGTTTACCGGCCGTAACAGCGTACTTTGTATTTTGTAGTGGAATAACCCGATGACTTGTATTTGCAGTACTGTCACCTACCGATTTTATAGCATTAAACATTTCAGCCCTGGATTTTATCCTGTCTATTTCGGCCTGTGGTAGTCCTTTGGCACGGGCAAGAGCCTCTATTTGTTCGGGCGACATTCCTGAGTTCATCGCTTTCTGCATCAAAAGCTTAATCTGCTCATCGGAAAGTTGTTCCGACTTCACAGAACCCAGGTTTGTATTTGTAGTTATCTGCGCCTGTGTATGTATTGCCGGTAACAGAAAAATGACAAGTCCGAGGAAAATAACCTGAAGAAAAATTTTACAATTACGCATGTGTCAAAAATGAAAAGAGAATTAATAATCGGGTATAAAATTAGTCAATTTATTTTAGGATAAGGAGAAAGGGGAAAGTTAAAAGGAAAAAATTTAAAGTTAAAAGTTGGTGTTGCCGGTTTTCACACTACTTTTTACTTTTACCTTGGTATTTTTTACTTTTCGGAGGATACCGCTTCCGGGTCATAATATTTTGCCAAATCCAGCAAATCACCAAACCGGGTTTTATCCCTTTGACGGGTATCTCCCACAACCTTAGCCGGATTCCCCACCGCAATCGCATAATCCGGAACCATTCCGTTTACCACCGACCCTGCACCAATAATGCATCCTTTTCCAATCACAGAACCGGGGAGAATTACTGAAGAAGTTCCCACAAAAGTGTATTCACCAATGGTTACCGGTTTGAGCTTGTAACCGGGCCGTTTTGTTGCTTCCAGTTCAATAAAGTGCCTGCCGAGAAGCCGGATGGCATCCTGACTGCTGTGGGAATAGACAACGGTATGCGATGACAGCTGTACGCCTTCGCCAAGGGTTACGCCACCGGTGCCATCCACAAGGCAATAATGGCCAATCCAGATATTGTCTGCCAGATTGATATTCCGCTTATTCAGCAGTTTAGCCGAGGAACTGATACGGGTGAGCTTTTGAAATTTTCCGGTCTTCTTGTTCCTGTAACCATACACCATAAAAGGTTTGTGTACCCGGGAGAAAAGATGCAGAAATCCCGAAATCAGATAACCAAATGGCGAAAGATATAGTTTTCTGAGCATTTCTAATGCATTAATTTATCCAGCATTTCCCGGTAAACAATTTTCTTATCAAGCACAGTAGTAGCTACAAAGGTAGCATTTTTCCGCATTTCGGAAAGCAACGCCGGATGGTCAAACATTTCTGTAAGCCGAAGGTATAGCGACTCCACGGTATGATCAAAATTGCGCCCTATGTTGTACAGGGTTATCATCGAAGCCATTTCTCCTTTTACGTTGTTTAATACGGGAATTCCGGCTGTAATATAGTCATTAAACTTATAGGAATAGGCTACTTCCGTTCCTTTTTTAAAACTGTTGAGGGCCATATCGGCATGGCTTAAGTATTTCATATAATCCGCATAATCCAGAAATCCGGTAACCTCAATGTTCAGGTTATATTGGTTTTTGAAACGCAAAATTTTACCGGCTTCCTGGCCATCACCGATAAAAATAAGTTTAACATTGTACTTTCTCTGTTCCGTTAATTTTCTGAAACTTTCGAGGATGAGTTCAATATCATAACTGTTTCCCAGCATGCCGCCAAAACAAATCCATTTTTCCCCGGTAGATTTGTTCATCTTCAGGCTGCCAGCAGAAACCAAAGATTGAAATTGTT
Source organism: Bacteroidales bacterium (assembly GCA_015493525.1). GTDB lineage: Bacteria > Bacteroidota > Bacteroidia > Bacteroidales > F082 > Sulfidibacterium. Next base: position 26,728 of record WGCY01000021.1, read on the forward strand.
CGACATCCGTTCCGAGATAAACCGGAACAGCTTTGGTTTTCTTATTGAATTTTTGGGCATGTTGTGCATACTTCTCAGAGCCGGCAAACAGAAAATCTGCCGATTGATAAACTTTTTCGGCAATCTTTCTCCAGGGAGAAGTAAGCAACCGCAACAGCTTTTTATGGGCAGACAGAATGATAAACGATTCCGGCCAAAGGTCAATCACATCCACAACCAAAGGAATCTTTTTTCTCCTACAATAACCTGTGCAAGCCCATCCGGCAGTAACAGCAGGGACGAGACAATATATTTTTGAAGGATGATAAGCAAGTCGCATTAAATAGTTCCTGAGCCTGATGGCAAACACCAGATGGCTGTACAACCTGCGAAAACCGACATTCTTTTGATATTCCGGTACAGGTAGAAAAGTTATGTCAGCAGGATGTTGTGCCGGGTCGTGTTTTCGTTTCTTCCGGTGATTAAAGTCTGTGGTAATCAGCTCTACTTCAGCATTCTCTTCTTTTAACAACCTGTAAATTGTACTGATACGGATGTTGTCTGACTTTTCGTAATAAAAAAGGGAAACCAGAATTATTTTTTGTTCGTTTGCCATAGCGATTGGAAAGATTCTTCTCAGTTGTATCAGGGTTCCCGCAAAAACCGCAAAGAAGACGCCAAAAACGCAATAAATTTACCTTCAGACAATTATTTTGCGTTCTTAGCGAAGAAATTTGGCAGCCTTTGCGTGAAACAAAATTTTTAGGAAGCCCGCCTTTTTTGAGCCACCCGCCAATACGGGCTGAAAATCATTTTCTCAAACATCTTTTCATCACATAAAAAAGCAGCCAAAGCCTGTACCGGATTTTATAGGATAAGCTGAAATCGGAAAGATGGTCATCGGTTTTATGAACAGAAGCTGTAAAGTTATCGTCATGCCGGCGGTAATACATCAGCCGTTCATTGAGGAACAGCACTTTTCCGGTACATTCGGCCAGCAAGCCAATCCATACATCATGCATGGATATCTTTTTTGGAAACAGAAGTGCAGCGTTTAAAATCTTTCTGTTGAAAGCCAGAGAACATCCGAGAAAAGAATTTTTCCTAAGATTCTTAAAGAAACCGGGAGAAGAACCTTTCCAGTCAAAATAAGATTCATGGATGATCTCCTCATTTTCATCTACAATAAACGCATTGCACACCACCAAATCATACTGTTGTAGTTTTTCCACGGCTTTTTGAACTCGTCCCGGCAGCCATACATCATCCTGATCAGCAAGAAAAACATAGTCGCCCTGTGCTTTTTTTAACGCATTCTCCATGTTGAAAACGGGATTCCCGAAGTTTGCCTTTTCGAGAAGCGTTATCCTGTCATCGCCATATCCTTTTATTATCTCAACGGTATGGTCTGTGGAGGAATCGTCCGAAACAATCAATTCATCTCCCGGGGCAAGTTGTTCGAGGATGGTCTCCAACTGACGTTTCAGATATTTTTCGCCATTACAGGCAGCCATGCAGACAGAAACCATTTTTAAAGGAATTTTGAAAGTGTTACCTGAATTTTATACCCCAAAAACCGAACAAATGAAAGCCTGAAATCCAATTTTCGTAACATTTTAATGGCATTTCTGTTTTGTGAAATGGTTTTTGAAAAATTACTTAAGCGGCTGGCATAGTATTTTCTATCGGCCAACGAAGCCCCAATACTGTTTTTATTGTGTAAACGGTACAAAATGGTTGGTTGTGGAAGATAGTCCATCACCCCTTTTTGGGAAACCTTTAAGGCTATCCACCAGTCGTGCATAACGGCCTGTTCGGGAAAAGGCAGTACCAATGATTTCACTTTTCTGTTTATCATCACCGTACAGCCCACCACCGGATTGTTGATGAGCAACCGGTAAATGTTATAGACGTTGTCCGGATCTACTTTGATATACTCCCAGAAAGAGGAATGGACCTCACGTAACATTTTGTCCGCAACCGTTAAATCGGAAAAAACCAGGGCGGGAATATCCGGATAACGTTGTTCCAGCTGTTTCATTTTGGCGAACGTATTTTCAATCTTATGGGGTAGCCAAAAGTCGTCCTGATCACAAAACATAATGGTTTCCGCAGTACTTTTTGTCAGTAGGACCTCAAAACTTTTTTTCGGGCCGAGATGTTTTTTGTTGTCCCTTACAACAAATATCCTGTCTTTGTCCTTTTCCTGCCAGCTTTTCAGTATTTCCACCGTCTTGTCGGATGAGCCATCGTCGCGGATTAGCAACCGCCAGTCAGGAAAAGTCTGGGCATATAACGATTGCAGCAGTTCCTCCAGAAATGCAGCACCATTATAAGTGGAAAGAAGAATATCTGTTTTCAAAACGAATAAAAAATCTTACAGAAATTTTCAAACTTAATTTTTCAGGCGTGAACACCTGAAACGGGTAAAAAAGTATTCGTAAAAACATAAACCAGCACCAGCATCCCAGTAGAGCTAAGTAGCAGCGGATTGGTTCCGGCAATAAACAGATAGGCAAGATAGGCAATAAAAAGATGGGTAATTTTCCCTGGTCTGATTTCCGTAAACAACGGGGCCATAAGTATCCCGAAAAAAATCACTGAAATCGGAATCCCCCATATTCTAATAAGCTCAATGTAAGTAAGTTCGGAGACATCGACAAAGCGGTGCAGCCCGGAAGCATAAAAAGTACCGCCGATACCCTGTCCAAATAACAGGCTTAACAGGTGATGGTCAAAATAGTTGGCATAAGAAGAGAGATAGCCGAACTTGATGGCGTTGGAGGCTTCCTGTTTGCTGAACAACAATCCGGCAACCGAAGGCAGCATAAACAAAGCTACAAGTACTGCAAGTGCAAGTGCCCAGACAAACCATATTTTGGATTTCTTAAACAGGAAATAGCCAAAATAGAAAGCTACAATTAAAACCAACGATACAAGGTTTGCCCGCGTACCGGAAAAATAGAGGGTGAGTGCCGTCAGTACCAGGAGCAGTATATTTACAAAAAGTGCCTTTCTTCGCTTTTCAATCAGAATCCTGTAAAGGTACCAGGACAGCGGGAAAACCAAAAGCGGAGAGGTTTTATAAAAAATCATGAGCAGTGTGGTTTTCCCGTAATCACGCAAAGCGTAAACTACCACCTGTTTGTCCATGACAAAATATTTGTACATCTCACCAAACATCCTTGTATTGAAAATTAAAATAAGATAAAGGCCCAGGGTTATCAAAACAATGACCAGCGACGAATAATTAAACATCTTTGTCAGGGCCATCTTTTCACTTAGGGTAATGAGCAGAATGGCAAAAAAGAAAAATGAGTTAAAATACACCGGCCTGCCCACAGGTATATTATGCAACATACTATTTATCAGGCCTGCCGACAATTCGTAAAAAGGCATGAAAAAGGCAATGAAAAGCAGAATGAGCCACTGTTTTTTTGTAAGGATAAGTTTTTTAGCATAATTTCCAAACAGCCAAATCATGAAAACCAATCCGAATAAAACATATTTTACATGAAAAATAAGGTTGGTTGGATCAGCCATGACATCCACAAACAGCAATATCATGGAAATATTCAGGAATACCGGATATTTCTCTTTAAACCAATGAAAAATATTGTCTGTCATTTATCGGAAAGAATGGAAATGTTAATGGGCAGATGTTTGAACCGGACTGCGTATTTAGACAGGGTATCTTCAAGCGTGGACGATTGAAGCGGAAAAGTTTTGTATTAACGTAGCTTGCTATATAAAGCACGCAAAGGTTTTAGCAATTTCCGGCCCAACTTGTATTCACGTGAATTAACCAACAAATCATATTCAAAGGAATTTAACGGATCAAAAAAATGCTTTGCGTAAAGCGTTTTATGGTTTTCATAAATTTGTTTTCTCAGCTGTTTCATTTGCGTATGGGAAAGTGAGAAATTCCGGGACTCTTTTTTAATCCGGTAACGAACTGCTACCACATCCAGTTTATGGACATCGCCACCGCCTTCCAGCATTGAAAGCCAAAAGTCCCAATCCTCAAAGCCAGCCCGCATGTTTACATTGAAGCCATCTGTCTCAAGGAAATCCGATTTTCTAAATAATGAAGTAACCGCCATTGTATTTTGTCCCAACAACATTTCCATAGAATACTCCGGTAGTTTTTTAATCCCCGTTCTTATTCCAAACATTTCAATATCCCCACACACTACCTTTACTTCCTGATGATATGTCAATACTTTTACAGCCTGATCCAGAAACCCTATTCCCAGCAGGTCATCGGCATCAAGTGGTAAAATAAATGCCCCGTCAGCTTTGGCAATGGCAAAATTTCTCGCTGCCGAAACACCTTCAGGCTTTTTAAAAAATACACGAACTTCAGGCTGGTTAATTTGTTTTAAGGCCTGGCGTGTTTCCGCATCTTCCGAGCCATCATCTACCACAATGATCTCATAATTCCGGTATTTCTGCCTGAAAACACTTTGTAAAGCATTGTGCAAATACTTTCCATCATTGTGCACAGGAATGATTACGGATACTTTTGGTAAAGAAGTCATATTGGCCCTTTTGTTTACAAAAATTAGTCCCTTTTCTGAGAAAGGTTTAGAACCTGTAGGTTATTCCCACTTTAAAATGGACATTCGTTATGTCTTTCCCTTCTCCGCCCCAATAATCAGGATCAGGGGGCGGAGTATATTGCCACTGGTAATTTAGCGACCGTGTAAATTCCAATTCCCCGTTTAGCAAAAGCTGTTTTCTAAACGACCACTGTCCCAGCAAGGCCACATTAAAATCGGCCCAGTTACTGCGGATATCTTTAATATAAGAAAAGAAGAAGTCGTTGTTTTGGGCGGTTCGTTCCAGCCTGAGGCCAATCATTTTCAACGATTTTATCCAGCTCACTTCCAGTGTCTGCATATTACTTCCCGGGCCAATACCAGCCCCGAGAAGTTGTCCTTCATGGGTATATCCGGCCCTCACCGCACTGTTCAGATACCAGCTGGTACCATTTCTGTTTCTCGTAGTAGGGTTCATGGCCAGTTGTGTGAATTCCATAAGCACCTGAATACTTTCTCCCCGACGGACTTTTAAAGGGATTAACTTCCGGAACCCAAATACAAAAGCACCGGAGTGGGCGAGTTCTACTTTAAAGTCTCTGTTGTCCCAGAAATAATCGGACCTGCCGTATTCGAAATAGACTTCGGCATGGCCTTTTACCCAGAGCCAGCGGGCAAAAAACGACCAGAGTTGCGAACGTTTATTGGCCAGTTCACTGTCTCCTCCGGCTTTTTCCAACCCCAAAGGCATAAAAACGGGAAAATAATCTTTCAGGGCAACCCCCATATCTTTATGATATTGCTGCACTGTACGGGCAAAACCAAGAAATAAACCCGGTACCCATTTGGGATGCCACGTAACCAACAGGCCATTAAGATATCGCCAATCGTCAGGTTTTGGAGAATAGAGAAGTTTCCCTTCATAAGTTTTATCCGTTCCGGGCGGCAAATAACCGGATGGCTCTAATCGCCCTGCAATAAATTGCCATTCAAAAGTGCCGAGAAAAGTTTTTACCGGACGGACTGAATTAAAAGTCAAATGTTTAAAGCCCGCCGCATTATTAGTCATAATCAGCGCATTGCGTGTACCCGGGCCCCACCACAGGTTTTCGTTGGAAAGTCCGAAGGAAAACGCTCCAAAGGTAAACCGAATACTGCTCTGCCCCCAGGTTATCTTTTGGTACGATCCGGTTCCAAAACGTTCGGGCATGTCAATCAGATTCAATGTCCAGTAATACTGTGCCCAACGAATATCAGGATAGTTAACAGGGAAACCATCGTAGGGTTTATTTTGTGCATAAACTACTTCGGGCCACAGCTGAATACTCAGGAACTTGTATTTGGCATAAATACCGGCACTAAAAACCGTTTCATAGCCCCGGGACGGAACCATAGCCCCATCATTTAATCCTTGTGGATGAAGTGAATTGTATTGTTGCTGCCAGGTTACCGGAAGAAGCTGTACAATCCCTTTTCCTTTACCAAAATGAACGGTTCCGTTAAATTTTGTCAGTCTTTTTTCCAGGCTGCTGTCGGGATAAAAGCTGTTTTGCACAGAAAAAGAGGCTTTGGGAAATAACGGGAAAACAGTGAAACTCACATTACGGTCTATTTTACCGAGAAGTTGTGACTGTCGGTATGCTTCAGCCAACACGGGCATTCCCGTAGGGAGAGTCTGTGCTACGGTAAACAAAGGCAGCGAAAAAGGGAAAATTAGAAAGAATTTAAAAAGACGGAAGATTTTTTTCATTTTCCGGTAGGTTAGAAATATGTTTTATACAAAGTTATCATTCGAAATAATTTTAAGTGTTGGGTTTGCCTGCGCTGCCCCTCGGTCCCCTAAAGGGGATGATCCTCCCAAAAGTTCAGAATAACAAAAATAAATAACCAGGTAGTCTGATTAAAACCGGTATACAAACCCCAACCTCGCATGAAAATTATAGGTATCTTTTGTTGGGTTCCAGTATGTAGGCGGCGAATTTAAAACCGGTTCCGGGCGGTATCGCCATTCATAGTTAATCTCGTGAATATATTGGGCCTGAAAATTCAACAGAAAGTGATTAAATTCCCAGTTGGCATTAAGGCCAAACTTAAGGTCTACCCAATTGCGGCGGATATCTTTAATATCAGTAATAACATAATTGTTGTTATGGACAAAACGTTCAAAGTCCAGCCCAAATGATTTCAGGCCTTTTACCCAGCTGATTTTTAACCATTGCGAATTGCTTCCGGGGCCAATCCCCGCGCCAAGCACCTGGCCATCATGGGTATAACCATGTCTTATCTGGCTGTGTGCATACCAATTGCCCACACCTACATCTTTATTCCCCCGGTCTCTGTTGTTGGTGGTAGCATTAGATGCTACATTGGTAATTTCAACATTCAACTGAATAAATTCCCCTTTTCGCTGTTTCAATGCAAACAGTTTGTTCATGCCCACAACATAAGCTGCCGAGTGGGCCGGCTCAAGAAAGAAATCACGCAGGTTCCAGGAGTGGTCTTCCCGGCCAAATTCAACGTAAACCTCCCCATGTGCCTTTACCCATGCCCAGCGCATAAACAGCGAAAGAAGCTGGTCTCTCCGTTTGGCATCGGTAGCAGTATTACCTGTCTTGTCTTTTTGAAAAGGGGACAACACCGGCAGATAATCATTGAAACTGTGCCCCATATCTTTCCGGTAAACCTGATAAGCACGCGTCAGCCCGAGAAACAGGCCCGGCACCCATTTGGGATGATAGGTCGCCACAATGGCATTAAGATAACGCCAGTCGGGAGGCAAACCGGGAGTATAACCCGAACCGTCAAGTTTTCCTGCAATGAGTTGAAATTCAAAAGCACCAATGGCCGTTTTGATAGGCCGCACCGTATTCAGGGTCAGATGTTTAAATCCCGGTGCGTTGTTGGTCATTATCAGTGCATTGTGAATACCCGGCCCCCACCAGAGGTTTTCGTTGGAGAGTCCGACAGAAACAGGGCCAAAAGTTAAACGAATGCTGCTTTGTCCCCAGAAAAACTGCGTAAAATCCGAATCCCCAAAACGTTCGGGCAGATCTATATTATTGGGAGGCGATGGCTTATGATAAATGTCTTCAAAGGTTTCAAAGGATTTATTTTCCACATAAAGCATCTCCGGTTGAAGTTGTATGCCCAGCGGGCCGTACCTGAAATAAACCCCGGCGCTGACAATCGTCTGATAGCCTTTGGCAGGGACCATAATGCCGTCATTATATCCTGCCGGATGAAAGCTGTTGAACTGGTTTTCCCAAATTACCGGCAATAGTTGCAGCTTACCTCTTTTGTGTCCAAAAGATAAGATACCATTAAATGTTGCTTTCCGGGCTTTTGCCAATGTACTGTCCGGGTCAAAAACGTCATAAACATTAAACGCATTTTCCGGAAACAGCGGCTGTACTGTAAAACTGACAGCGGCATCTTCTTTCCCCAGCAGTTGCATCCTTCGATAAGTACCTTCCAGCACCGGCATGCCCACAGGAATAGTTTGGGCTACGGTGAGTAAGGGCAGCAAAAGAGGAATAATCAGAAAAAAATTAATCAGGCGGAATAATTTCATCATCTTTGGAGATTATAATATATTTTAAACGGGATTGCTTCGCACTTACGCATATGACCAGCCCACCAGGCCCGCAATGACGGGAATAGACATATATGCAGGGGGCAGGCTTCATCCTTTTTTAGGAGAAAAGAGGACGAGGAGGCCTGTACAAAAAAGGCACTTATGCTTTCCGGGTTATTTTCAAGGCTTTTCTTAACTTATAGGCTCTCGTACCAAACAACCGGTGGAGAATCAATGAAAAAATTTGCATCCCTTTTGCCGTGCCTGCTGCAAAACGGCCTCTGTTTTTCCTGAAATAGTAATACTTACTTTTTTCCCAAAAAGCCCATTTTTCATAGTTAAGTTCCCCATCTTTTAACATGGAAGGACCTTCAAGGTGAATGATTTTTACATCCGGTAAAATATAAGAATCATACCCCATTCTGCTCAACCGGTAAAACAGATCTGTTTCTTCGTAATAGAGAAAAAACCGTTCATCAAATCCCCCTACCCTTTGAAAAGCTGCTTTCCGGATAAAAATATCAGCACCCGTAATATACGGTACACAAAAAGGTCGGGTTTCTTTCTTGCATGTCTTTCCCAAACACAGGTATTTATCATAATATTGCGGGTAAAAGCGGCGAAACCCTATATCGCTCCATTCCTGCAAAAGGGAAGGGAAATTCCCGTAAGAGGTAGTTAACTCACCGTTTTCTTTGATCAGGTTTCCTCCGCAACTCACCACTTCCAGGGAAGCTTTTTCCAGAAAATCATAAAAGCGGATAACCGCATTATTTGTCAGGATGGCATCTGGATTGAGAAAGAACAGATATTTTCCGGCAGCCTGTTGCACACCGATGTTATTGGCCGCACCAAAGCCTTTGTTTTCCGTATTTTCTATGCACTTTACCCGGGGATATTTTTCTTTAATAAAACGGACCGATTCGGGTGCAGAGGCATTGTCCACCACTATTATCTCACAGGTGGGTTCCGAAACAAATTTGTCAATGGAATCAATACAGCGGCCAAGGGTTTGCTGGCTGTTGTAATTGACAATGATGATGGAGACTTGGGGATTCAAAAAAATATTGTTACGTCAGTTGTGTAATACAAAAAGTTTAGCTGGTCTGTTAGCGGGGAAATTTCCTCCCCCTGCACCTTCACGCCAGAGGCGGACAGGCAGCCAGAGGGGGATAAGGTTCCACCCCCTACCCCCGCCAGCGGGGGACATTCTTACTCGCCAATTATTTACGCAAAAGAAAAACTTATGCCCCAAAGGGACATTCATATCCTCTCGCCTTAGGCGAGACGGGGGGTGCGATAGCCTCACGGGAAGGAAGGGATGGAATTTACTTTCCATTGTTTTTTAGTTCATATTCTTCGACATAAGCACCCAGGGCCCTTTCCACATTGCGTATATCATTCAACACTTCATCATCATTAAAACGAAGTACCGTAAAACCAATTTCTTCCAGTAATTTTTGCCTGATTTCATCCTTTTTAACTACTCCTTCATTCAAGTGGGTAATTCCGTCAACTTCTATGATAAGCATTAGCCCTGGACACATGAAATCGGCAATGTAACTCAGAACAGGTCTTTGTCGCCTGAATTTATAGCCATGTAGTTGACCTGCCCTTAAAACATACTTCCACAGACAGGCTTCTGCTTTGGTCATATTATGCCTTAACTCATTGGCATAATGTCGTAAATTTTTGTTATAATGATAGTTGTTGGATTTAGAGGCTGGTTGCATGGAAAGATTAGTAAAATTAGAATGTTTGATTTTCCACCCCCTGCACCCCCGAAGTAAATTCGGGACAGGCTCTCCAAAAGGGGACAATACCGTTAATAATCTGGGGGAGGTTGGGGGCTTTTAAAAGCAAACGAAACCAGCGACTTAAGCAATGGTTCCCTAAAAAGAAATAGCTGTACAACAAAATAAAGAACAGATGAAATCAGCACGGCAACAAAAAGCCCTAAAAACAGTGGCGCATTTATCCCCCGAAACCATAGTGCCACAGGTATAAAAAGCAGCGAAGCCACAAAAGCCTTTACCGCCAGTAACCATTTCAGCCTGATTTTCATTTTTCGGCCTGCAAAATAATAAGCCACGAATGATACAGCCGCTTCTGCGGCAAGCAGGGCCAAAGCGGCACCTTTGTCTTTAAACATCCTTATTAGGATCAGGTTAAACACCAGGCTGGTTCCCATTCCCACGACAGTGGCCCACAGATATTGTTTTTCAAAGCCTCCGGGAATCAGCAGTTGCATGCCGAAAAGATGTCCCAGCCCCACAAGAAAAATGACCGGTGAAAGAAGCCGCAAAGTGAGTACGGCACCAGCAAATTGGGACCCGGAGAAAGCAAGCATAATTTCCGGGGCAAAAATAAAGAGCCCCACCGACACAGGGATACCAAACAGACAAATATAAGCAAAAGATTGCGAAACCTGTTTATCGAGGGAAACAGTGTTTTTTATATCAATGTTTTTAGTTATTCCCGGAATCAGCACAGTACCAAGAGAAGTAATCAACGGAATAATAACCAGTGTCAGTTTTTTTGCAGCTGTATAATAACCCACTGCCTTGTCGTTTGTCATAAACCCCAGCAACAAAACATCACCGAGTGTATAGACGCTGATTGTCAGTGACGAAACAAAGAGCGTAAAAAGCCCCCTAAAATGGTTTTTAAGTTGCAGATGATGAAATCCCAGGCTTACCTGCCCTTTCAGGCGGATTAAATTCCAGGCATTATTGGCAAGAATTGAGAAAATGGTAATCAGAAAATAGACCATCAAGTCCTGCCGTATCCTAACAAAAAGGAAAAGTGCAATCAATGCAAGGGTTTTAATCACGATTGAACGCAATGAAAGAAAGCGAAACTCTTCCATGCCCATGTAAAACCAGTCGAGCACCGAAAAACCCGACAACACAAGCAGCCCTCCGATAAGATAATAATTCAGGGAGGCATGAAACCAGCCTACTGACAATATAACCACCAGATAGATTACCAGCAGCAACAGTGAACTGATAAAATGAATCAAGACAAGCCCGGAGAATAATTTGCTCAGCTTTTGTTTGTTCCCTTTTGCTTTAGCCACTTCACGCATGCCATAAACAGGAATCCCCACCTGGGCAAACATCACAAAATAGGTGGCAAAAGCAACCACAAACTGTACTTTCCCTATGCCTTCCGGACCAAGAATACGGGAAGCATAAGAAAAACTTACAATGGGAAAAAACAGATTGCTCAAAAGGAGCAGCCCGTTATAAAAGAAATTCTTTTTAACTAAAGTCAAAGAAAAGATGTTTATTAACCTGAGTTCGAGATAAGACTTACATACGGAAAGTCTTATCTCGAACTCAGGTTATTAGATTCTCACGGCACGCCAACCCATATGGCCTGCCTGAAAGTGCCTCAGAATTAAACGGAAGGAGTAAAAATTATTCTGCATCAGCGACAAAGCCATTCTTGCCAACTTTGTTTTTTCCACGCCGCTTTCTCAGCTGATAATAAGGGATAAACGTAAGGACCATGGCTGAAACAAATAATATCGTTGTCAACCGCAAAATGCCCATGTTCCTCAATAAAAAAGAGGCAACGATAAAAACCAGGTTTGTAACGAGAAGTATTATGGTTGATATCCGATGGCTTCCCGTAAGTTCAAGCACGTAATGATGCACATGACGTTTGTCCGGTTTAAACGGAGAAGTTCCCCTGGCCATCCGTATAGCCATAACACGTATGGTATCGAAGATGGGAATCACGAGAATACCAATGGAGACAGCCGGCGCGGCATGAATTATATACCTACTGTTTACAGCATCTGCCAGATTCAGCTCATTAAATTTAATGGCAAAAATTGACAAAATAAATCCCACCAGCAGGGAGCCGATATCCCCCATGAATATTTTATATTTCTTAGAAAAGAAATTGAACCTGAAAAAGGCCAATAATGCACCCACAAGTGCTGTGGAAAGAATGGCAAGTTGCAGCTTACCTGCCAGAAAAAACCAAATACCAAAAGCAAGGGAAGCCAGAATTCCTACCCCGGAAGAGAGTCCATCAATACCATCAATCAGGTTAAATGCATTGACTATGGCCACAATGACAAACAAGCTGAGAATATCGCTGGAGGCAGTATTCAAAACACCAATGCTCATAAAACCGTGCAAATCGGAAATACGAACCCCGCCCAAATCAATAATGATGCCTGCTGCAATGATTTGCCCAATAAATTTTTTCAATGGGCTCAACCCTGTGATATCATCTTTTAACCCGACAAAAAAGATAACTAGGCTTCCCGCTATAATATATTGAATATAAGGTATCTTTGCAATATTCACAAAAACCATAGAGGCTATTATAAATCCTGCGAAAATGGCAATACCTCCCAGTGTGGGAGTAATATTTTCGTGTGAAGTCCTCCCGTTGGGCACATCATAAAGATTCTTGGCACGGGCAACTTCTATCAATGGGGGAATGGAAATATACGTTATCATAAATGCCAGGAGGAAAGTCCCCCAAAAGACAAAATGTTCGTTTAACAAAAGAATTCCCATAGAGTACTGTTTCATACTATTGTATTGCAAAGGTAGACGAAAAGAAGCAAATAACAAGACAACAGCCAATTATATTTACCCCTTTTCACAGGCCGTTTCGGACAAAATTATTTTTCTATCTCACGGGAGGGGTTTCTGAATTTCTCCACCCACCATACCCAAAGGCCAAACATGACCACGTAAAAGAAAGGACGAAAAATATAGCTGTGTGCAAAATGCCAATGTTGGGGAAGATAAATCATAGTGGCAGCAAGGCCTACAATGCGAAAGACATTTATAATATGGACAATCACCAGCCCCATTGGAATAAACCAGATTTTGTGTTTCCACGGTCCCGGGAAAACAGTCATTAACACAATCCACTCCATAGATTGTTTCAGGCTGCTGCAACTGGGATGCATCAACAAATGTCCGTTTTTAACAGCGATAACCCTGCCATGGACAGCAAAATCAAGGTTTGTCAAATGTTTCAACGCCCAGACACTATGCCGGATTAAGGCTTTTACCATAAATTCATATGTTGCACCGATAATATCCTGAAAAGGGACAAAATGCAAATGGTTGGCCCAATACCTGAAGAAAAAATGGAACCCGAGTATCAATACGGCAAACAGGACAATATCCCTAAACGGCTGGTAACGCCTGTCCCGCAATAACTGTTCTGCTTTCATAATTTTAACTGTTTTTTAAAACCCGATATTTGTCCCAATGGTAACCGTATTTGTCTTTCCCCAATAGTATTGGGGAGAGTATTTTTTTATGTATGCCGCATCTCCCGTGATATCTGAATAACGGTATTTAAAAAAGACATACGTATTGGCGACAATCTCATACCGTGCTGAAAACAACACCATCGCATTTTGCCATTTCAGGTTTTTAAACACCGGTACTTTATGCATGTAACATCTGGGATGTTGGGTTTCACATTCCGCATAGCTGTAGTCATCGTAATGCCTCGCCAGAGTATACGAAAGTGAAAAGTGAAGCCCCCTGATGGGCTTATACTGCAAAGCAACATAATATTCTTTGGAATTGTCCTTCAGGTAATGTCCCATATTATAAAGGTCGCTGGTATAATCCTGCGTGGCAATCCGGTGTTGGTAAACAAACGGCTTGGTCAAAGTAAATTCCGCTGTCAGTGCTACATTTTGAAGCGGGAAGTTACTTACCCGTAGCCCCCCTTTATAACCTAACAGGTTAAACTCATCTTTTGCTTTCACATGGCTGAAGCTAAAATCATCGAAAAACATATCAAAATAGAGATGGAGATGCTTTATGTTTCTTGAGCTAATGGCAAAATACATTTGGGAATTTTGCCCCGTTTGCAGCCCGCTCGTTCTGTTATTTAATGTATGATCAACTGATTTATAAAAAAGGAACGGGATCAGGTAAGCCGGATGGACACCAATATCGGTATAAATGATAGAATTCCCAAAAGAAAGGTTTAAGTGGCGTATGGGATAAAAGGTAAACATACTGGCGGCCATGTATTTGGGATGGAAGACCGTACGATAAGTCCCATCAATCCAATAGGAACGGCTGCTGTCCACTATGGCCGAAACCAGCCAGGCATGGTAATAGTTAAACTCAAACCATCTGACCGGTTTTAATTGTAGTTTGATCATGGCAGAAGAAGGGGCACGGCCCGACCGGATGTCCGTTCCATTGTACCCTACGCCCCATTCAACATCATCTTTAACAATCCCCACCGTTCCCCATTTCCAGGAATACATCAACCCGCCCCGCGCATCGCTGTATTGAATGCCGTTAACTTCCCCGCCATTCTTATAAGGAACCCCGGGAGTTTGCACAAAATATTCCGGTGTAACCATGACGCGGTTTAAATCATTGTCGCGCACGCTGGTGTAAAAAGAAAAATGTTTCCCGATGTAGCCAAACAGGGAAAAGAAACCCCAGGTGTGCTTCAACCCGCCGTTTTCGTTGGTGCTGTACGACATTCCCAATATGGGCTGTATTGCCAAAGTAAAAGTAGAATCTTTATAAAAAAAACCGGGGGGATTGAGTGCCAACGCCGTTGTCTGTCTTTTGTTCAAAAACAGCCGGTGTTTTTCTATCTTTGCCCGGGGACTGCTGCTTTCTAAAAAGTATGCCTGTAAATAAAAGTTCAGCTCTTTTTCTTGTCGCTTATTTAAGGCAATTTTATTTGCAGCAACCTCATTTTTAACCTCTCGCAACTTATTATAAATCATCTTCCGGCTATAAGGCTTGATAACATCGTTAAGTTCGATATACTTTTGGTTAGCCATTTCATCCAAAAAATCATAAATATTTGTGTTGGAGATATGCTCGTACACAACCTGTGCCGGAACCACAAAAGGTATTGCCGCAAAAAGTAAAAACCAGTATATTTTTTTCATTTGATGCAGAATTAATCAAAAACCGCAAATTATTATTTATTTGGCAAAGAAATCAACGGCTTCTGACACGTCTAATCAGGATATTGTAAAGTGCTTTAAAGAAATATGAAACATCTGTCCGGAAAGGGTGCTTTTCATAAGCTTCCAGATAACGCATTTCCGAAGCCATAATTTCTTCCAGTGTTTTTGGCATATCGGCATAAAACGGAGGGACCAGTCCGTGTTTGTGTTTAATTCTCTTCTGTTTCAGTTCTTCAGAATAGAGATTAAAATAATGATCGCTCAATGGCCTGACACCCACCAACTTAAGGTCCCCCTTGAGAAGATTAAAAATCATGGGAAATTCGTCAATCCAAAACTTCCTGAAAAAACGGCCTTCCGTTGTAACCCGGAAATCATCTTTAAATTTCCCGCCATCCCGTAAATTGTTGTGCTCATAAACATACTCCTGTAAGTATTCGGAATAAGCATACATGGTCCTCAACTTGTAAACAGTAAAAATTTTGCCATCCTTTCCCCTACGTTTCAACCGGACAAGAGGGCCATAAGTAGGCCGGTCATCAAAAGCGGGTTCTTTTGTTTTTTTGGCCACAAAAAACAGTTCATTTGCTATGGTTTTCTCATCCACAATCTTAAAACCACACGAATACAGCCGGCCAAAAGTTTCGGATTTGGAAAGTACCCTGTACCTCTTTTTGTCTAATTTATAATAGATATTTTTCAGAACAGGCAGTTTGGGCATAACCCGCGTGTAAAGCACATCGAAAAAATAATAAATCCTGTTGAAAGGGAAAAAGAATCTTTTCAGTATGCGTTTTTTCCGATTTGTGTAAACCTCCACACTGCCGATAAAAGTTCCGCCCAAAGGCAACTTATCATTGACAGCCTCAAAAAATTTATTAATCCGCCGGAAATCATTAACTTTTCTCAGGTTTACAATGGCAGAGAATTTCCCGTAAGGTAATTTGAGGATATTAAAACGGGTGGACGTTTCGGCAAGGAAAGTATGGGGAGATGACAGGTCAATATACTTCTCAAAATATTTCCTGGGCCCTGCTCCCTTTTCTTCATCTACTATGCCTGTGAGTTCGTCAGCAGATAATACCGGTTCTTTTTTCCATACATCGCTTTCTTCATGGGAAATAGCTTTACTTTTCTTCCTTTCGGAAGACTTACCGGCAAAAAGCTGATTTTTTATTGCAACTGCCAATGGCCCCATGAATTAAATTTTGACAAAAATAATAAAATTCCGGGTTTGGGTTCATTTTGCCTGCTTCTCAGGCAAAATATTATTTTGAGGTGCTGGCCATAAAATTCTTAATATTTTCTTTTCGGGCAAAACTGTATTTTTAAATTTGAAAACAGGGAGATGTATTATTTCCGGAACGAATTCCCCTCCTTTGGAGGGGCGTAGGGGTGGGTTTCATAAATTTTCACCATGTTCCAATATCCAATATTCAATGGTCCTCAACACATTGGCCATATCTCTTTTCACCTCCCGGTCATCAAACCTTAAAAAACGGACCCCCATATTTTCCAATCGTTTTTGCCGTTGCTCATCATTGACCATTACTTCTTCAAAATCATGGCTCATTCCGTCAACTTCTATGGCCAACATTAAACTTTTACAGTAGAAATCAACAATGTAATTGTCAATAGGACGCTGACGGTCAAAATCATATCCCAACATTTTTTCTGCTTCAATTCATTCCAGAGTAGAACTTCCGAAAAGGTCATATCATTTCGTAAAGCCTTGGCCAGGGATTTTAGTTTGGAGTTATAAGGCAGTATCTTGCGTTTCATTTTTTTGTTTGTAATAACTAACCCACCCCTACGCCCCTCCAAGGAGGGGAATAACAGCATTGTTAGAAGATTCCGGATAAAATTAGAAAAGTTTGAATAGAAAACCAACTTTATGCTTCTCATTTTTCTATTTTAAAAAAAGGATCTTTAAGCCGGCTTCTCCAATTTTATAAAGAAGGGGGTTCAAAACACACAGGAATTTCCCGTACTCAACCTGTTTGCCCCCAAAACGTGATTTGAATTCCCTGACCCCATAAGGTTTTTCAGGGCTTCCTGCGCCCATAAAATCAAGATAGGTTATATTATTTTGTGTTGCGTATTCCATGGCCGCCCATGTAGCCATGACACTTGGATGCTGGTTTTTGTATTGATAATCGAGGCCGCAAACATAAAATTCATACATTGCTTTTCCGGGATAAATGAGGGACAGGATGCCCCCGATGACTTTGCCTTCATAATAGACCAATAAATACTTCCCGGCCTGTTGCTTGTATAATGCAGTAAAAAAACTTTTCGGAAACAACGGTTTTTTTACTTTTCGGCTGTACAAATCACGGAGTATCTCGTAAAATTCCTCAATATCCCGGACGTTTTCTGCCTCTCTCCAAACAGCACCGTTTTTTAGGGCATGCCTTATCTGCCGTCTTCGCGAACTGCCCATATTTTTCTTCAGCTGTAGCTCATCGGTAGTATCCAGATGAAAATTCAACCAGGGAATATAGTTGAATTTATTCCGTACAAAAAGATCTTTGTAATTCCCGTAATCAAAATAATTTCTTATTTCGAGATAGATGAGCCGCTTCCGGTAAAAGCCGGTAATATAATTCAGGAGGCTTTCAACGGACCGGTTATCCACTTTATCCGGCAGGACAATGCCCCCGTATATGATGCCCCGCCGGGAGAAAAAAGATTTTACGCCTTCTTCTTTCTGCCGGGTTACAACGACAAGGGTATTGTATTCGCCCCCCTTGTAACAGGCAAACACATTGGCAGCCAATCCGGGAACAGCATTAAAAAGATCGAAGAACTGCCGGGTTTGAAAAGGAGAGCTGAAACGGCTCTTTCTTAAAAGCCGGTCCCAGAGGCCTGTATTTACTTTATCGTTTAGGTGGATTATCATGAAAAACACTTTGGGGGAACACATCAGTCACAGAGTAACACAGTGAGAATTTTTTTGGATCACAGTGGAACACAGTGAAACTTTTTTGGGCACAGAGTATCACGGTGAGAACCTTTCACAGAGTACCACAGTGAAACTTCTTTTTTGGTCACGGAGGAGCACAGTGGTGATTTTCACAGTGGGACACAGTGAAATTATTACTCTGTGCGCCCCTGTGATCTCTTTTTTGTCTTCATCGGCTTCTGACTTCTGGCTTCCGTCTCCCGACTTCTAACTCCTTGAAATTTAAGCATAACGGAAATTCCAAATGTAAATTAAAATAAAAATAACATAAAAAGAAACATGCATAATGTTCCACAACGTATCTCTCTGTTGCCGGCTGAAACTTTTTTTATTGGAAAAATAGGCAATAAATCCAAACGCAATAAGAAAGATAAACGGAAAATGGGGAAGGGATTTACGTAATTCCAATCCTTCCATAATAAACATCAACGAGGAGAGTTCAAAAACAGCAAAAAGAATAATGGGATAGAAAACAGTTAGCCGCCTCTTAAAAAAATAAAAGATACCCAATAAAAAAGGGATGGAGATCAGATCTTTATAAATTAACCCGGGGGCAAAAAAAGACAAATGCGTTTTAAAATTAGGCAATAAGGTAGGTAACGGGCCTATCCATACGGCCATAAAATTAACCAGATAAGTAAAAACCACCCCTCCTTTGACCATACCTGATTCTTCTTTTGTTGTTACGATATGGGATACTCCGCCTCCGGTAAACCTGTTTATGAGCTGATTAATTTCTGTACTAAAATAAATAAGTAATATAGAAAATAAAATAACCAGAACAAACTGGGCAGCGGTTAACTTCCGGTTCAGAACATTACCAGCTACAACGGCACCTATTATCAAAAATACAATGGCCGGGCGAAAAAGCAAAAGCGGCAATAAAAACAGTGCCATAAAAACCAGGTCTTTTACCTGCTGCCGCTTCATGAAGTAATAATAGTACAAAAAACTGTATATGATTAAAAAAATCATTATACTTTCCTTTGTACCAGATGAATTTTGCCAGCAGAAGAAAGAGGAGACCGAAAAGGTAAGGGCGGCAAGGTAGGCGTACCGCACGGGCATAAGCATCTTCCCCAGCTTAAACAACCCGGCCCCCGAAAACAGGGCCAACAGCAGGTAGAGAATATTTACCATGATATTGGAAGCATAAATACGGTAAACTGTGCTGATAACCAGTGGTGCCCCCAGATCGCTAAAATCCCATTCCTCAAGACAATAGTGAATACCACCCCAGAATGACTTGGTAGCCATAATGGCAGCCTCCCCATCGTAGGTGCTGGCATCCACAGCACTGAAAACAAAAAAGTTCTGTGTATGAATCCAGGAGATAAAGTTGTAGGCCACAAGGTAAAAAAGCCCGTAAAAAAATATGATGCGCAGCAGCCGGCCCTCCGTGTACCAGGAGCGGGGCTGGAACAGCTGCCCGTCCAGCACAAAGAAATAGAGCAAAACAGTAAACAGGTTCAGCACATAAATGTCTATCATGTCCATGTTTAGTCCGGGCATGATAAATATGTACAGAATGATGGCAAAAACGAGGTATTTACCGTTTATGGATTTAAGGAGGTTCATTCATTTAATTTTGGGGGGGGCACAGTGGGCCTCAGTGAAATTTCTTTTTGGTCACAGTGGAACACAGTGAAACTTCTTTTTGGGTCACAGAGGAGCACAGTGGTGATTTTCATTGTATTTGTTTTTGGACACAGTGGGCCTCAGTGAAACTTTTTTGGTCACAGAGTACCACGGTGGTGATTTTCACTGTGTCCCTCTGTGATCTCTTTTTGGCCACAGTGTATCACAGTGATGAATTTTCACTGTGTCCCACTGTGAAATTCTTACTCTGTGCGCCCCTGTGACCACACATTCCCTATGAGCTTATTCTAATCCCTGAAAAAACTCCCCAATCCTTAAAACCCGTTTACTGTTTTCTTTGTTGAAAAGTAAATGTTCAAAGTCCCTGGTTTTCTTTACCAGGTCAACCGTTTTTAGCATACGCTCCACCGTGTTTTTCAATTCCTGCAGATTGTGAATACCTGTTTTTGCAGAAAGAAATTCATAATCCGGTTTTGATTGGAACAAAAGAAACATCACATCATAAAAATCCCGTCCTTTTTGCCTGTTAAGCATGGCCGAAATTTTCATGGAGCACAACGTTTCAGCCGAAGGAACCGGAAAGGGGAAAAAGTATCCGCAACCTTTTATATTGGCAATTGTACGTTTATATTCTATTCGCTGATCTTCATTTTCAATTTTTATCAGAAAACGTTCTTCCCTATGCCCGCTTAATCCCAGTTCGAATAAAAATTCGGGAAAATAGAGACTTCTCCGGAACGCTTTTAATTTGGTGTTTTTTCTGTCTTTTGTTATTATTTTGTATCCGTTTCGCTTCAAAAAGGTAATGACCTCATCCGTCATCTTCACAAATTCCTCATACGAAAACGCTTTGCAACCAAAATCCAGGTCTTCCGAGAACCGGTCAATGCCTTTTACCAAACGAAGGTTTGTTCCCCCGATAAAGGTAAGATTTTTGACAAAACGGGTAGAGGAGATATAATCCAATAGTTGCAACTGGATATACTCTTTCAACATGAATTTGTAAAAAACAGGATTATCCTGAATTTGATAGGAAAAAAAGGATTTGATTTGGTTAATTTGTACCATCTATAACAAGCTGTATGCCTTTAAAAAGTTATTTACCCTTTTTTCAAGGGCTTTATTCTCAAAACGGGATGAATATTCCAGAAACAAGGAAACATCTAATTCATCCGTTAAAAAATCTTCATCAAAACGCAGTTCGGACATATCTTTTTCCGTTTTATAAAGAGGATAAAGATAAAACAGGTCCAGGATTGCTTTTTCGGCTTTTGCAAATTTCAGGGTGAAGCCTTCAGGGATTAGCTTTAAATCATAACCCCAAAAAAGGTGTTCTTTTATTGACTTATAATCATAATTCCCTGTTATATTTTGAAAGGATGTTGTTTTCAGTGTAGTTACACTGGTCATTTGGACATTTGCCTCCGGGATAATTCCGTAAAACGACAATGCAGTATGAAGGCTGATGTAGGATGGTTGATAGATTTTATTGGCAACCAAGAACAGGTAATCCCTGTGATTTTTGTATTCGGGAAAAGTATAAAGCCCCTGTCGCAACCGCACCAGCAGGCCTTTTTTAACCCACCGGGTCAGGTTGTTCCTGTTAAATTCCGGAAAGAAAAGTTCAATTTGATTTGTCGTGAAACAAATCTTGTCAACCAACTTTTCACGGAAATCAATAAAATTCATAGCCTTGTTTAGGTAAAAGTATTTCTATAATTCTACAAATTTAGTTAATTATGGAAATAAATGAAAGGTTACAGTGAAATTTATTGGTCACAGTGTATCACAGTGATTTTGTGGAGCAATGGAATATCTGAGATTGTTAGAGACTAGGAGACTAAGAGAGGGGGAGACTGAGAGACTGGGTGACTGAGAGATATGGTGAAAATATCAATAAGTCCATTTTTCAGATTGTAACGACATATTAACCAGCTTCCCTAAAACATTGTCATATTCCTCAAATAAATTCTTATATGTTTCATTGTTTATATAATTGCACGACAAAGCAAAGTCCAACCAGACTTGAGACTC
>WGCY01000022.1 GCA_015493525.1 Bacteroidales bacterium
GCGAATAACCCCGCTTATCTCTTCGACCTGTTCATACTCGAAATGTGCCAATATGTACTCTGGTACATGAAGCTTAATTAATGATGTTTCCATTGCACAAAGATAATCATAGCACCTCAAAATAGGAATTAGCCGTTCGGGTAGCCAATTCCTATCATGCCAGCGGCAGACAAGTTTTTGAGGTGCCAGGGTTTCAGAAACAGGTTATTATATGAATGTTCCGTCAGGGACAAAATATTTCTAGAAAAAAGCAAAACAAACGCTAAGTCCCTTTAGGGATGATATCGGCCAGGGCTATGGTGTATACTGTAGTTTAGTGTTTTATTTTTCTGTTTATCGGTAATTTCATTCAATGCTTAATTGTCAAATATACAACTAATTGCGGTATGCGCTATGAGCCATTGTTTGCATTTTGTTGCTTTTTATTCATTGTTTTCGATTTCTTTATTTTCTCTCTTCCCTAATTCTTTTGCATTTAACGGACTTATTATACTTTTTCCTAATTTTTTTTCAAGGTCTTTTCTCGCATTTTTCCATCAGAAGCTTTTAGTTTCAACTGTACGATATTTTCGTACAGTTCAGTATAGCCCTCTTTAACAAGTTTTTTTGCAACGAAAAATTTATTTTAAGAAAAAGGGCAAGGCTATCAAAATAGTTACTATCTTTGTGTAATTATTAAATAGAAATTATTCCTAATTAGAAATAACCCGGTTATGAAATTAATGTCAGTAGAAACGAAGCTGAAAGCAGCGGGGATGAAAATCACACCGCAAAGGACGGCGGTGTTACAAGCTTTGATGGACAACCCGCACCATCCCACTGCCGATGATTTGTTTAAAACCATTCGGAAAGTTTATCCCAACATTTCGGCAGGGACGGTTTACCATATCCTCAACACACTGGTTTCAAAAAAGGTAATCGGGAAAATAGAAACCGCTGATAATGTGGTCCGGTATGATGCCATTACGGAAAAGCATCATCATTTGTATCTTAATGACGAACAGGAGATTGTGGACTTCTTTGATGAAGCATTGAGCGGGTTGATTATGGAATATCTCCAAAAAAACCACCAATTGGCCCATATTGACATTGAAGATGTTAAAATTCAGATTATCGGGAAAAGTAAACAATCACCAGGAGATTAAATAGTAATTATTAACCTTAAAACAGTAAAAAATGAAAAGTTTAAAAGGAACCAAGACAGAACAAAACCTGTTAAAATCGTTTGCCGGCGAATCACAGGCAAGAATGCGTTACGACTACTTCTCCAAGCAGGCAAAAAAAGAGGGACTGGAACAAATTTCAGCCATCTTTGCAGAGACAGCCCTCAATGAAAAAGAACATGCCAAACGCTTTTTTAAATTTTTGGAAGGGGGCCCGGTGGAAATTACGGCTACTTATCCGGCCGGAATAATCGGCACAACATTAGAGAACCTGAAAGCTGCCGCCGAAGGCGAAAACGAAGAGTGGACAGAACTTTATCCGGAGTTTGCCCGCGTTGCCGAAGAAGAGGGCTTTAAAGAGATTGCCACCGCTTACCGGATGATTGCCAAAGTAGAAAAAGCGCATGAGGAACGCTACTCAACACTATACAACAACCTGGAGGAAGGACGTGTATTTGAGAGAGAGGGCGTTGTGATTTGGAAATGCCGCAATTGTGGTTACATCCACGAAGGGAAAAAAGCGCCCAAAGTGTGCCCGGCATGTCTGCATCCGCAATCATATTTTGAAATACAGGAAAAGAATTATTAAGCTTTATATGCTTCACAAAATACCGGTCTTGTTATCTCAGGGCCGGTATTTTTTTTAAGCACTAACATTTATTGTTCTCCCAGCCACTTTTTAAAATCTGCCATCTTAAGCTTGTTGATGATAATTTCCCGGTCGGTCGCAGGCCTCACACGCAGCCGCAGCCTTTTTTAATTTTCTAAAAAGCAAAAACGTAATGCCTGTCTTTGAAAAATGGGGCTGGCAAACACAATAAAATCCTTTCTTAAAACGGAGCCATAAGAAACAGGCAGGCGTTGCACCCATATTGAAAAGTTGTGCTTCATGCAAGAAAAGAAATCGAAATAATGAAAATTTTGTTAGCAAATAAGGGAAAATGCCACCGCACAAATAGCACATTTGCAATTACTTACGAATTGTTTATTTTCTTTAAGGTGTTCGTGAATGTTTCACATTTCGCACAAGCCAACGCCAAAACCCAAAATTGCAAAAGAGCTATTTTTACCCAACACGCCGGTGAAGTCGAAGAATCTAAAAATAATGCGTGATAATTATCTTGAAAAATGAGATAAAAAAGATTAATTTTATATTTTAGCAAATATTTTCGAATTGAGTAAAGCAAAATGAATAGAATTAAAGAAGTACTTGAAGAAAAAGGAATAAAACAAAAATGGTTGGCTGAACAACTGGGTAAAAGTTACAATATGGTAAACGCTTATGTTCAGAACAGACAACAACCTAGGTTAGAAGTGCTTTATAAAATTGCGAAAATATTAGATGTCAAACCAAAAGATTTACTGAAAGAAGATTAATGATAAAAGAAAATACCATAGAAAAGAATTTCATTAAACAGTTGACGGAGCTGAAATACAAGTATCGTCCCGATATTGTTGACAGAAAAACTCTGGAACAAAATTTCAGGGAAAAGTTCGAAACTTTGAACAGGGTTCGCCTTACCGACAATGAATTTGCACGATTGCGTGAAGAAATTATTACCCCTGATGTTTTTTCGGCTTCTAAAAAATTACGCGAAAGGCAATATTTTGAACGTGAAGACGGTACGCCTTTGCATTATACTTTGGTGAACATTAAAAACTGGTGTAAAAACGAATACGAAGTTATCAATCAATTACGCATCAATACCGAAAACAGTTTTCAACGTTATGATGTAATCATATTGATAAACGGCTTGCCAATCGTGCAAATTGAACTGAAAAAAGTGGATGTATCGCCCCGAAAAGCTATGCAGCAAATTGTGGATTATAAAAATGACCCAGGCAACGGTTACACCAACACTTTATTGAGTTTTATGCAGTTGTTTATCGTCAGTAATCTTACCAATACATATTATTTTGCCAACAACAAAAATCAACACTTTGCTTTTAACGCCGATGAACAGTTTTTACCGATTTATCAATTAGCCGATGAAAAAAACAAAAAAATCACACACCTGACAGACTTCACCGAAAAATTTCTCTCAAAATGTACTTTGGGCGAAATGATTAGTAAATATATGGTTTTGGTGGAAAGCGAACAAAAGATACTTGTGATGCGTCCGTATCAAATTTATGCCGTAAAAGCCATTATCGACTGCATCACCCAAAACAGAGGCAACGGCTATATCTGGCATACTACGGGTAGCGGTAAAACCCTGACTTCGTTTAAAGCATCAACTTTATTAAAAGATAATCCCGACATTGAAAAATGCTTGTTTGTGGTGGACAGAAAAGACCTTGACCGGCAAACGCGTGAGGAGTTTAACAAGTTTCAAGAAGGCAGTGTGGAAGAAAATACCAATACGGAAACTTTGGTCAGGCGACTGCTTTCTACCGACTATTCCGATAAAGTGATTGTAACCACTATTCAAAAACTCGGTTTGGCATTAGACCAAAACAGCAAGCAAAATAAGAAAAAAAACGAACGAGGGATTTCCACTTTTAAAGATAGACTGGCACCGCTCAAAGATAAGCGAATGGTATTTATTTTTGATGAATGCCATCGCTCGCAGTTCGGAGACAATCACAAAGCGATTAAAGAGTTCTTTCCCAAAGCACAACTTTTCGGATTTACGGGTACACCTATTTTTGAAGAGAATGCAACCTATAAAATCAGAGAAGACCGTTTTGAAACATACAAAACAACGGAATCGGTTTTTGAAAAACTATTACATTCTTACACCATTACCCACGCCATAGATGATAAAAATGTATTGCGTTTTCATATTGATTATTACAAGGGAAAAGGTGAAGAAAATCCTAAACCCGGTGAACCGCTTGCACAACAGGCAGTAGTGGAAGCTATTTTGGATAAACACGACGCCGCAACCAACAGACGAAAATTTAATGCCATTCTCGCAACGGCGTCTATCAATGATGCTATTGGTTTTTACCGTCTTTTTAAAGAAATTCAAAAGAAAAAAGCAGCAGAAAATCCTGATTTTAAACCGCTGAATATTGCTTGCGTATTTTCACCGCCTGCACAATTGATTGCCAAAGAAGGCGACAAACAAAGCCAAAAGAACGCCGCCGACATCAAGCAATTACAAGAAGATTTAATACAAGAACAAGAGGACAACAAACAAGAACCGGAAGAAAAGAAAAAAGCTTTGGAAGAAATTATTGCCGATTACAACAAACAATACGGCACTAATCACAGTATCAACGAGTTTGATTTATATTATCAGGATGTTCAAAGCCGTATTAAAAACCAAAAATACAGCAATGCCGATTTTCCGCATAAAAAGAAAATCGATTTGACCATTGTGGTGGATATGCTTTTGACGGGTTTTGATTCCAAGTACCTGAATACACTTTATGTGGATAAAAACCTGAAATATCACGGATTGATACAAGCATTTTCAAGAACAAACCGCATATTGAACGACACCAAACCCTACGGCAATATTTTGGATTTCCGTTCGCAACAAGAAGACGTTAATCAAGCGGTTGTATTGTTTTCCGGTGAAGATAATGCCCATAAAGCACAAGAAATCTGGATGGTCGACCCCGCACCGGTGGTAATTGACAAATACAAAGAAGCCGTTGAAAAATTGGGCGTCTTTATGCAAGAACACAATTTGGCTAATGAACCCGAAGCTGTGTATAATTTAAAAGGCGATACGGCAAAAATTGAATTTATCAAAAATTTCAAGGAAGTACAACGGCTTAGAACCCAACTCGACCAATACACCGATTTGAATGATGAGCAAAAAGAATTTATCGAAAAGATTTTACCAAACGATAAATTGTTGGAGTTTAGAAGTTCATACATTGAAACCGCCAAGCAACTTCGCGAAATTCAAATAAAACAAGGCGATGATGCACCAGCTGAGATTCAAGAATTGGATTTTGAATTTGTGTTATTCGCTTCGGCTATCATCGATTATGATTATATAATGAACCTGATTGCCGACAGCACACAAAAGAAGCCGTCGAAATACAAAATGACCAAAGAACAGATTATCGGTTTGCTGAAATCCAATTCCAACCTGATGGACGAAGAGGAAGACCTGACCGACTATATCAACAGTTTGGATTGGAGCCAAGGACAAAATGCCGATGATTTACGCAAGGGATATGAAGTTTTCAAAATAGAAAAATACAACAGAGAACTGGCTGAAATTGCTAACAAGCACGGCTTAAAAACAGCAGATTTAAAGGTTTTTGTAGAAAACATTATCGACCGTATGATTTTTGACGGAGAAAAGCTTACCGACTTGCTCGAACCTTTGGATTTGGGTTGGAAAGCACGAAAAGCAAAAGAATTGGAATTAATGGAAGATTTGGTTCCGCTGTTAAAAAAACTATCCGGTGGGCGTGAAATTTCAGGGCTGAAAGCGTATGAGTAGAATTATGAAAAACGAAATTGTAATATATCAAACAGAAAAACTTAATCAACAAATTGAAGTAAGAATTGATGGAGATACTATTTGGTTGACGCAAGCACAAATTGTTGCCTTGTTTGATAGTAGTAAAGCCAACATTAGCGAGCATATCAAACATATATTTAAAACCGGTGAACTTACACGGGAAGCAACTGTTCGGAAATTCCGAACAGTTCGAAAAGAAGGAAATCGAACCGTTACAAGAGAGCTTACTCATTATAATCTTGATATGATTATATCAATCGGATATCGAGTTAACTCAATTCGCGGCACCCAATTCCGTATTTGGGCTAATAAAATTCTGAAAGGCTACCTGTTAAAAGGCTATGCCATTAATAACCGGATGAACCGCATAGAAGACAATGTGCAAAAACTAACCGAAAAGGTAGAAACGATTGACCTGCAAATAAAAGCCAATTTACCGCCCAAACAAGGCATTTTCTACAACGGACAAGTATTTGATGCCTATTTGCTGATTGCCGATATTATTAAATCCGCAAAAAAATCTATTCTTCTGATTGATAATTATGTGGATGAAACTGTATTGGCAATGCTCGATAAACGAAAGAAAAATGTTGCTGCAACTATTTACACCAAAAAGATAACAAAGCAGTTGCAAACCGATATTGAGAAACACAATGCACAATATCCTGAAATAGAACTTAAAAAACTAACCACCGCCCACGACCGTTTTTTGATTATTGACAGCAAAACCGTGTATCATTTTGGTGCTTCACTAAAAGATGCAGGAAAAAAATGGTTTGCCTTTTCAAAGTTGAATATAAATGCAAAGGATATTATTGAGAAATTATGAGTGATAAGCAAAAAAACAAACTGATACCGAAATTGCGTTTCCCTGAATTTATGGATAGCGGGGAGTGGGAAACGAAGAAATTGGGGGAGGTTGGTGTGTTTGTAGGAGGCGGAACACCTTCAACAAATGTTAATGAATATTGGGATGGAGATATACAATGGTACACTCCGACAGAAATAAAAAATGGAACATTAAAACCAAGTATTCGTACTATTACAAAAAAAGGATTAGAAAGTTCATCAGCAAAATTATTACCCAAAGGGGCAATATTAATTACTACAAGAGCAACAATTGGTGATGCAGCAATTACAAATAAAGAATGTGCAACAAATCAAGGTTTTCAATCATTAATTGTTAAAAATACTGAATCAAATTTGTTTTGGTATTATTGGATTATTTTTAACAAGCGAGAGTTAGAAAGAAGGGCCTCTGGTTCAACTTTTAAAGAAATAGGAAAAAATGAAATTAGAACTATCAAAACATTTTCACCTTCACCCCAAGAACAACAAAAAATCGCCGCCTTCCTTTCCAATCTCGATGAATTGATAGAAGCCCACAAGCAAAAACTGGAACGGCTCAAACGGCACAAAAAAGGACTGATGCAAAACCTTTTCCCCCAAGAAGGCGAAAAAGTACCCAAATTACGCTTTCCGGAGTTTAAGGATAGTGGGGAGTGGGTAGAGAAAGTCTTGTCCCAAGTTGCGAATTATGAAAATGGTAAAGCTCACGAAAAAAATATTGATGAAAATGGAGAATACATAGTAGTAAATTCAAAATATATTTCATCTGATGGAGAAACAGTAAAATACAGCAATAAAGCTTTTTGTTTAGCAGAACAAGGTGATATATTAATGGTATTAAGTGATGTTCCTAATGGAAAGGCTATTGCAAAATGTTTCTATATCCCAGCAAACAATAAATATACTGTAAACCAAAGAATATGTAAAATAAGTCCCAATGACTGCGATAATAAGTTTTTGTTTTATGTTTTAAATAGAAATAAATATTTTTTGGCGTATGATGATGGTGTAAAACAGACAAATCTTAAAAAAGATGATGTTTTAAATGCACCATTGTTATTACCCAAGAATATTAATGAACAACAAAAAATCGCTTCCTGTCTTTCATCCATAGATGAACTCATCACGGCAGAGGCAGAAAAAATAGAACAATTGGAAAAACATAAAAAAGGGTTGATGCAGGGTTTGTTTCCAACCGTCAATGAATAAAAATGGATAAATATAAAAATAAATACCGAATAAAATCTACCCGCCTGCAACAATGGGATTACCGTTGGACAGGGGCATATTTTATTACCATTTGCACCAAAAACCGTATGCATTATTTTGGCAATATCGTTGAAACCAACAATATAGAACAACCACAAAAAATGAAATTGTCCCCCGTTGGGGTTATTGCCGATATATTATGGTACGAAATACCCAACCATGCCAAAAATGTGGAATTAGGGGCATTTGTGGTGATGCCCAATCATGTGCACGGTATTATTATTATCAACCAAAACGGTGCGGATGAAACCGGTATGCCCGATGCATTATCCAACGCCACCAACGTATCCAACGTAGAGACAGGGCATGCCCTGTCTCTACAGATGCAACCATCACAACCATCACAACCATCACCGGTCGGTAAAAATCGGTTTCAAAATATCGGTAAAAATTCTATTTCGTCCATTGTGGGTTCATATAAATCGGCCGTTACCAAACACGCACGGCGTTTGGGATATAATTTTGCATGGCAATCCCGTTTTTACGACCATATTATTCGCGACGAAAAATCTTTTCTTAAAATATCTGATTATATTCAAAATAACCCCATAAATTGGGAAAATGATGAATTATATCTTGAGGAATAAACCATGACAAAAAGAGAACAACAAGAATTGGGTAAAACCCTTTGGAAAATAGCCGACCAACTGCGCGGGGCAATGAATGCGGATGATTTTCGCGATTATATGCTGTCGTTTTTGTTTTTACGATACCTGTCGGATAATTACGAAAAATCGGCACAAAAAGAACTGGGCAGGGATTACCCCAAATTAGACAAAGACGATAAACGTACACCGCTTGCTGTTTGGTATGAAGAAAACCCCGATGATGTGGTAGAATTTGAAAAACAAATGCGCCGTAAAGTGCATTATGTTATCCAACCGCAACATTTGTGGAGCAATATTGGCGAAATGGCGCGCACCCAAAACGGTGAATTGTTGCAAACCTTAGAAGCAGGATTCAAATACATCGAAAACGAATCCTTTGAAAGTACCTTTCAGGGCTTATTCTCTGAAATCAATCTCAATTCCGAAAAACTGGGCAAGACCTACGAAGAACGCAATAAAAAACTCTGCAAAATCATCACCGAAATAGCCAAAGGCATTGCAGAATTTTCCACCGATACTGATACTTTGGGCGATGCTTACGAGTATTTAATCGGTCAATTTGCCGCCGGTTCGGGCAAAAAAGCGGGTGAATTTTATACACCGCAACAAATTTCAACTATTCTTTCTGAAATCGTTACGCTCGATAGCCAAGACCCCACAACCGGAAAGAAAAACAAACTGAATAAAGTGTTGGATTTTGCCTGTGGTTCGGGTTCATTGCTCTTGAATGTGCGAAAACGAATGAAAGAAAGCGGTGGAACGGTTGGAAAAATATACGGACAGGAAAAAAACATTACCACCTACAACCTTGCCCGTATGAATATGCTTTTACACGGGATGAAAGACACTGAATTTGAAATTTTTCACGGTGATACTCTGCTCAATCAATGGCCAATGCTTAACGAACCAAACCCTGCCAAAAAAGTGGAATTTGATGCAGTGGTAGCCAATCCGCCATTTAGCTTGCGTTGGGAACCCAATGAAACATTGGCAGAAGATTTCAGATTCAAAAGTTACGGACTGGCACCCAAATCAGCCGCCGATTTTGCTTTTCTCTTGCACGGCTTCCATTATCTCGCCGAAGACGGCACAATGGCAATTATTTTGCCACACGGTGTTTTGTTCCGTGGCGGAGCCGAGAAAAGAATCAGAGAAAAATTATTAAAAGACAATAATATTGATGCTGTAATCGGTTTGCCGGCTAATTTGTTTTATTCAACAGGTATTCCGGTAAGTATTTTGGTGTTGAAAAAATGCAAAAAAGAAGATGATGTATTGTTTATCAATGCAAGTGAACATTTTGAAAAAGGCAAAAGACAGAATTTTCTGAGAGAAGAAGATATAGAGCGTATAGTAAATACATACAAAAATCGCCCTGTAAAGGTAGAGCGTTATGCTCGCAGAGTTTCAATGGCTGAAATTGAAAATAACGATTATAATTTGAATATTTCAAGATATGTTAGCACAGCGATGCCGGAAGAAAAAATTGACCTTGACGAAATCAATAAAGAACTGCTTGAAATAGAAAAGAAAATAAAAAGCAGCACAGAAAAACATAATGAATATTTAAAGGAGTTGGGATTAAAAACGATATAAAGATGAAAAAGCCAACACTAAAAGCCATACATCCCGACCTTTGTCGGGACCAAATCGCACAATGCCAACCACACAAGCCAAAACTTGGCAATAAGTATGTCTTTGCCAACGCTGAAAGAAAAGAGCTAACAAAATTTGAAATGAAAGATAATAGAATAATTAAGCACGAAAGCACAACATTGTATATAAGCAATGGCGAGCAAAGTGCTAAAAATGAAGTGAATATGTATAATTTAACAACGGTGCAAATATGAAAGTGCGTGCAATAAAATCCGCCACTGCTCATATACTTAACGATATCGCCCGGGTAAAAAATCATCACGAAAGCAGTATCTTTGTAAAAACAAAATGATTGCGTTTAAACAATAAAACAGTGCTACCATGTCCATAGAAAATTTCATTGCTTATAATCCTGTCCGTCTGCACTTTGGCAAAGGGGTAACCGATACGCTTGGCGAAACTGTCCGGCAATACGGAAAAAAAGTTTTGCTGGTATATGGAAAAGGTTCGGTAAAAAAATACGGCTATTATGACAAAGTACTGGGTCAACTTGCCAGTGCCGGACTTAGCGTTCGCGAATACCACGGTATAAAACCCAATCCTGTGGTGGAGGATGTGCGGAAAGCCATCGCGCTGGGAAAAGCTAACAAAGTAGAGGTTATCGTGGCCCTCGGAGGCGGCAGCGTTATTGACTCAGCAAAAATTATCAGCATCGGGATAGCCAATGAGGTGGATCCCTGGCAGTTTATGATGTGGCAAACCATGCCACAGAAAGCTGTTCCGCTGGTAAATGTGCTCACACTCGCAGCTACCGGCACGGAAATGAATGCAGCAGCCGTTTTGCAAAATCCTGAAACCGGGAAAAAGGTGGGTTTTGTTCATCCTTTGCTTTTCCCAAAAGATGCATTTTTAGATCCTTCATTTACTGTTACCGTGCCCAAAGATTACACCGCCTATGGTATTGTGGATTTGATTGCCCATGCGCTGGAAGCCTATTTTGGTGGGGGTGAACCTTCGGTTGTCGACCGCATTACCCTCTCCATTATCAGGGATGCCATGGCCTGGGCATTGCCACTGCTCAACGATTTAAAAAATGAAGAACTCCGTGCCAATATTATGTTGGATGCCACACTGGCACTCAATGGGTTAACAAGTTACGGAAAGACCGGTGGCGACTGGGGTGCCCATGCTTTGGGGCATGAACTTTCGATACTTTACGACATGCCCCACGGAGCTACGTTGAGTATTGTCTACCCTGCCTGGCTACGGTTACAGTCAGAACGTCTTCCAAAGCGGATTCAGCAACTCGGTGAAGGATTGTTTGGTACTTCACGTGTGGAAACAACCATTAAAAAGCTGGAAGAATTTTTTACTTCCATCGGCTCTCCCGTTCGTCTTTCCGAAGCCGGTATCGATGCTTCCCGAAAAGAAGAAATCCTGAACCAAATGAACAAAAACCAGGCTTCGGGCATGGTACACGGCCTCAACGATGAAGACCGGAAACGGTTGGTGGAATGGATGGTTTAATCAGCGTTTTCTTTTCAGAAAACGGCCTTTAATGAGATGGCCGGTCCAGGCTCCCTTTTCTACGGCAATTTTCCCGTCTGCAATGACATATTCAGGTGCCCCGGTGGTTTTAAACCCTTCGTAGATATCTGTGTCGCAGTGCATGTGATGCGTGTCCACAGAGATAACCTGCTCTTTTTCGGGGTTCCAGATAACCAAATCGGCATCGGAGCCGGGTTGCAACGCTCCTTTGCGGGGATAAAGCCCGAATATCTTGGCCGGCTGTGTGGAAGTCAGTTCCACAAAACGGTTCAGGCTGATTTTATTTTGTAATACACCGTAAGTATAGAGCAGCGAAAGCCGGTGTTCCACACTTCCCGCACCATTGGCAATTTTACGAAAATCGTGCAGGCCGTTTTTTTTCTGCTCAAACATAAAAGGACAATGATCGGTGCCCATGCTTTGGATGGTCCTGTCGGAAAGGGCTTTCCAAAGTGCGTGGTTGTCGGCTTTTTTCCGTAGCGGCGGGCTCAGCACAAAAGGAGCTGTTTGTTCAAACGTGCCCCGGTAGCGACTGTCGTCCAGCAACAGATAATGGGGGCAGCTTTCCGCAAATACTTTTTGTCCCCGTTGCTGTGCCTTACGGATAAATTTCAGGGATTCCGCAGCCGAAACATGAACGATATAAAAAGGACAGTTGGCTTCGGCGGCAAAGCCGATGGCTTTCTCTACTGCCTCGGCTTCGAGGCGGGCAGGGCGCGACAGTGGATGATATTCGGGCGTGGTTTGTCCGTTTTTTGCAAAATCGTTGCGCAGGGTTTCAATCTCATCACCCGATTCGCAGTGTGCAGTAACCATTCCGCCAGCTTCGGCCACTGCCTGAAAAACTTTTCTCAGGTCTTCATCTTCCAGGCCAATGCTTGTTTTGTAAGCCATATACACTTTAAACGATGGGATTCCCGCTTCCATGCAGGTTTTTATCTCTTCCGGCAAAGTATTGCGCCATTCCACTGGGGATAAGTGGAAAGTATAGTCTGTCAGGCAGTTATCTGCTTCAGCTTTCCGTTTTTCTAAAGCGGTGCACAAAGGTTCCCCTCTGCTTGGTGTAACAAAATCGATGAGGGTGGTGGTGCCGCCAAAAAGTGCCGCCCGGCTTCCCGTAAGGAAATCATCGGATGAAAAACCGGCAGGGGTAGGCAAGTGCATGTGTACGTGCGGGTCGATGCCGCCGGGAAAAATGAGCATACCGGAAGCATCAATGGCTTTTTGTCCGGGTGTTGAGGGGATTCCCGAATTTTCTATCCGGGTAATTTTTCCTTCTTCAATCAAAATATCGGCGGCGAATGTATGCTCTGCCGTTACCAGGGTGCCGTTTTTGATGTGTATCTCCATGGTTTTTTTCGCTTAGTTTGCCATCAGGTTTTTGGAAAATTTACCTTCTTTGTCTTTGGTAAATCCCAGCTTTTTGAGGTATTGTTCATATTTTTTGCTGGATACGGGTGCTACTACCTTCTTGTAACCCTTTTCAACAAAGCGGGGGCGCAGGTGCTGGTAGATAAATTTACCGTTTTTCAAATCACGATATTCCTTTGTAACATAGTCCAGTCCAACAAAGAGTGTGTTTTCCCCTTCGCGGTGGGCCAGAAAGACCCCTGCCACATTCAGGTTGCGCAAAACAAAAAAACTGATGGTATTCATTTCGGGTTTATAGACAAAATCGGGGAAAAAATTCTGAATGTCCTGATCATGAAATTTCAAAAATTCCAGCAAATATTTGTTGTCGTTACGCACTTTCAGAATATCAAAGACTTCTTTTTTCCGGTAAATTTTAGTTAGATAGTAAATATCCACAAAAGCGATAAAACCATTGAGTACCGTTACCGGAATGGCATGAATCAGCAGGCCGTAAGTGGCAAAAGCTATGGCTCCCACCAGATTAATCCATCTGAATTTCACGATGGAACTCATGGTCATGGAAGTGGCAATAATAAGCGAAGCAAAATAGCCGAATAAACTTAAAGTATCTGTTTGCATGGTAAAATATTATCTCTATGAACTCCGGTAGTTCCCGGAAAATGTTTTAATACGGTTATGCTGAAATGACTTTCTTTTGAAAAAACCACCATGCAAAAATAGGTAAAGGAAGGATATGATTGGGGGCAATTTTTTATGGTTTTACGAAATTTAATCATCGATCTGTTCAAACAGATCATCCCATCCTGGATTCATTTGCCGGATAAGCTCCACTTTTTTCTTTCGGGAACCTGCCTTAATTTGTTTTTCCCTCGCAATGGCTTCTTCAATAAACGGGAAGTTTTCATAATAAACCAGTTTATGACAGTTATACCTATTTGTGAATGACTTGGAATATTTGCCTGTTTTGTGCTCGTAAACCCGATTTAGCAGGTTACTGGTAACTCCAGTATAAATAACTGTGTTATTTTTGTTTGCCATAAAATAGACAAAGCCCCCACGTTCCATAATGAATTGTTTTATGGCAATAAAATTAGCAAAAAAAACGTCCCTATTGCGAAGCCTTGATAAAAATAGCAAATGGAAAAGCAATTCCACAAGTTTGGGTATTAAATGAGATAAATTTGAGGCTGAAGCAATCTGTCAAATATAAGTATGGCTTTTTCAAGAGATTGCTTCGCTCCTGCACACAAACCTTTCGCACGATGCTCGCAATGGGGACGGATTACTTTCTTGCTGCCAGCAGCAGTTCCAGCATTTTTATTCCGGCTTCGGAAATGACTGTTCCCGGGCCAAAAATGGCTGCTACACCGGCATCGTACAGAAACTGATAATCCTGATGCGGAATTACGCCGCCCACAATAACCATAATATCTTCGCGTCCCAGTTTTTTCAGCTCTTCCATGACTTGTGGTACCAGCGTTTTGTGTCCCGCGGCGAGGCTGGAAACGCCAAGAATGTGCACATCGTTTTCCACGGCCTGGCGGGCAGCTTCGGCGGGTGTCTGAAACAGCGGCCCGATATCCACATCAAACCCGATGTCGGCATAACCGGTGGCTACCACTTTTGCCCCGCGGTCGTGGCCATCCTGGCCCATTTTGGCAACCATGATGCGTGGCCGGCGGCCTTCTAATGCCGCAAACTTATCCGCCAGTTTTCTGGCCTTTTCAAAGTTACTGTCATCGCCGGCTTCCGAAGAATAAACTCCTGAAATAGATTTTATCACTGCTTTGTACCTCCCAAAAACTTTTTCGCAAGCATACGAAATTTCTCCGAGACTGGCACGTTTTTTTGCCGCATCTACTGCCAGTGCCAGCAGGTTTCCTTTGCCTGTTTCGCAGGCTTTTGTAATGGTGTCAAGGCTTTCCTGTACTTCGCCTTCGTTTCTTTCGGCACGTAATTTTTTCAATCGCGCCAGCTGGGCTTCGCGTACAGCGGCATTGTCCACCTCAAGTGTTTCCAGCGGGTCTTCTTTTGCCAACCGGTATTTGTTCACCCCGACAATCACATCTTTTCGGGCGTCAATGCGTGCCTGTTTCCTTGCTGCTGCTTCTTCGATGCGCATTTTGGGCAGTCCGGTTTCAATGGCTTTGGCCATGCCGCCCATCTCTTCCACTTCCCGGATATGCTGCCAGGCTTTGTGTGCAATTTCATGTGTAAGGCTTTCCACATAATAGGAGCCGGCCCACGGATCGACCGTACGGCATATTTCCGTTTCCTGTTGAAGGTAAATCTGCGTGTTGCGGGCAATACGTGCCGAGAAATCGGTGGGCAGGGCAATGGCTTCATCCAGGGCATTGGTATGTAACGATTGCGTATGTCCCAAAGCGGCACCCATGGCTTCGATGCAGGTACGTGCCACATTGTTGAACGGATCCTGTTCGGTCAGGCTCCATCCCGATGTTTGGGTATGGGTCCGCAATGCCATGGACTTGGGGTTCCTGGGGTTAAACTGTTTCACCAATTTTGCCCACAGCATACGGGCTGCCCTCAGTTTGGCAATTTCCATAAAATGGTTCATGCCCAGTCCCCAGAAAAAAGAGAGCCGCGGGGCAAAGGTGTCAATTTTCATTCCAGCTTTCAGTCCGGTACGGATGTAATCCAGCCCGTCGGCAAGCGTGTAGGCCAGCTCCAGGTCGGCAGGGGCACCGGCTTCCTGGATGTGGTACCCGGAGATGGAAATACTGTTGAATTTGGGCATGTGTTTGGCCGTGTATTCAAAAATATCCGATATGATACGCATGGAAGGTTTGGGGGGATAAATGTAAGTGTTGCGAACCATGAATTCTTTGAGGATGTCGTTTTGGATGGTTCCGGCCAGCTCTTCGGGCCTGGCCCCCTGCTCCAGCGCAGTAACAATGTAAAAGGCCATCACCGGCAAAACGGCACCGTTCATGGTCATGGAGACCGATGTCTTGTTTAACGGAATTTCATCAAACAGGATTTTCATGTCAAGTACCGAGTCAATAGCCACGCCGGCCTTGCCTACATCGCCCACAACACGTTCATGGTCAGAGTCGTAACCGCGATGGGTGGCGAGGTCGAAAGCGACCGACAGCCCTTTCTGTCCAGCAGCAAGGTTGCGGCGGTAAAAGGCGTTGGATTCTTCGGCAGTGGAAAAACCGGCATACTGGCGAATGGTCCAGGGGCGGGTTACGTACATGGTGGAATAGGGGCCGCGAAGAAACGGAGGGATTCCGGCAGCAAAATCCAGGTGCTC
The DNA here is from genome assembly GCA_015493525.1 of Bacteroidales bacterium. Classification (GTDB taxonomy): domain Bacteria; phylum Bacteroidota; class Bacteroidia; order Bacteroidales; family F082; genus Sulfidibacterium. Next base: position 16,118 of record WGCY01000022.1, read on the forward strand.
CAGGCTTTCAAGGTCCTTTTGGGTGTAAAGGCTTTTGACTTTGATTTTTTCGGCGGGCATCCAATCCGGAACAGGCCGGCCTGTTTTTTCCTGCTGCGGTTGCCCGGATATTTGGTGAATATCTATGGAATGAAAATCTGGTTTCATGTTTGTTTTTCTTAAATTATTTCTTCCAAAGTAAGACTTCCCGGGATTGCAAATCCCTTTGCCCTTTACATTCGGATTATTCCATAGGAATGCCTTCGGCTCAAATCCGAATGAGCAAAGGTTTAAAACCCACGGTTATTGTCAACGAGAAGCATTTTGTTAAATTTTTGCAATTCTTCCAGCAGGTTACTTCGTGCATGGATGAAATGTTCCATGCCGGCATCCCTCAACTTTTCGATGAGTGGCTCGGGATAACCGGCCAACACCACCATTGTTTCGTCTTTTAGTTTCTCAAAAATTGTCAGGGCAACGTCCTCATAAGTTTTGTCATCGCCGCAAAGCACCACTACCTCAGGTTTTTCTTTTTTGGCTGCGGCAACGCCTTCTCCTACGGTGGCAAATCCGGGATGGTCAATCATTTCATATCCGGCACAGCCGAAGAAGTTCTCCGCAAACTGTGCCCGTGCCCGGCGCATGGCCAAATCGCCAATTGTAAACAACCACACTTTTGGCCGCCGGTGCTTTTGCGCAAAGCGGTCGGTATCATAACGCAGTTTCTCAAAAGCCGCTGCCGCCCTGTAGATGCGCAAAGGTTTCACGTTCCCTGTTTGTGAAATTTTCTTCGGTTCAAAAACTTCCGGACTTAATTCACCCTCAAGATGTTCGGTTATGTTTGGAAATTGGTTGATGCCCAGAATGGATGCTTTTCGCCGGGAAATGGCGATGTCCTTTTTTTGTGCTTCTTTCTCTATCCGGTCCTGAACAAACCCTTTTTTAAAAGCTTCGGGATAACCGCCGAGGTCATCGGTTTTTAGAAACAACTCCCAGCTTTTTTCCATAAGGTTGGCGGTTAAATTCTCCACGTAATAGGAACCGGCTGCCGGGTCGGTAACTTTATCAAAATAAGACTCTTCCTTTAAGATGAGCTGTTGGTTGCGGGCAACCCTGGCGGCCATTTCTGTGGGTGTTTCATAAGCCATATCGAACGGTAGCACGTTAATTGTATCGGCTCCGCCGAGAATGGCCGACATGGTTTCGGTGGTGGTACGCAGCATGTTCACATAAGGGTCGTAAACGGTTTTGTTCCGATAAGAATTTTCGGCCATAACATAAGCAGCAGTCTTTTCTTCGGCTACACCGTAAGCTTTCAGGATTTGTGCCCACAGGTAGCGGAACGTTCTGAATTTGGCAATTTCCATAAAGTAATCCGAACCGACAGCTAGGCTAAACTGCATTCGTCCGGCAACCTCATCGGCAGGAAAACCCTTGTCTGTCAGCTGTTGCATGTAAAAACTTCCTGCGGCCAGCGTAAAAGCCATTTCGCTCACCGTGGTGCCCCCGGCATTATGGAAAATGGTGCCATCCACTGTGATGGTACGGAAAGCCGGAAGCCCGGAAGCCGCTTTCAGGCTTTGCGAGAGCGGGGCAAAAGGATTCTCCTCCTGAAACCGGCCGTGCAGTGAAAAACCGGCCAGTGGGTCATTGTGTACCGCGCCGGTTACTTTTTTGGGGTTCCACCCGCTTTTTCGGACAAATTTTTGGAGGTTTTGTAACAAGCCGACCGGAGAAGCAACGTTAAAATGCAAGCTGATTTTTTCACCATCGATATTTTGTAACAGCTTTTCCAGAGCGTTGTCGTCAGGGGTAACCTGCCGGCCAAAATCAAAAGTCAGGGAATCGGTACCGTTTTCCAAGGCAGTCCGGATTTTTTTGTTGGCAGCTGCCAAATCTTTTATCTCAAAAACCTGATGAATGCGCCATTTGTTTCCCCCGGCATTTTTCCCCCGGACAAACGGAAACTTCCCGGGCAACGGCTGCAGGTATTTTAAAGAAGCGATATGTTCCTGTTGATAAAACGGCTGAACGTTAAATCCCTCGCTAAGGTGGCTGACCAGTTTTTGGTCATAGTCGGCTCCTTTAAGGTCCTGCAGGATTTTTTCTTTCCATTTTACCGGAGTTACCGGGGCAAATTCATTAAATAATTTTTCTTTTCCCATGGGATATGGCCTTCTGTTTTTCTATAGCAAAAATAGTATAAAAGCGGCTGCAAAAGGGGAGAAGTGTTATAAAATTCACAGACTTGGGGTAGGGCACGCTTCCTATGGTATTGGTACAGTATTTTCCATTCCTGTTGAAAAATGTGTACAATGGCGATGGGGCCAGGTAGGGTAAAACCATTCTCGTGCGGTATATCTGTCGGCCAATTATGTTTATGGTTCGGGATTTCCCATTGCCTACACCGCGGAGCATAAGGTGGAGAGAGATTACCCGTACAGCCGTTTGGATGTGGGTGCTTCGTGGAAATTTTTGAACCGAAAACTAAAAGGGGAAGCAGGCTTGTCAGTCCTCAATGTTTTGAATACGCGAAACATAAAATTTGCCAACTTTGAAAGAATTCCGTTAAACCAGACCAGCTCCATAAACATTTATGCCGAAGCCATTCCTCTTACGCCCACGCTGTATTTGAAATTTAGTTTCTGATGCGGTCCCAAACCCGTACCAGCACACTGGTTGCGGTAAGCAAAACCACAAAGCCGATAAAAAGCAGAAGGTAATCCAGTTTTTTTTGATAAAAAACGGCCAGATTTCCTGCCAGGATCATAAAGATGACATAAAATGCCGTAACATTTTTCCCAATATATTCGAAGTATCCGGTGAGCCTGCTATCTACCCGCGACACGATGGCACGTGCACTCAAGAGCCACCAAAAAAGGTAGTTTGCACAAAACGTGAAAAACAATATGCCATGATGGTAAAACAGGGTATGGTTAACGGATACACCATATCCAAAAGGAAGCGTAATAATTAACAGAAGCCCGGATAACGTACCGAGAATAATTTTTATTGTATGGCTGTGTTTAAACTGGTCGGCAACAAAAAATTTCTTGAAAAGATAAAATGTATATCCGGCCAGCACATAAGCAAACCAAGGGATAAACGGAAACTGTGCGTTGGGATATTTTCCATAGAGAAAGGGAAGAACAACCGAAGTTGGCATCGCCTTTTCCACCGGAGGAATAATATATTGCAAAAGCAGAAAAACAATAATTAAAGTGAGATAAGCCAGCACATGGCCACGCAGTATCTTTATCAAAATAGCCATGGCAATAAGGCTTATTCCCGCCAGTATCAGGATATCGGTACCAAAAATAACAGGCAACACATTGCCCGTCATCTTTCCGGAGAAAATCGCAAACAACGTGTAGGCATTTCTTGCCATATTCAGCAAAACACCCAATAAAATCAATTTTAGGCCACGAATTACATCATACTTAAATGTGTGACCCTGATGGGCGATATAGTAACCCATGATAGCGAGGAACATGGGTGCCGCCGGAGGCCCTCCTATAAAAAGGGAGATTTTTCCCAACAACCCATCCAGAATGGGAGCTTTTGCAAAATACTCTACCAATACAAGCTGAACCATGGCAATAAGTGCCACCCCCTTTAAAAAGTCTGCTGTTCTGCTTCTGCCATTACTCATGGGAAAATTTTTAACAAAAATAGAGAATCTGTTCGTTTGTGGTTAAGTGTTTATTTAATTTTTTGAAGATTCGGGTAGCAGAGTCAGTGTTTTCCCTTTTTTAATCTCTTTGCGCAGCATGATTTGCGTCCGGTATTTTCCGTGTACAAACATCTCGGCCTGGTCGGCATAGTGTGGACTAAAGACATTGCCGGACTGTCCGGTGGGAATAATGGAAAGCGCATGGTCGGTATTGGCGAAATCTATCAGAAAGCGGAGTGCAGGCCCGCCGAGATCTGGATAAATCCCCTTGTGGTTATAAATGAAACCTTCTTTGTCAACCACTTCGTTGGCTCCCTGAGCGGCAAAAGGCCCCACATTAAATATTTTGCCAAAGGGTGGTTTTCGTCCAATGGGATGTACATGGGTCAATTGATGGACGCGTCCCCATTTCCAGGTGGACATATCGGTTCCCATATTGTGTTTGAGTGCTATGGTGGCCTCGGATAAAGCACGTGCAAAGATGTCGGAACGGGTTTCTACGGCTTTGGTTTTCACATTGTCCCACCACACCGAATTTTTGTCGGTAAACAGGTGCTCAATGGAACCCCGAAGCATATAGGAGCCCATCAGCTTTTTGAAATCTTTTTGTCCCACTTCGTCCTGCATGGCATCGCGCAAAACAAAATACAGCAGTTGTGTATAGATGACGGCTCCTGTGCTGGCGGTATCATAATTTCCATCCCAGTTTTGCAAAGCGTTCACAATTTCAGGGTCGCCTTTATAGCTGCCCATATTGGCCAAAATGAGTTTCACAAGACGTAAATCCCTGTTGGAATGAACGTCAAGTTGAATTTTTTCCATCTCTTTGATTGTCCATTTGGGTTTTGAAAGCAACAGGGCTTTCACGCGGGCAGCCCGGTATCCATGAAAATAGTATCCCGGATAAACAATACCGTCAACCGCAGGAGGTGCATTGTTGGATGTGTTTAGGATTCCTCCGGGAGGGTTCTCCATCTGCGGGTTTTTTGCAAACGGATAGAAACCATGAATATCAGCTTTCCCACTGGCACCATCCATGATGAGGCGGGGATTTGTCCCTGCCGGATGAATGGGGATTTTTCCCGAGCCCCAGACGGCAATATTGCCATCCGCATCGCCGTAGGCTACGTACAATCCCACAAGGTCAACCAATGAGACCCCTTTTTTAAAACCGGCCATGTCGGTGGCATTGTTCATCTGATAAAGTGCCTCCATAGAGGTGGTGTTCAGGTACATGGGTGCCCACCAAAGGCTTACCGGTACAGCTGGTTTTTCTGTAATGTTTTGTATAACAGTGTTCAATACCGGCCCGTGAATGGTGTAACGGATGGTAAGCGGAACATCTTTCCCCCCTTTTACTTTGATGATTTCATGGTCGATACGGTAATTTAACCACGATGTATCATGTCGATACTGGTTAGGATTGTCCGGATTTTGTTGCTCGGCATACAAATCCATGTTGTCATAGGGAAAAATGGTCAGCCCCCAGCCGTAGTAATTGTTGTGCCCTACCAAAGCAAACGGAATACCGGCAAGGTAATAACCGTACAGGTTAAAACCCGGATATTGGATATAGGCTTCATACCATACCGATGGTTGCGAATACCGGATGTGTGTGTCATTGGCCAGCAGCACTTTTCCCGATTTGGAATGTTCTCCGCTGACAACCCAGTTGTTGGAACCTTCCCAAATGGGAATGGGGACCAGCTTCTGTATTTTTTGTATATTATTGATGAGGGCAGCGAGCTGTGTGCTTTTTTGTGCATTTCCCATGTGGGCTATGGAAGCCGAATCGGCACCGAGGTCCTTCAAATAGTCATTGCCGTATTTTTCATAAATCCGGTACATCAAAGGATCTTCCGTTAACGCTGAAGTAAAGGAAAGCGACATATAATTCATGATACCGAAAACATCCTGTATTGTAAATTTTTCCGGTTTGAAGCCCATGAGCGTAAATTCGATGGGAAGGGTCCCTTTTTTGATAAAAGTGTTGATTCCGTCAACATAAGCCCGTACCTCTTCCTTAACCGGCTCATCTGCTTCTTTCATAAACCGTTTGGCACTGCGTTCAGCCATTTTGTTCAGGGTGAGTACCCGCATGTATTTGTCGGTTTTCACAAGGTCTTTTCCCAGAATTTCTGCCAGCCGGCCTTCCACCACACGCTTTATCATCACCATTTGGAAAAGCCGGTCCTGTGCATGTACGTAACCGAATGTAAAATAGGCATCCTGTGCATTTTGTGCATAGATGTGCGGAATGCCGTAAGCATCGTACACGACCGTAGTTTTGTCTTTCAGCCCTGGCAGGTGCAGTTTTCCAGAATAGTCGGGGGCAGTGCTTTTCAGCCAAAAGTAAACACCGGCAGCCAATGCGATGATGACAATGGCCACGATGAGCAAAATTCTTTTAAAGATTTTCATGATCCTGTCTTTTTAAGGTTCTGTGTGTTTTGTTGTTTTGAATTTCAAATGTACATTCTTTTTGGAAAAGTTTCTCTAAGTTTGCTTTTTTATTTTAACAACAACCTAAAAATTATAATTACATGAAGAGATTTGTTTCTATGGTGGCCATCTTTGTTTTTGCCACACAGTTTGCCCTGTTTGCCCAGCAGCAGCAAAAGATGATGACGGCATCGGATGCTTCCTGGCTGAATCCGGCATTGTTTCCCAAAAGAGTTCAACAGCTTCAATGGCTTGGAGAAAGTGATAATTACGTTTTGGCTCAAAAAGATGCACTTTACAAAGCCGATGCTGCTCATGGGAAAAAAGTGCTGCTTTTCAATAAGACCACACTGAATACCGACCTGGCCAAATCGGGAATGGATACGGTGAGACGTTTGCCCCGGTTTACCTTTTTTGCTCCGGATCAGGCAGGATTTTCACTTAAGCATCGTTTTTATGTTTATAATTTTCAGAAGCACAGCATCACAAAAGTTAATCAGGTGCCGGATACGGCTGAAAACATTGCTTTTGAAAACAAAACCGACCTAGTGGCCTTCACGATAAAGAATAACCTGTACCTGGCCGAAAAGGGAAAAATAATACAAATCACCCATGACGAAAATCCGGGATATGTGAATGGCCAGATTGTTTCGCGCAACGAATTTGGTATTGACAAAGGTATTTTCTGGTCACCCAATGGGGATAAGCTGGCTTTTTATCACAAAGACCAGTCGAAAGTATTCGACTACCCGCTGGTGGACATCAACCATCGTATCGCCCAAGTAAAAAATATTAAGTATCCCATGGCAGGCACCCATAGCGAGTATGTCAGCCTCGGCGTTTACGATATAAAAACGGGGAAAACAATTTTCCTGAAAACAAATCCCCAATCGGAGCAATACCTCACTGCCGTTACCTGGGGGCCAGCCGGAAAATATATTTATATCGCCGTTCTCAACCGCGGGCAGGACCACATGTGGATGAACAAATACGATGCCTCCACAGGTGCTTTGGTAAAAACACTGTTTGAGGAAACCAACCCAAAATATGTGGAGCCGCTTTTCCCGTTGTATTTCAATCCGTCCAACCCGAATGAGTTTATCTGGAACAGCCGCCGCGATGGCTGGAACCAGCTATATCTTTACAATACCGATGGCAAATTGCTGAAACAGTTGACCAAAGGAAAATGGGAAGTAACGCATGTGCTGGGATATTTTATGAAGAACAAGGTCTATTTTATCGCCACCAAAGAGAGTCCGCTGCAACAAAATCTGTATTCTGTGGACATGCGCAACGCGAAAGTAATACGGCTCAGCCCCGACCACGGAACCCACAGTGCCAAAGTGAGCAAAGATGGAAAGTATCTGCTGGATATTTTCAGCAGTACGGATGTGTGCCGTGCTTACAAGTTGTTGAATTATCGGGGTAAAGTAGTCCGCACCATCCAACAGGACAAAGACCCGCTGGCCGGTTACAAATTGGGAAAGATGTCCATTTTTACCCTGAAATCAAAAATTGATGATGCACCGCTATATTGCCGTATGATAAAACCGGTCAATTTCGACAGTACCAAAAAATATCCGGTCATCGTGTACGTTTACGGAGGCCCTCATGCCCAACTGATTACAGATACCTGGCTGGGTGGTGCCGGATTTATGCTGAACTACCTTGCCGAAAACGGTTATCTTATTTTTACCCTGGACAACCACGGTTCCGAAAACCGCGGGCGTGATTTTGAACAGGTAATTTTCCGGCATCTGGGGACCAATGAAATAAAAGACCAGATGGTGGGTGTAAATTACCTAAAATCGTTGCCTTACGTGGATTCCACCCGCATGGGCGTGGATGGATGGAGCTTTGGCGGGTTTATGACCACATCGCTCATGGTGCGTACACCGGGCGTTTTCAAAGTGGGTGTTGCCGGAGGCCCGGTCATCGACTGGAAATATTACGAAGTGATGTACGGCGAGCGTTACATGGACACACCGCAGGAAAACCCCGAAGGATATAAAGAAGCCAGCCTGCTGAATTATGTCCACAACCTGAAAGGCCATTTACTCCTGATTCACGGGACCATGGACCCGGTGGTGATGTGGCAAAACAGCCTGTTGTTTTTGCAGAAAGCCATCCATGAAGACAAGCTGATGGACTATTTTGTTTATCCCGGACAGGAGCATGGTGTCAGGGGCAGGGACCGTTTGCAGTTGACGCGAAAAATAAAATCTTATTTTGATGAATGGTTGTAATAACCTGAGTTGACAAAAAGATAGTTTTTGAAGGTCCATGCTAAGTGCGCAAAGGTTCCGCAAAGTTCGCAAATCATTTTGCTATAATGATTTAAGTTTTGCGTTCTCTGCGTTAAAGTTTTGCGCACTTGGCGTGATACCCTCTTCTTGAACAACCTCTTTTTTAGTTATTCAACTTTCGATTTGATGAAATTGTAAAACAGGCGTACACCAACGCCGGTACCGCCTTCGCCGCGGTATCCGCTTCTTTTGTCGAGGAATGCCGGAGCGGCAATATCGAGGTGGATATACGGATAGCTGGTGAAATGTTCCAGGAATTTTCCTGCGGTGATGGCACCGGCTTCCACACCGCCGATATTTTTCAAATCGGCAATTTTTGATTTCAGCGATTCTTTGTATTCATCCCAGAAAGGAAACTCCACAATGCGTTCGTGGGACAATGAGCCAACACGTTTGATTTGTTCAAATTCGTCATCGGCTTTGGCTTCCATGCCTACTATGGCCTGTGGGCCAATGGCGCGTGCGGCGGCACCCGTAAGCGTGGCGATGTCCACTACCAGCTCGGGGTTATACTCTTTGGCATAACTCAGCGCGTCGGCAAGAATCATGCGGCCCTCGGCATCGGTGTTCAGTACTTCCACAGTAGTGCCGTCGTGCATGGTAATCACATCACCGGGGGTGTAGGCGTTGCCATCAGGACGGTTGTCGGTTGCCGGCACCAGCCCAATGACATACATCGGCAATTTGGCCCGGGCAATGGCATACATGGCTCCGGCCACGGCAGCACCACCGGCCATATCACATTTCATGGTATCCATAAAATTGGTAGGTTTCAGGCTTAATCCGCCGGTATCGTAAACGACCCCTTTGCCCACAAAAACATAAGGTTTTTTATTTTGGGCATTTTTAGGTTTCCACTCAATGATGGTGAATGTGGGCGGGTCGATACTCCCGCGGTTTACGGCAAGCAGGCCGCCCATTTTGAGGCTTTCCAGCTTTTTCTTGTTAAAGACATCCACTTTGGCGTTGACTTCTTTGCCGAGGGCCTGCATCTCTTCGGCAAATTTTGTGGCATTCAGGTAAGCTACCGGTTCATTTACAAAATCGCGGGCAACAAATACGGCTTCTGTGAGGATGCGCAATTCTTCCAGGTCTTCTTCCGAAATGTCATTGTCGTAAATATCCACCTGCTCCAGGGTGTTGTCTTTCTTTTTGTTCTTTTTTTTGTATTTGCCGAAAGTATAATTTCCCAGCAGGAGGCCTTCCGTAAAAGCCAATACCTCTTCTTTGTCGGCGGTAACATTAAACACGACCGTGCGTTCAACACGTGCTTTGTTGAGCTGTAGCTGGGCTTCATCGCCCCGCATACGGTAAGCTTCATTGCGAATGGAACGTGTTCCGATAGTTTCGCCGAAAGCTACAATCAATACATTTTTATACCGGTTGACAACCACGACATTATGATCGCTTCTGTGTTGTCTTTTAATATAATTCAATTCATCATCTGTAAACCCGAGATGATGGAGGTCTTTGCCATCTCTCACCAGGAAAATGGTGTCGGCTGCGGTTGGCTTACGCAATGCCTTTCTTAATAATGTGTCCATGTTTTTATTGTTTTGGTTGAAAATTATAAGCTTTTTATTGGTTTTTCTTTTTGCTGTACCACAAGGTACTCCTTTATTTTTTCCATGGCTTTAAAAGTGGCCCCCGATTGTTGTTTCACATAATCGGCAGCTGCTTTCGATGCCTGTTGATATTTTTTCTCGTTTTGCAGGAGCATATCGGCTGTTTGCCGAAAGCTTTTTTTATCGTTAATGGTAAAACCACCGCCGTTTTCCAACAAATCGATGGCTTCGCGAAAACGTTGATGGTTGGGGCCAAAAATGACCGGAAGGCCATAAACTGCTGCTTCCGGCAGGTTATGAATGCCTGCACCAAAGCCCCCGCCCACATACGCCAACCTCCCGTACCGATACAAATAAGAAAGTAATCCTAAAGTGTCAATAATTAATACACGAGTGTCCGCGGGGACGGCTTTAGTAATTTCAGAATATAAAACAGGATTGAATTCATTAAATTTATCCTGAATATCAGCAATGTGTTCAGCATCTGTTTTATGAGGCGCAAGGATAACTTTTATGGTTTTATCGTGGGAAAGAAAATCCGAAATAATCTCTTCATCGGGAGGCCAAGTGCTTCCGCATACAAGTAAATTATTACCGGTAGCAAAGTTTTTGATGGCCGGATATGAAACCTGTTCCCGGGCCACTTTTGCTACGCGGTCGAAACGGGTATCGCCCCCCACCTCATTATGAAAAACACGAATGCTGTTCAAAAGTTTCGAGGATGCCTCATCCTGTACCTGAAACCAGGTAACTTTCTGTAACTGGGTTCTGAACCATTTGGCACCATGCCGGAAGAAATACTGGTTTTGGCGAAAAATAGCCGAAATAAAAAATAGTGGGATTTTATTCTTTGAAAGCTCTTGTATGTAGTTGTACCAGTATTCGTATTTGATAAAAACAGCCAGTTTGGGCTTGAAAATATGAATAAAGTGCCGTGCGTTTTTGGGCTTGTCAATGGGAAGGTAAAAGACATAATCAGCTCCCGGATAATCTTTTCTCAACGTGTATCCCGATGGGGAAAAGAACGTTAGCAGAATTTTATAATGAGGAAAAGCTTCTTTAAAAGCTTCCATCACCGGGCGGCCCTGTTCAAATTCGCCGAGGCTGGCACAATGAAACCAAATGATGTCCTCGTTTTCACCAGCAGCTTTTTCCATATGTAAAAACAACTTTCTTCGTCCATTTTTCCATTGGCGTACCTGTTCACTAAAAGGGGCCGCTATCCTAATGAGAAAAGTATAACCATAGATAAAGAAATTATAAATTATTCTCATTTTCGCTTATGCAAATACCCTGAATTTGTATTCTTCCCTAGAATTTTGCAAATATAATAAGAATAATATTTGTTTTAACAAAAACAAGGAATGTTATTTCCCTCAGAATATTTGTCTAAATTTACCTCATTATTTGAAATGTTATATTTGTAACGAACATGAAACAGAAAAAAAATTACTTCTACATCATTGGTGTTTTTCTTTTCATTGTACTGGTTTGGTATTTTTCCGGAACATCCGGTACCGGAAAACAGGTGATAAAAGTAGCCGTTAAATCGGGAAAATTTGTCATTGGCGTTACCACAACCGGCGAACTGGAAGCACGAAGCAGCGAAAAAATCCATGGCCCTAACCCTACTGCTTTGCGCAACGCCCGTATCTGGCAATACCGTATCGAAAAAATTGTCCCCGATGGTACGGTGGTGGATTCCGCCCAGTGGGTGGCCAACCTGGACCGTTCCGATCTGGAAAACAAAATCAAAGACCAGGAGCTGGAAGTGGAAAAGTTACGCACACAATATACTAAAACACAATTGGATACGGCAATGACCCTGCGGGATGCCCGTAATGCGTTAATCAATATGAAATATTCTCTGGAGGATAAGCAGATTATTGTAGACCAATCAATTTATGAGCCGCCTGCTACCCGGCGACAGGTAAAGTTGGATTTGCAAAAGGCAGAACGGACTTATAAACAAACCAAAGACAACTATGTGCTGAAGAGTGAGAAGGCCATTGCCAACATGAAAGAGGTGGAGGCCGGATTGAGTAAAGCCGACAGGAAACTGAGCGAATTGGAGAAACTCAAAAAAGAGTTTGTGGTCTATGCCCCCAAAGCCGGGATGGTTATTTACAAACGAAACTGGGACGGTAAAAAACAGGGCGTGGGGGCGCAAATTTCCGCCTGGGACAATGTGGTGGCTATTTTGCCCGATTTGAGTGCCATGAACAGCAAGACCTATGTCAATGAGATAGACATCAGCAAAGTGAAAAAAGGCCAGAAAGCCGTGGTAAGCACGGATGCATTCCCCGATAAGAAATTTCAGGGCGTGGTAACCGAGGTGGCCAATATGGGGCAACAAATGAAAAATTCCAATGCCAAAGTCTTTGAGGTTACCATCCAGCTTGCAGGCCACGATTCGGTATTGCGCCCATCCATGACTACCAAAAATGAAATTATTACAGAAACTATTGATTCGGTACTGTTTGTGCCCATTGAGTGTGTCCACAACAACGATTCGCTCAGCTTTGTTTATATGGACCATCACAAACAGCAGGTTGTTCCGGGAAAAAGCAATGATGAGGATATTGTCATAAAATCGGGGCTGAAAAAGGAGGATGAAGTCTATCTGTCCCCCCCAAAAGGGGCGGAAGAATGGAATATGCATTTTCTGAAGAACAAATAAAGAGAAGTATTATGGAGCTTTGCCTGAAAAATATTCAGCTCCTGTTTGAAAAGTATTCAATTCATGGTATATACACGAAAAACTAAAATTATGAAAAAATTTACACGCTCCCTGTTTCTTATTTTGCTTTTTGCCGGCCTGCAACTGGAAGCACAGCAATTCGTTATTTTAAAAGCCGGAAAAACCACCCAGATTAATGGTATCTCCACGAGCTACATTGCCGCTTTGAGGAAAACCAAAAAGGGCGAAGATTATTACAGGATTACGGTTTCCGTTACCAATACGGGAAATGATTTTCAGCAACTTTTTCAGGTTGCTTCCACAACCTATACCAAAACCGACCAAAATGCATTGGCTTATTTTCAGTTCGTCAATGCTACCGGCAGGGGCCTTTCTGCCACCACGGGGAAACTTTATGCCGGGCCTTTGACCATCGATGTGCCGTACAAGTGCAAAAAATGTCCGCCACCCACTGATAGCCATGCAGATAAATATAACCATTATTTTGCGACTTATGTTATCGGAATACAATTTCTTCATGGGGCAACCATAACACATGCCTATGACATAAGGGTGCACAAAGGAGCAACTCCTATAGTACGGGCAATGATAAAATAAGGTATGGGTATTGTTGAACTTTTGGTGTTGGTGCTTTCGGGGGTATTGGTGGGTTTTATCAATACCCTGGCCGGTGGCGGGAGCATCATCTCGCTTTCGATATTGATTATGCTGGGACTTCCCGCAACAGTGGCCAACGGTACCAACCGCGTGGCTATTGCGCTGCAAAACATGGTGGCCGTTTCCAGTTTTAAACAACAAAAAGTACTGGAAATACGCAAAGCACTTTATCTTTCCATACCGGCTATCCTCGGTTCGCTTGTAGGGGCCTGGGTAGCCGTTGACATCAACGAAGCAGTGTTTGAAAAAGCCATCGGGGTCATCATGCTGGTGATGCTCATTTTTGTTTTGTTTAAACCACAGCAGTATATCTACGGGAGGGCTGAGGTAAGTGCAAAACCGATAAAATGGGCAACCTATGTCGCCTTCTTCTTCATTGGCATTTATGCCGGTTTTATCCACATGGGCGTAGGCTACTTTTTGCTGGGCGGTATTGTCCTGGGGGCCGGGTACGATTTGGTGAAGGCCAATGCCATCAAGGTGTTGATAATTCTGGCTTATGCCCCTTTTACACTGGCCATTTTTTATTTTAACCATGAAATCAACTGGGTTTACGGACTGGTGATGGCTGTGGGCAATATGGCCGGTGCCTGGATTGCTTCCCGCATGGCGGTAAAAAAAGGTGTTAATTTTGTGAAATGGGTGATTGTGGTGGTAATATTGATTACTTCTGCCCAGATGTTCGGCTTATATGATTTCAAAAGCCTTCTTTTTCCCCTTACCGGTCATCCGTAAAACCGGACAGTTTTTGATTTATGGGAAGAACCATTATCTTTGCAATACAAAAACAGCTTCCAGCGATTGTTTTCTTTGTTCGTTTGTTGTAGTAATCCATTGTTTATGCGTAAAAATGCCTTGTTTTATTTCTGCAGGAAGTATTTTAAAATGTTATTTGTCAATTTGTTGTTTATGGCCATTGGCTTTTCCGGTCCTGTGTCTGCACAAAACATCAATTTTGTCAAAATTGTCAAAAAGAAAATTTATCATCCGAACGATATTGTAGATATAAAGAATCCGCTGGTTGTTCCCTATGTTTATACCAACACAATTTCTTTAAATCATCTGCCTGTTCCTGAAAAAAAACAAAAGTTTTTTGAGATGTTGCTGCCTTCGGTACTTGTGGCCAAAACAAACCTTGACATTCTTCGCAGGCATGTGGAGGCAATGGCTTTGAGAAAAAGCATGACAACTGCCGATACCAACTTTCTTTTTCCGTTAATGAAAGCGTACGGAACCGAAAATATTTTTGAATTAATCAACCGGCTTCGGACATTTCCGGTAAGTATTGTTCTGGCGCAGGCTGCCATCGAAAGCGGCTGGGGGAGCTCCCGGTTTTTTCTGGAAGGGAACAATGTTTTTGGCATGTGGTCTTTTGATTCTACTGAAAACCGGATGCCGGCTTTATCCCATCGCAAGGGCACCAGGATATATTTGCAAAAATTCGGTAACCTGGAAGAGGCAATAAACGCTTACTACTTTATGCTGGACACGCGACAGATTTTTGCCCCGTTCCGTGCGGTACGGCTGAAAACCAATAACCCGTTTGTCATTATCGATTCCCTGAAGAAGTATTCTGAAAGAGGCGATGATTACGTTAACGATTTGTCCCGGATGATTAGGGTAAACCATCTGCAACGATATGATACATACAAGATTGCCCCTGCCTATATCTTAAAAAACTGATTTCCCGGCCTTACAAAAATTGGCTTAATTTCCCGGTTTCTTTTACACGGGCACCTTTGGGCGTATTTTCAAGGACAGCGGCTTCGTGATACAGGTCGTGTTCAAAAAACAGGATATAATTATTTTCCAAAGCCTCTTTGTAGAACCGCTCACGGTCTTTCAGCGTAAGCAAAGGGCGTGTGTCGTAAGCCATAATCCACGGCATGGGAATATGGGCTGCCGATGGCATGAGGTCGGCCATGAAAACCACCGTCTTATCATTGGTAACCCTTATGTGGGGAATCAGCTGGCCATCCGTGTGCCCCGAATACAACTTAAAGTCAATACCGGGGATGTATTCGCCTTCTTCTTCAATCATTTTAAGATGGCCGCTCTCCTCGATGGGCAATATGTTTTCTTTTAAGAAAGAGGCTTTTTCGCGCCGGTTCGGGTGGGTAGCCCATTCGTACTGTTTCCTGCTGACCCAGTAAGTGGCGTTGGGAAAGGTAAGCTCAAAACCCGATTTGTCAGCAGTGTATTTCACACTGCCCCCGCAATGGTCAAAATGCATGTGTGTTATCACCATGTCGGTAATGTCTTCGGGTTTTAACCCGGCTTTTTCCAGCGAAGATGCGAGTGTGGCTTCGCCGTTCAAATAATAATGTTTCAAAAACCGTTCATCCTGTTTGCTGCCGATGCCATTGTCAATCAGTACCTTCCGGTTACCATCTTCGACCAAAAGACAGCGCATGGCCCAGTTGGCCAGGTTATTCTCATCGGCAGGATACACCTTCGACCACATCACTTTGGGGACGACACCAAACATGGCACCGCCGTCTAATTTTAAATTTCCTGTTTCTATGGGGGTAAGTTTCATGGGTATTGAATTTTGTTTCTTATTGACCAAGTCCGGTTTAAACCGGCCCAAATTTACAATTTTTTGATAAATAATATTTGTATTTTTGCCTGCATTATGCAAAAAAAAGATTCTTTTACCATAGCAGGAAATATTGTTGACCTGCACAACGAAAAAATTTTCAGGGGCCGTGTTTATGTTGAAGAGGGGATAATAAAATCCATCCGGCCCGATGATTCTGTTACAGAGGGGCAGACAATTCTTCCCGGGCTGATTGATGCCCATATTCATGTGGAGAGTTCCATGTTGATACCTTCGGAATTTGCGCGTTTGGCAACAGTCCACGGAACGGTTGCCACTGTGTCGGACCCACACGAGATTGCCAATGTGCTCGGTATCGATGGCATTCAGTTTATGATTCAAAACGGGAAAAAAGTTCCATTTAAATTTTATTTCGGGGCTTCGGCCTGTGTTCCGGCCACTCCTTTTGAGACTTCCGGTGCTGCCCTTGGCGAGAAAGAGCTGGACTATCTGCTTTCGCTGGATGAGATAAAATACCTTTCGGAAATGATGAATTTTCCGGGTGTGATTAGCCGCGTTCCTTCCGAAATGAAAAAAATTGAAATTGCCAACAAATATCACAAGCCTGTGGATGGCCATGCCCCGGGCGTAAAAGGTGAAGATGCACGCAAATATGCCACTGCCGGCGTCTGTACCGACCATGAGTGTTTTACCCTGGAAGAAGCTTTGGAGAAAATACGTTTTGGCATGAAAATCCAAATTCGCGAGGGAAGTGCGGCCAAAAATTTTGAAGCCCTCATCGACCTGATGAAAGACCATGCCGACAAAGTTCTGTTTTGCTCTGATGACCGCCATCCCAACGATTTGGCTGCCGGGCACATCAATGATTTGATAAAAAGGGCTGTTGCCAAAGGTTATGCTCCTATAAAGGTACTCAAAAGTGTGATAATCAACCCCATCGAACATTATAACCTGGAGGTGGGCATGTTGCGTGAAGGCGATCCGGCCGATATGATAGTGGTGGACAACCTGGAAAACTTTGCAGTAAAAGCCACTTTTATCAACGGACAAAAGGTAGCTGAAAACGGACATAGCCTGATTCCATCCGTGAAAGAAGAAACACCCAATAAATTTCTTGCCGGACCCCTGTCCCCTGAAGATATTTATATTGCAGACCAGGGGAAAAAGCTGAAAGTCATTGAATCGTATGATGGAGAATTGATTACCGGAATATTAAATGTTGCCCCCAAAGTGGTGGATGGCAATGTGGTGAGCGATGTGCAAAATGATGTGTTGAAAATGGTTGTCCTGAACCGTTATGAGAAAGCAAAACCAGCCGTTGCTTTCATTAAAAATATCGGATTGAAAACGGGTGCTTTTGCCTCCAGTGTGGCACACGACAGCCATAACATAGTAGCTGTCGGTACGGATGACGAAGCCATTACGCAAGCGGTAAATGCCATTGTTGGCAGTAAAGGGGGCGTGGCAGTTGTGAAGGACGGAAAAGCAGAAGTCTTGCCGCTCCCTGTTGCCGGATTGATGTCCAACGCAGATGGCTATCAGGTGGCTGCACGTTATGAGGCCCTCGACAATATGTTGCATGAAATGGGGGCTACGCTACGTGCACCGTTTATGACGCTTTCGTTTATGGCATTGCTTGTTATCCCCGACCTGAAACTGAGCGACAAAGGATTGTTTGACGGGCGCACCTTTCAGTTTACCTCTCTTTTCGCTTAGCGAAATATTTTTCTTCTTCATGCTGGTATATTCATTTGATATTTATACCGGATTGTGCATGTAAAGATGCTGTATTCAAGAAGTAATCTCTTCCGGTTTCGGACTTCCGGCTTTTGACTTCCGGCAATAATAATTACACAATACAGCAGTCTGCCACCAAATTTGCAGTAGTACCCAAAACTTTCTTATTTAGATACATTATAAAAACATGTAGGACCATGACATATATATATATTTATTTTTTTATAAAAACTTTACCTTTATTTTTGCAGAAAATATCAGATTATGACACATTTTGAAATTAACATTGATAAACTGGAGATGGCAGCAGGGAAATTAAGGGCCATTTCTCATCCCATGCGGATTGCCATACTGGAGCTATTGGCACAGGACAAACAACTGAGTGTTACGGAAATCTACAAAACGCTGAACATAGAACAGGCCACCGCTTCTCATCATTTGAATATTCTGAAAAATAAGAATGTGTTGGTGTCCAAACGGGCCGGAAAAAAAATATTCTATTCCTTGCGCAGCAATACATTGATGGAGATTATTGAATGTATCAACCGCTGTAACGAAGAGTAAACCAGTTATTTAAAAACTCAGGTTTTAAAACTTCCACTCTTCATTGATTTCCCAGTTGGCACGCAGTTTCATTATATTTCTAAAGTAAATCACTTTCTCGGGCATCTGTTTTCTCAGGTAATTGCCCGGGTCCCATTTTTTGTTTCCATTTCGATCGAAAATAATTTTGAAATGATATTTTCCCGGATTGATACGGGGAAAGTGCAACACTGTTTTTCCTGAAAAATAGCGTACGGCTACCCGTTTTTCCTGCCCGTTCAGAATCTCAAAGATATAATCTCCGGGCTGCCCGGGTTTTAGTGTAACGTTCAGCGAACTGTATTCTTTCAATGCTTTCGCGTGAAATGTCAGGATGATTTTTTTATTGAAAAAATGGTTCCAGTCTATTATGCCTGAATCCGGAATATATAGGTGATAAGTGCCCCCATCTTTCACTTTCATGGGAAAGTAAATTTGCCGGTGCAGGCTGTCGATAAATGAATAGGGGGGATTGTACAGGCTGTCTTTATTTTGTACCAGCAAAATGGAATCGGAGATAACTTTTTCCACAGGCTGGAGAAAAGTAAGCACAAGTTTTTGCCCCGGTTTTATGCTGCCTTTGATATTTGCCTTCCATGCCAGATATACTTTCTTCTTGTTCAACGTATCTTTTTTTCTTCTTTTTCTGACAAGTTTCTGTTTGGGGATTACCCTTAAATAAAGGCTGTCAAGTGTATCTTTTCCGTTGAGGGCCAAAAGGTTTAATGAATCGGGATGAGGAAGGCACAGGAACCACAGGAGTGTGTCGCGGCTTTTGTTCCACTCGCTGCGGTACCAATTGTTTTCGGGATGGTATTTTAGCGATTTTATTGAAATATTTTTTGCAGGAATGCTGAACACAAACCGAATCGTATTGGGACGTATGAGGCCGGCTTTCATCAGCCGCTGCACCGAATCGGGTTCCTGAAAAAGGGAAAGTTGGTAAAAAGTGAGGTGCATATCGGCCAGGGAATCGGCAATATGCCAGAGAGAATCGGATACCATTTGCGTAGAATCCGGAGGCAGGTGGGCGGTGAGTGTGTCAAAAACGGCAGAATCAATATGGGGTTTGGGGCGGTATTGCGGCTTGACAAGCGAGTCGAGAAAGGCAATTTTTTCATTGGGCTGGTCAAAAGTCAGGCTGTAGTTTTCATCTTTCAGGGCAAAGATTAAATAGGAAGTGTCCGCCAGCCCGGAAAACATAAAATGGCCCTGCTTGTCCGTTTTGCTTAAGTAATAGGGCTTTACAAGGAGTGGCATACTGTCCAGGGGGATGGTGTCGTTGTTGTTTTTATACAACATGACAAACACATCCCCGGCCGGTTTTAAATCTTCGGCGTTGACTACCTGTCCGCGCAGGCTCATGGAGTCGATACTGGTTCCGGTAGAAAATACATAAGTAAAATTGTGCAGTGGGTTGTTCTCGGTAATATCCTGGATGGCATCGCCAAAAAAGACGGTGTAAGTGGTATTGGGTTTTAAGGCTTCCTTGAAACGGATGGACAATGTTTTCCGTTTTAACCGAAAATCCGGCATTTCTGCCATGGGCGGTGAGACCAACAGTTGCTGTGAAATCTTTACCAGGTGTACAAACTCATCAAAGGTGATGCTAAATTTATTTCCCGTAAAATGGGTACTGTGGTTTGCCGGTATGGCCTCTGTTACTTTGGGAGGTGTTATGTCCCTGGGGCCACCGGTGGGGGCTATGACGTTGGCACAATGGTTTAAGGCCAGCACTGTGAGCAAGATGGCCATCAGCAACAAGAACTTCCGAAAAAAAGGAAATGATTTCATCAGGACAAAGATGCAAAAAATAAATCATCGCCGGGTAAGGGCAACAGAAAAAGGGCGGGGCAGGCTGTGTTTGGTTATTTTGAGAAAGAATTCAGCGTAACATCAAAACCTAGCACCGCATTGGGGGGAATGGAACCGTATCCGCTTTCGCCGTATGCCAAAGCCGAGGGTACCAGTAGTTTGATTTTTCCGCCTTCGCCAATCAGCTGAAGGCCTTCCTGCCAGCCTGCAATCACGCCTGAAAGTTTGAACGTAACACCATTTCCACTGTCAAATGGTTTATCGTCAAGGAAATAGCCCTTGTAGTTTACATTTAAGCCGGAGCTGAGTGTGGGATGTTTTGCCGTGCCACTGTCCTGAATAACGTAATACAGTCCCGAACCGGTAAATTGTCCTTTCAGGTTGTGTGAGGAAACATAATTTAAGATGAGGTTATGGTCTGCTTCTGCCTGTTTTTTGGCATTGTTTACGGTACATCCGCCGAAAGTGAACAACAGCAACACCAAACCTGTCGCTGCCCCAAATAGTTTCTTCATAGATTTTCTTTTAAAATTGTGTGCAAAAATAAGAAAAACAGGACATCGATTATTTTTCTTTCAGCAGTTGGTCAACCAGGCCGGGCAAAGCCACGGTGGCCTTTTTACGGATAATTTTCAGGTTTGAAACGCCTTGCACGGCAAACGCTTTCGGGTCAACATAATATTTGGGGATGTCCGTTTGTACAAAATGAATCAGTCCGGCTGCCGGATAAACGGCCATAGAAGTGCCGATAACAATAAAAATGCCGGCTGTTTTTGTCAGTTCGGTTGCTTTGTCCAGCATGGGAACGGCTTCGCCAAACCACACTATATGCGGCCTGAGCTGGGAACCTTTTTCGCATTTATCACCAAGTTTCAGCTCCCAATGGTCAAGTTTATAAATCAGCTTCGGGTCAACGGTACTGCGGGCTTTTTTTAGTTCACCGTGCAGGTGCAGAACATTTGTGGAGCCGGCACGCTCGTGCAGGTCATCTACATTCTGGGTGATGATCTGTACGTCAAACTTCTTTTCGAGCCGTACAAGGGCGTGATGGCCGGCATTGGGTTCCACTTCAAAAAGCTGTTTGCGCCGCTGGTTATAAAAATCCAGTACCATTTCGGGATTTCGTGCCCATGCTTCCGGTGAGGCCACTTCCTCGATGCGGTGGTTTCTCCACAAGCCGTTGCTGTCGCGAAAGGTACTGATACCACTTTCGGCACTCATGCCTGCACCGGTCAGAATAACAATGCGTTTCATGGCTTTTTTTGTGGGGACAAGATACAAAAAAAGGTGCCCTGAAAGGAGCACCTTTTTTCAGTAACAAAATTTAATTAGAAAATTTTCATGTCGTCATAAACTTTCATCACATCTTTTACATGTTGTGAAGATGTGTGGAGCAATGCCAGTTCTTCATCGGTCAGTTTAATTTCTATGATTTCTTCCACGCCATTGCGTCCCAGTTTGACAGGGGAACCAAGATAAACATCTTTTTCGCCCCATTGGCCATCCAGACGGACGCAGCAGGGGAAGATGTGTTTTTGGTTCTGGATAATGGATTCGGCCATTTGAGCGGCAGAAGCACCCGGGGCATACCATGCGGAGGTTCCCAGCAGGTTAACAATCTCGCCACCACCTTTTTTGGTACGTTGTACGATGGCATCCAGTTTTTCTTTGGAAATCAGCTCGGTAACAGGAATACCGGAAACGGTGGTGTAACGCGGTAACGGTACCATGGTGTCGCCATGTCCACCTAACAGCAGGGCCTGGATATCCATGGGCGAAACATTCAATTCGGAAGCTATGAAAGCACGGTAACGGGCAGTATCCAAAACGCCTGCCTGGCCAAACACTTTACTGGCATCTTTTCCGGAAGCCATATGGGCGGCATAAGTCATGACGTCCAGCGGGTTGGAAACAATGATAATGATGGCATCCGGTGAGGCGGCCATGACATTGTCTGTTACGGATTTTACAATTTTGGCATTGGTAGAAATGAGGTCATCACGCGACATGCCCGGTTTTCTCGGAATACCGGAAGTAATAACAACGACATCGGAGCCTTCGGTTTTTGAATAGTCATTGGTTGACCCCACAAGGCGTGTGTCGAAATGGTTAATGGCGGAGCTTTCCCATATATCAAGGGCTTTGCCTTCGGCAAGGCCTTCTTTAATATCAACGATAACAACTTCGTCAAGGAAATTTTTTTGGGCTAAAACATCAGCACAGGTTGCACCAACGGCACCTGCACCTACTACGGTTACTTTTTTCATGGCTTTGATATTTTTAAGTTAAATAACTGAATATTTTTCATCTCCCAAAACTACAAATTTATCAAAGATAATTTTTCTTAAAAAATGATAAATCTCTGTTTGTCTGTGAATTTATATGGCATCTAAATTATTATATCAATAGGTTCCCGGAGCTGGCGAGGTTAGCTTTTTCCCATGAGGGCTTGTATCGTGGCCATATTTTTCTCATTTAAGATATTTTTTCCGGAAGCAGTATAGAGATAGTCAATCTGCTGCTTATAATGTTCAACCACACGGTTTCGTACCATTTTCATGGTAGAATTCAGCATGCGGTTTTCTTCCGAGAAGGGTTCGTTCATGATACCGACGGCAGCGGGAATCCAGCGGCCCGGAAACTGGTTTTCATACTTCCCGCCGGGCAAAAACTGGTTAATGTCTGTCCGGATTAACTCCAGCATAATCCTATCATAATCAGCTGTCTCGTTGGTCAGGTTCAATTCTTTCAGGGCAGCTTTCAGGGCCGGGATGTTGGGGTAAATAAGCCCGACGGTGTAGGCGTTCTGGTTGTTATAAAGCATACACTGCTCAATAAAACGTGATTGTTCCGTGAGGGCTTCTTCAATGCCTTCGGGGCTGTATTTTTCACCGTCATTTCCAATGAGCAGGCTTTTGAATCGTCCGAGCACATACAAAAAGCCATCTTTGTCCATATAGCCCATATCGCCGGTGTGGAGCCATCCGTTTTTCAGTGTCTCTGCCGTGGCGGATTCGTTTTTCCAGTAGCCTTTCATCACATTCTCGCCCCGGATAACGATTTCGCCCTTTTGTCCTGAAGTAACCTCATCGCCTTTATCATCACATATCTTCAGTTCCATGTTTTTAACGAGGTAGCCGGAAGAGCCCAATTTGTGCAGGTCAGGCCCGTTGGATGAAATGACGGGAGAAGCCTCCGAAAGTCCGTAGCCCTGAAATATGGGAATGCCGATGGCATAGAAAAACCGTTGCAGGTCGATGTCGAGCAGTGCCCCGCCGCCCACAAAAAACTGTAACCTTCCGCCAAAGCCTTCCCTTATTTTGCTAAACAGGATTTTGTCGTAAAATTGTACCATGGGCTTGAGGGCTTTGCGCCATCCTTTCCCTTTGTCCCAGCCAATGCCATTGTAAGTGTAAGCCGTTTTTAATGCCTGGTTGAAAAGCTTTTCCGTGATTTTTCCTTTGGCCCGGATGCCGGCTTCAATGTTTTTACGAAAATTTTTTGAAAGGGCCGGAACGCTCAACAGGAAAGTGGGTTTTACCTCTTTTATGTTTTTGGGAATGTTGCGCAGCGTTTCCATCAGCGTTTTCCCGACTTCCACTACGGCCATGCTGGCCCCCTGCCTGATGAGGGTGTAAAGCCCCACGGTATGGGCAAAGGAATGGTCCCAGGGCAAAATCAGCAGCGTTACGAAGTCTTCGGTAACATTCATGAGTGTGTTGGCCTGTTCCACATTGGCCGTATAGTTTCTGTGCGACAGCATGATGCCTTTGGGATCGGCAGTGGTTCCGGAAGTATAGCTGATATTGGCCAGGTCATCCGGTTTTACGGATTGCCATGTCCGGACAAGTTTTTCTTTTAGTTCGGGAAGAAGCTTTTTGCCATTTTCAAAAACATCGCGGTAGCTTTTTTCCATTTTGTTGAGCGTATTGGCACGGCCTATGATGATAAAAGTTCCTACTTTGGGGATGTCCTGCTGAATATTCCGGATTTTTTCTGCCTGTCGCTCGCTACAGATTACCCATTGGCATTCGGCATGTTTTATCCTGAATGACAGTTCGTTAGGCTCGTTAATCTTCACCGATAGCGGGATGTTTACAGCACCGAGATAAAGAATGGCAAGTTCGGAGATAAGCCATTGGCTGCTGCCTTCGGAAAGCAGGGCGACACGGTCTCCTTTCTTCACACCAAGCGACATCAGCCCGGCGGCAAACCGGTAAACACGTTCTCTTATTTCGGTGAAACTAATGCCTTTATACTGCCCGTTTTCTTTTTCCCAAACCAGCACATTGTCAGGATATTTCGTTACGCTGCCTTCAAAAAGTTGTGGTATTGTCTTCATTATATCAGATTCCAGTTGAAAAAATAAAGGGCAAAATACTAAGATTTTTTGAAATAAGATTAAAAGGTACAAGCGGATGCTTGCACCATTTTAGATTTTTTGCCTATAAACCAGGCAGCCACGGACACACAAAGAAAAATTGTGGGCCCGTGGCTTCTTTTACCTGAAAAGCGGGCAGTTATTATTGTTGCGCATCCATGACGGCAACCATAATCATGTTGACGATTTCGTTCACACCGCTTCCCATCTGCAATACGTGAACCGGTTTGTTCATTCCGTTCAGTATGGGCCCGATAATTTCGAAACCGGCTGCTTTGTTGAGCAGTTTGTAAGCAATATTTGCCGAAGAAAGGTCGGGGAAAATAAGGGTGTTTACGCGTTTGCCAAGGATTTTGGAAAAGGAGAAACTCTCTTTCATTAATTCCTGATCAAGTGCTACGTTGGCCTGAATTTCACCATCGACCTTGAGCTCGGGATGCTCTTTATGAAGTCTGTTTACGGCATGGCGGACTTTAACGGTATCTTTTCCATCTACCGAACCAAAATTGGAGTAGGAGAGCATGGCGATATTGGGTTCCATTTTGAAGCGTTTGACAACTTCTGCCGTTTGCAAAGTTATCTCTACAAGGTCCTCGGTCGAAGGCTGCTTGTTTACGGTACAATCGCTTAGGAACAGCGGCCCTTCTTTGGTCATAACAATGTAGATACCACTTACAATCTGTACATCAGGTTTCCTGCCGATGACGTGCAATGCCGGGCGAATGGTATCGGGATAGTTTCGTGTAAGCCCCGAAAGTACCACATCGGCCTCCCCATTTTCGAGCAGCATGGAGCTGAAATAGCTGTTCAGCTTCATATTTTCTTTGGCGGCAAGGTAGGTCATTCCACGGCGTTTTCGTTTTTCAAAGAGCTGATCGACATATTGGTCCATCCTCTTTTTGTTTTCTTTCGCCTTGGGATCGATGATGCGGATGTCTTCCAATTCCAGTTCATGGTCGGCAATAATCTTTTTGATTTTGTTTTCGTTCCCCATAAGGATTGGCTCGGCAAGTTCTTCATTTACAACAATTTCAGCAGCTTTCAGTATGTTGTAATGTTCTGCATCAGCCAGTAAAACACGTTTGGGATTGTTTCGGCAGACACTTTTCATTTGCCGTTTTAGCGGATTGGTAAGCCCCATCCGTTTGCGCAGGCTTTCTTTGTATTTTTCCCAGTTTTCGATGGGATGTTTGGCTACGCCTGATTCCATGGCGGCACGTGCTACAGCAGGGGCAACGGTTTCGATAAGGCGCGGGTCGGTAGGTTTGGGAATAAGATAATCTTTTCCATATTTCAGGTTGCTGATACCGAATGCAATGTTTACCTCTTCGGGAACCGGTTCTTTGGCGAGGCCTGCAAGGGCTTTGGCAGCTGCCAGCTTCATGGCCTCATTTATTTTGGTGGCCCTTACGTCCAGTGCACCACGGAAAATATACGGGAACCCGAGTACGTTGTTGATTTGGTTGGGATAGTCGGAACGTCCGGTAGCCATAATCACATCGCTGCGTGCAGCCATGGCATCATCGTAAGATATTTCGGGAACAGGGTTGGCCAAAGCAAAAACAATGGGGTTCGGGGCCATGGTTTTCAATATTGCCGGTTTTAACAAATCGGCAACAGAAAGCCCCAAAAACATATCGGCACCTTTCAACGCTTCTTCCATGGTATGAACAGGCAAATCCGTTGCAAATTGTTTTTTGATTTCATTTAAGTCTGTCCGGTCTTTATGAATTACCCCGTGGCTATCGACCATGATAACATTTTCGGGCCTGGCCCCCAGCTCGATGTATAATCTTGTACAGGAGACTGCTGCTGCACCGGCACCACTCACCACAATTTTAATATCTTCAATTTTTTTCCCAATGACGTCGAGGGCATTCAGCAACCCGGCAGAAGAGATAATGGCTGTGCCATGCTGGTCGTCGTGCATAAGCGGGATATCCAGTTCTTCTTTCAACCGGTCTTCGATATAAAAGCATTCGGGAGCTTTAATGTCTTCCAAGTTAATGCCTCCAAAGGTGGGGGCCATGGCTTTTACGACCTCTATCAGTTTGTCCGGGTCTTTTTCATTCAGCTCAATATCAAACACATCCACGTCGGCAAAAATTTTAAACAATAAACCTTTGCCTTCCATAACCGGTTTGCCGGCTTCCGGGCCAATATCGCCCAGGCCAAGGACGGCTGTACAGTTGGAGATAACCGCTACCAGGTTTCCTTTTGCGGTATATTTATAAACATCTTCGTTGTGCTTTTCAATAGCAAGACAGGGATCGGCAACGCCGGGTGTATAGGCTAAGGATAAATCACGTTGGGTTGAATAGGGTTTGGTGGGAATGACTTCAATCTTCCCGGGACGTCCCAATGCATGATAATTGAAAGCGTCTTTTCTAAATAATTTGTCCATTATTTTTTGATTTTATTTGAATTACAATATTACAACTATTCCTAATATGCGAGTCTAAAAAAGTGGAATAATTTCTTATCAGGAAGACGTTGGCTTTCATAAAAAACCCCCTGTCTTTTTTTTCAGACAGGGGGAAATCAAAAAATAATGGTAACCAAATTAAAGTTGCTGTGCATCCATAACAGCAATCATAATCATATTGACAATTTCGTTGACACTACTGCCCATTTGTAAAACATGGGCAGGTTTGTTCATGCCGTTTAACACCGGGCCGATGACTTCAAACCCGGAAGTCTGTTGTAGCAATTTGTAGGCAATGTTTGCAGCCTCCAGATTGGGAAAAATGAGGGTGTTTACCCTTTTGCCAAGCAACCTGGAAAGTGGAAAGCTCTCTTTCATCAACTCGCTGTTCAAGGCAATATTGGCTTGAATTTCGCCATCCACGCATGTATCGGGATGCTGCTTGTGGAGAATTTCAACGGCTTTTCGTATTTTGGCCGGGCCTTCTGCCGAAACAGAACCGAAGTTAGAATAAGAAAGCATGGCAATGTTGGGCTCCAGTTTGAAACTTTTCACCACCGAGGCTGTCTGCAACGTTATCTCCACAAGTTCTTCTGCCGTGGGGTTTTTGTTAACGGTGCAGTCGCTCAGGAACAAGGGGCCTTCTTTTGTCAGGACAATATACGTACCGCTGACCACATTAACCTCTTTTCTTTTGCCAATAACCTGTAAGGCAGGGCGGATAGCGGTAGGGTAATTTCGTGTCAGGCCCGATAACAGGGCGTCGGCAACGCCGTTTTCCACCAGCATGGCACTGTAGTAGGGCGATAATTTCAGTTTGTCTTTTGCCGTTTCCAGTGTCATTCCTTTGCGGAAGCGTTTTTCAAAAAGCTGTTGTGCATATTCCCGGCTCCTTTCTTTTTCTTCTTTGGATTTCATGTCAATGATTTCCACATCCTTCAGCTCCAGCTCATTTTTTTTGATAATTTGTTTGATCCTCTTTTTGTCGCCAAGCAATACCGGTATGGCCAGCTTTTCGTTGACGGCTATCTCGGCAGCTTTCAACATGGAGTAATGTTCGGCACTGGTCATCAGCACCCGTTTGGGATTGTGCTTGCAACTGGCTTTCATTCGGCGTTTTACAGGATTGGTAAGCCCCATTCGTTTGACGAGTTCTTCTTTGTATTTGTCCCAGTTTTTGACAGGTTGGCGTGCCACACCGGAATCCATGGCTGCTTTTGCCACGGCAGGGGCTATGGTTGTAATCAGGCGGGGGTCGGTCGCTTTGGGCAGGATATAATTTCTTCCGAATTTCAGGTTGTGCACGCTGTAAGCAATGTTTACCTCTTCCGGTACAGGTTCTTTGGCCAATGCGGCAATAGCTTTGGAAGCGGCAATTTTCATTTCATCGTTGATGGCAGTAGCTTTTACATCCAGGGCACCACGAAAAATATAAGGAAATCCCAGCAGGTTGTTGATTTGGTTGGGATAGTCAGAACGTCCGGTACCCATGATGACGTCGGGGCGGGTGCTCATGGCCTCTTCGTAAGAAATTTCCGGAATGGGATTGGCCATGGCAAAAACGATGGGATTGTCCGCCATGGTCAGCAGGTATTCTTTTTTCAATACGCCGCCGGCTGACAAACCGAGGAACATGTCGGCCCCTTTAATCCCTTCGGCAAGGGTATGAATGTTCCTGTCGGTGGCAAATTTTCGGTTTTCTTCCGAAAGGTCGGTTCTGTCCTTGGTGAGAATACCATTGATATCGGACATGACAATGTTCTCGGGTTTGACACCCAGCTTAATGTACATGGAGGTACAGGCACAGGCGGCGGCACCGGCACCGCTAACGAATAATTTAATTTTGTGGATGTCTTTACCGACAATTTCCAGCGCATTTAATAGTGCTGCACCGGTAATCATGGCTGTCCCGTGCTGGTCGTCGTGCATTACCGGGATGTCCAGCATATCTTTCAGCCTGCGTTCTATTTCAAAGCATTCCGGGGCTTTGATATCCTCCAGGTTGATTCCACCAAAAGTTGGCGCGATGGCTTTTACGGCAGCAATAAATTTATCGGGATCTTTTTCATCCACTTCAATATCGAAGACATCGATATCGGAAAATACTTTAAACAAAAGTCCTTTTCCTTCCATGACCGGTTTGCCGGCCCCGGGACCGATATCGCCCAGCCCGAGAACTGCCGTTCCGTTGGAAATGACGGCCACCAGGTTGCCTTTTCCTGTATAACGGTATATGTCATCGTAATTTTCCTTGATGGCCATACACGGGTCGGCAACCCCGGGCGTATAGGCCAGCGACAGGTCGCGTTGTGTGGAATAGGGTTTTGTGGGAACTACTTCGAGTTTTCCCGGCCGTCCCAAAGCATGATATTTGAAAGCATCTTTTCTAAATAACTTATCCATTTTTTTGTTTTTTTTAACGGGCGGCAAAAGTACATTTCCTGTTCACAGGTTGTCCTGTAAAAACGAAGAAATTAGCTATTTAGAACCTATTTAGAATCTCACTTTACTCACCGGGGTCAATACACTTGGTTTTCATATATTTGCACCTGTATGGATCAATTTAACCATCTGATTATTGTGGGCGGTACCGGCCGGAATATTGGAAAAACAACACTGGTTGAAAAACTGATTGAGAAATTTAGTCCGGCATACCCCATCACTGCCGTAAAAATGGCCAATATCAAGCCTGGAAATGAACATTTTCACGGACACGATGTACGCTCTTTTCAGGACAAAATACTTATAACCAGGGAAAGCCGTATTGACGGCAACAAAGACAGTATGCGTTTTTTGAAAGCCGGTGCTGTTACTTCATGGTACGTTCAGACCGAAGATGCTTTTTTACCGGAGACGTTCCCTGAAATTGAAAAGCTGTTGAAGGAAGCCAAATGGAGCATTTGCGAATCGAACAGCCTGCGAAATTTCATTCGTCCCGCTTTGTTTATCATGGTAAAGGGAGAAGAAACCGGCCCGTCAAAAAAAGAGGTCCCCGTTTTGTTACAAAAAGCGGATGTGGTGGTTGAAGCCCTTCACAAAAAGGCTTTTGATGCACTGGTAAACCAGGTAGAAATCAAAAACGGGAAGTTTGTCCTTTCGGCTTCCCAAAGCCCTCTTTAGCACGTGCTGTTTCAATGGGTTCAGTCCGTTACCGGTTGAACTTTGTACTCCATACTGTTGGTTTCCAGGGCCACCAGGTTGCCAAAACCGGGTTTGTTGTTCATGTAAATGCCGTTGTCCAAATCAATAAAATCGGGGGTTGGGTTGCGAATGGCCATATCAATAAATTCCAGGCTGACAGGTACATGGCCGTGAACGATGAACCGTTGGTTTATTTTCTGCCGGTCAACATGAAAATCTCTCGTCCACAGCATAGATACGGTATCGCTCAGGGGGTCAGCAAGATCAAAATTTAATCCGGCATGAACGGCAATGAATTTTTCTGTTTCCGCAAAATATTGCAGCGAAGCCATCCATTGGATGTATTTCTCCGGAATTCCGGAAGCACGGGTAGTCCCAAAATTTTCCATGGTTTGTTTTCCACCGAATATTTCCCATGCCTTTTGCCGCTGGGTCTTGGTTTTTATTCCTAAAAAAGTATTGTTGTTTTTGTCTGCTTCGTATGCTTTGACACAGGAATCTTCATGGTTTCCTTTGAGGGCTGTAATGTTGTAACCGTTTTTCTGTAAGTTCATTATGAAATCGAGGACCCCTTTGCTGTCCGGCCCGCGATCAATATAATCTCCAAGAAAAATCAGCAGGTCAGATTTGTCCGGTTTTATCTGCTGGTTCAGCATTGCCTCCAGTGTGGCGGCATAACCATGAATGTCAGGAATAATCCAGGTTTTTGGCATAATAAGCAGTGTTTTATAAAGCAGGCAGTAGATTGTGTCCGGTTAAGTTTCAGCGTATTTTTTATGGAAAACAAAAGTTTTGCAACAGGATAACTGTCCCGTTGCAAAACCGGGAATTTATTATTTTCCTTTGGCTTGGTTGGCTACTTTTTCCATTAGTTTTTTTACCTCTTCCGGGTCGCCGAGGAAATAGTCTTTTACAAAGTTCATGTCATCATCAAATTCAAACACGTAGGGGATTCCGGTAGGAATGTTAAATTTCAGGATTTCCTCTTTGCTCATGCCTTTCAGATGCATCACCAGTGCGCGCAGGCTGTTGCCGTGGGCAGCTACCAGCAAATCGCCCTGTTCTTTCAGCGAAGGTTTTATTTCACTTTCCCAGTAAGGCAGCATGCGTTCAATTACCTCTTTTAATGACTCTGTCAGTGGAAGTTCATCAGGCGTGAGGCTGGCATAGCGTGGATCAAAACGGGGGTTTCTTTCGTCGTCGTTGGTCAGGGGTTCGGGCGGAATATCAAAACTACGCCGCCACATCAAAACTTTCTCATCGCCGAATTTTTTGGCTGTTTCCGCCTTGTTCAACCCCTGAAGGTTGCCATAATGTTTTTCGTTGAGCCGCCAACTTTTCCGTTCTTCTATCCAAAGGCTGTCCATTTCTTCCAGCATAAGCCAGAGTGTTTTTATGGCACGGGTAAGGTAGGAAGTATAGGCCAGGCGAAACTGAAACCCTTCTTTTTTAAGTGTCTGTCCTGCCTTTTTTGCTTCTTTGACCCCTTGTTCCGAAAGGGGGACATCGGTCCATCCCGTAAAGCGGTTTTCTTTGTTCCAAATGCTTTCTCCGTGCCGAACTAATACAAGTCGTTTCATGATTTTAATTTTATCAGTTTATGTTATTTGTTTCCGTTAAGGCCGTATCTTTGACATCAAATGAAATTTCAAACCCCGGCATTTATTCATCGTCTTTTTCCGGAACTTCTTTGGAATGTGCCGGTTACAGATGATGTTATCTATCTTACATTCGACGACGGGCCTCACCCGGATATCACGCCAAAAGTACTGAATATTCTTTCGCAATTCGATGCCAAAGCCTGCTTTTTTTGCGTGGGAAACAATGTGCATAAGTATCCGGCAACGTTTCACGAAGTGCTGGATGCCGGTCATTTGGTTGGTAACCACAGCTATCATCATATCAACGGCTGGCGCACGCCGGATGAAGTTTATTTCAGGGATGTCGATGCTTGCAACAAACTGGTACATGCACGTTATTTCAGGCCGCCTTACGGCAAAATAAGGCCTTCACAAATAAAATACCTGAAAAAACATTATCAGCTGGTGATGTGGTCGGTGGTATCGTATGATTATGATGCAGGTATTTCAAAAGAAGAGTGCCTCAACATAGCCATTGATAAAACTACCCGCGGCAGTATTGTGGTTTTTCACGACAGTGTGAAGGCCGAAAAAAACCTGCTGTATGCCCTGCCCCGTTACCTCGAACATTACGCCAAAAGGGGATACCGGTTTGAAATTTGGGAATAACCGGGGAATTGTTTCAGGATTTTTTTGTATTTTCGACTACGCAAACCACTAAATAAAAACCATGACACCGCCACCCGAATACCTGCTGGAAAAAGCCCGCAATTATTGCGCTTATCAGGAGCGTAGCATTTACGATGTGAAAACGAAACTGACACAGTGGAAAGCCACCGAAGAGGCCCTCGAAGAGATTATCAAAACCCTCAAAGCGGAGAACTATATCAACGAGGAACGTTTTGTCAAAGCCTTTGTCCTTGGAAAATTACGGCATAACAAGTGGGGCAGGAACAGAATTTATTATGCATTGAAACAAAAACGGGTTCCCGAACTTTTTATTGAGATAGGCCTGAATGAGATTGATGAGGAGGAGTATATCAATACCCTGAAAGCTGTTTTGTTTTCAAAAAAGGTGAATGCCAAAGATGAGTTTACCCGCCAAAACAAGCTGGTGCGTTACGCAACACAAAAAGGTTTTCAGCCTGAGTTGATATGGAAAGTGCTGCGCGGGGAAGCCTGAACCTGGCAGGGAAAAACTTTAAACAGTTTGAAACTA
>WGCY01000023.1 GCA_015493525.1 Bacteroidales bacterium
TAACTCCTTTATATATTTATATTTTCTATATGATTGCTCACAGTATTGGGGTGGATATGTACACCTTTTGTTGTTTTATAGTTCAAAGCCATCAATCGGGTTTTTGACGTTCTTTAAATTCCTCATGCTGACGTGCGTGTATATCTCTGTCGTCTTGCTGCTCTTGTGCCCAAGTAGCTCCTGAATGATGCGCAGGTCAACGCCCATATCTAACAAGTGTGTTGCATAACTGTGCCGCAAACTGTGTAGCGTAAAATTATGAATTTTTATTACCCGTCCAAGATATTTGTGAAATATATTGCTCAGGCTTGTCGGTGAGTAAGGTGTTCCCGGAAACTGCCCTTCTATCACCCAGACCTGCGGCTTTACCTGCCTTAAATAAACCGTTAAAAGCTTTTTTAGCTTCCCGGGCAGGGGTAAATCTCTGTCTTTTTTCCCTTTTGCATTGAGTATACCAACCGTATCTCTTTTAAAATCAATATCCTCTATTTTTAAATTTATCAGCTCGCTTCTCCGCAACCCTAAAGAGTATATGATGGTGAGTGCTGTTTTGTGCTTTATGTTGGATATCCCTGCCAAAAAAGCCTGCACATCTTCTATGGGGATAACTTTGGGCAATCTTCGCCCCTCAATGGGCCGTTCAATCTCATTAAGTTCAAAATGGGTACCCTTCATTTTTATAAAGAATGTCTTAATGGCACTGATGTACTGGTTTTGTGTTTTGGACGAATAACCGTGCCTAATGATGAAGTCGAAGTTAAATTGTTCAATATCCTTGGTGCCAATCTCTTCGATGGGCTTTTCCGAGAAATACCTGAAAAAAACCACCATACATCCTTTGTAAGTCTTCACCGTGTTATCGGAATAGCGTTTCTGCACCAGCCAGCTTTCAAAATCTTTAACCTCTTTTCTGTGAACATCTTTCAGCTTGTTCAGATATTGGTAGGCATCCTTTTGGGATTTAAGCAAAGAGAACGTACTTTTTTCTATGTTTACCTTTACCTCGGTGCTGGCAATTTTTTCAGCAATTTGCCTGAGATTATCGGGATGGTCGTAGGCGACCCACAATTTGCTCGCGGCATGCCACCTGGCCCCATCCAGTTTTCTGATTTCTTCTTTTAATATAAAAGGTACTTTTATGTACAGAAGCCCGTCTTGCTCGTTTTGCCGTATCTCAATCAGATATTTTGGGGCTGTCTGAGGTTCTTCCGGACTTTCAAAAACAGGTTTTACAAAGTCTTTAAACCGCACATTGTCCAATGTGTTTCGCAAATAGTCAAAATAATCGGGCCTGTAGGAAATGTACCAGCATTTATTGCTTTGGCTCCACCTGATGCCTTTAATCGTTTTGACACGGGAAATCAGGGAATCATCATAATCAAAAAATAAGGCAACATGGTTTCCCCCACGATGTACAAGATTTTTCAGTGTAATCACAGGCAAAGACATGACGGGTTTTCTGTTAAGATTTCGCTTGTAAATTTACAAAAAATATGGATTCATACATTTTTCTTGTTTTTTTAACCGGAAAAAACAAATTCGCCATAAAAACAACCACCGTAGCTCATTTATAAAGAAGTTCGCTTATCTTTGAAAACAGAAAAATTAGGTTTATGAACTCACTTGAACATTTAAAGAAATATACTACGGTAGTTGCCGATACCGGTGATTTCCAATCAATTAAAAAGTATAAACCGCAGGATTCCACTACCAATCCATCGCTGATATTAAAAGCTGCCATGGAGCCGAAATACAAATGGCTAGTGGATGATGCCGTAAAATATGCACAAAAAGCCAAAGGGGACGAAAAGCAAAAATTACGCGAGGGATTGAAAAAAATCTTTGTAAACTTCGGTCTGGAGATTTTAAAAATCGTTCCCGGAAGGGTCTCCACAGAAGTAGATGCCCGTCTGTCGTTTCGGATTTATGATACCATATCGTATGCCAAAGGTTTAATCCGCTTGTATGAGAAATCGGGCATCCAGCGAAACAGGGTACTCATAAAAGTAGCTGCCACATGGGAGGGCATCCAGGCTGCCGAAATTCTTGAGAAAGAGGGCATCCACACCAACCTGACTTTGCTTTTCAGCCTTACTCAGGCCATTGCCTGCGCAGATGCCGGTGTAACGCTCATCTCGCCCTTTGTGGGACGTATACTTGACTGGTACAAAAAAGAGAAAGGGGTTGATGCCATCCCTGCCGAAGAAGACCCCGGTGTATTGTCCGTGCGCGAAATTTATGAATATTATAAGAAATTCGATTTTCCTACCGAAATCATGGGTGCCAGCTTTCGGAACAAAGGGGAGATTTTAGCACTGACAGGTTGTGATTTGCTGACCATCTCGCCCCAATTACTGGAAGAACTTGAAAATTCAATAGTATTCCCAAAACCTGCACTTACTCCCGAAATGGCTGCCAGGTCAAAAATGAAAAAGGTAGATTTGAATGAAATGTCTTTTCGCTGGCACATGAATGAGAACCCTATGGCCAACGAAAAACTTTCGGAAGGTATCCGTCGGTTTAGTAACGATATTCGTACTTTGGAAAAGTATATCCGGGAACAACTTTAGAAACCGTTGTCCCTCTTTTTTCAGAACGAACCCATCGCCATAGCGGCCACCGGCTTTGCTTTATTAACCCAGGTTATTAATTTTCGAGTTTTGTCTCCAGCGACTTAAACCCTTCACCAAGAATTTCGTTGGAGTTGAGTACCGTAACAAAGGCATGGGCATCTACTCTGTGTATAAATTCCTGTAGAACAGCGACTTCTCTCCGGTTAACGACAGTAAAGATAATTTGCTTGTCTTTTTGGTTGTACATCCCTTTACCACTGATAAAAGTGCCCCCTCTGTTTAAATCATGAATGATTTTTTCGCCAATCTCTTCAAATTTATCTGAAATAATGAAAAGCACTTTGTCATAATTCAACCCTTCGAGAATGGTGTCGAGCACTTTGCCGGTAATGAAAATGACAATAAGCGAGTAAAGCGGTATTTTCCAGTCTTTAAAGACAATCAGGCCTAACAGAACAATCATGGAATCGACCATAATCATCAATTGCCCCACCGGCATTTTGGTGTATTTGCTGATGATCATGGCAATGATATCGCTGCCACCTGAAGTAGCTTTTGATTTGAAAATAAGCCCCAGCCCAACCCCGAGAAAAAGTCCGCCAAAAATGGAAGAGAGCAAAGCATCGCCCTGTACCAACGGTTTATATCCATAAAGATAGGTTAACCCATCATTAAAAAAGGCGGTTAGCACAAAGCCCACCACCGTCTTAATGCCAAAACGCGGGCCGAGGACTTTAACGCCTATAATAGTCAACGGAATGTCAAAGGCAAGCGCCATAAGCCCCACCGGCGTTCCCAACACATAATGGAGGACAATGGAAATACCATAAACCCCTCCCGGAACAATTTTGTAAGGCGTGATAAACAAAACAAATCCGGCAGCAAGGATAAATGAACCCACAATGATAAACGTATAATCAATAAGCCACTTCCTGCTGAATATCTTTTCTTTACGGAGAAATGCCATAACTTTTTATTTTTAAATTATCGTTTTAAAAGCCGGCAAAAATATCGTCTTTCGGAATACAAAAAACCAAATAAAAAAATATTTTTTCTCCTAATTTTATGCACTGATTTTTTTTAGTGCATCGGCAACAATCTGTGCATGGTCAAAAGCCAGGGGAGGAAGCTTGTGGAGAGAAAACCACCGGGCTTTTTGTGCATCATCTCCCGCCCGGATGGGTTGGTCATCCGGAAGCATGCCCGTAAAAGCAATGGAGATAGTCCGGTGGCGCGGATCACGGTCGGGGGCACTGTAGGCCCTCAATTGTTTTAATGCTATATTTTGCAAGCCCGTTTCTTCCTGTAATTCGCGGCGGGCAGCTTCTTCAAGGGTTTCGTCCATATCCACAAACCCTCCGGGGACAGCCCAAAGGCCCTGAAACGGTTCGTGTTTGCGTTGGATAAGCAGCAGTTGTAATTCATGGCCGGTTTTCCTGAAAATCAGCATATCGACTGTTACTGCCGGCCGTGGGTATTTATAAGTATAAGCCATCGTAATCAATTTGAGATTTGTATAATAACCTGAATTCTAAATGTTTTTCTTTAAACGATTTCTTTCATATTTTGCCCCTGCGGGACTGAATAGCCATTCAAAATAATATTGGGTAAAAGTAACAAAGTTCTTCTTGAAGTTGTTTTAAGGTTAACCTTACGGTTAGTAATATATTATGTTGAAGATCAGAAAATAAATATCTTTTTTATTGTACTTTTGCTTAACAACATTGTTTTTTAGAAAGAATGATACAGACAATCGGCTTTTGGTTCTTTGATGTCATTCTTTCTTTTCAACGTTTTGTTGTTAATTTATTTCTCAATAGTTAATTATACAACTTCTTTGAGTGACTATATTAAAAAGGGGGGAAATGTCTTTAAATGAAGTAATCACACAGTCAATTACCATTCTTATCATTATGATCCTGTTGGGTATGATGTTGAGAAAGTTAAAAGTCTTAAAAGAGGCGCATTCTGCTATTTTTGCCACTTTTATCTCTTCTTTTTTTACTATGGTCATGATGGTGTGGTTGTTATAACCGAACTGATACAAGTGCCGGCCTGCACTCCGCCGCTATTAACCTAAATGTTAACAGGAAATGTAAATGATGATTATTATTATCTTTGCGCGGTTAA